>NZ_FKKY02000015.1:0-131580 GCF_900079845.1 Aeromonas sp. EERV15 | reverse complement strand
ACAACCCGCTTTTGCTGCGCTCTGAACATCCAGTCGGCCCCTAATTTGGGATTGAGGTCTATATCGACTTCATCCTCATAAAACACCGGATTATCGGCATCACAGCGGGCCAGCGCAGCGTCGATATCCGCCATTTTCTCCTGATAGGCCGGGTCTTTTATCCGCAAGGTTGGCACGGGCCTTCGCCAGACAATGCCCATACGAGGTAACCATCGGCGGAGCGTGGAGGCTGCCATATTGAGGCCTGTTAACCGATTGATTTTGATAGCCAATAGTTCGGTACACCAGCGGCTGCGCTGATAACCAAAATCTTGCGGAGAAAACTGCATGAGCAGCACCAGTAAGGTGACAATCTTGGCGACAGGTAAGACCGGGGAACGGCCAGCCGGTAAGGCTTCTAGAGCCCCCACACCTTCATCCCGATACCACTGAAGCCAACGACCGATGGTCGAGCGCGCCGGTAAGGTGATGAACATCAGTGATCGTGCGTCCTTCATGTAACAGCAAGATGGCCATCAAGCGACGAGCATGTCCTTTATCACGGGTGGCATGGATGATTTTGTGAATGCGGCGCCGTTGTGGTCGTGGCAGGGGTGGTAGGGTAGGCATCAACTCAGTCCTTTGGGTGTGGCTTGTTTTGTTTGGCGACTAATGAGATCGCACAAACTGGACTGAGTTCCCTTCCTCCAGTGATCTACTATTCGGAACAGCTATTTAGAGCGTTTAGAGCAGGCAGAAAAAGAGCAAACAGCCAATGCTGAGCATCAGCAAAAGCTGGCTGAGTTCCAAGCGATGTTGGCTCAAGCTGGCATTGACCCGACTGAGTTGGTAGGCAGTGCCCCAGCAGCAGCGACTGCGGCAAAAGCGAAACGAGCACCGCGTCCCCCGAAATACCGTTATGTTGAAAATGGCGTAGAGAAAACCTGGACCGGTCAGGGCCGTACCCCCAAGTTCCTGGCTGAGCAACTCGAGCAAGGTCGTCAGCTGGATGACTTCCTCATCTAAATAGACAAGGCCATGCCCTCACGGTGTGGCCTTTCCTATTGAATAGGTGAGAGACTCGGACACTCGGCGGTATCTATGTGCCCCGTGTTGGTATTGCTCAATATGACCCGCTTAAACCGCGTGCTCTATCATGAGGTGTGCCAAACTGACCGCGCTGAGTGGGGGCGTCCATCACATCACTACAAATGCACACTAAAGGTAGCGTAAATAAGACACCAGTTTGAGGCTGGTGCCGGGTAGATAACTAGATTTGTGCATTTGTAGCTACATGGTACTCAATCATGTGCGTACAGAACGTTTTTACTTCATCTAGAGTGTTGTTAGGTGAAAATGACAGTCTTATAGTGGAGTTTATGGTCTTACGATCAAGTTTCATGGCACTCAATACTCTAGACGGTTTTGCGGATGTACTACTACATGCAGAACCTCTTGAAATACATATTCCTTTATTCGCTAGATAGTTTGCTAATTGGCTCGCATCTTGGCCAGGAAACGCAAGTGACAGTATATAGTCAGAAGTTGGGGCGTTTAGTGTGTTCACTTGATAACTAATACCAGCTTCTTCAAGCCCATTAAGAAGATTTTTTTTTAAAATTTGCACATGATCCTGATAAATAATACATTTCTGAGCGTGTTCTTTTATAGCTCTTGATAACGACTCTATGCCGTACAGATTTTCAGTTCCTGGTCGTAAACCACTTTCTTGACCACCACCAAAAAATAAAGGATCGACCATTACCATTTCATTTAAATATAATAGTCCGATTCCTTTTGTCGCTCCTATTTTGTGGCCTGAAGCAAAAAAACAGTCGATATTATCCAGGTCAAGCTTTGTATTTACTTTAGTCAGGTATTGCACTGTATCGCACATTGTGACTATGCCATGATCGATGTCTTTGATACATTTAAAAGCAGCATTGATTGGTTGGATTATACCTGTCTCATTATTAACGCCCATTATACATACTAAGGCTGTTTTGCAACTAACCAAGCTTTTTAGATCGTGAAGGTTAATTATGCCAGCATTATCAACACTTAATACATGAACTAAAAATCCTTGTTTCTTCATTTCATGTACAGTATTGAAAACAGCTGGATGTTCCACTGCGGAAACTATTATTTCATCACGTGTTGATTCAGTTTTTTCAAGAAGCGACAATATCCTTGTATTGCTATATTTGCCGACTCGGTTGCACCTGAAGTGAAATAGTAGCTTCCTGCATCTCCGCCAAAAATGTCAGCAAGTAGTTTCCTAGCATTATGGATAATTTGATTGCTATCATGACCGGCTTTATGATTGCTTGATGGGTTGCCATAGTTAGGGATAAAATCCACTGCACTTGTGAATGGAATTGCTGATGCTGCGTTATCAAAATATATCATATTAAGTTACATCACTACCATGTCATTAGAAGAAATATTATTGGAAATTTTTGAAATGAATGCTTCATATTCACAACCACAACGTCTTATTTCATTTTCACGTATGATTGATATTTCTAAACTTCCACTCTTTGAAATAATAATTTCAACGCAGTTTCTTGAAAATTCATCAGAAAGAATATTCGATGCTATAACGCCGCGGATTATTTTCTCACCAATGAAATCATCATCGCCGCGTGCATAAATCGCAATATGATCAACATTATTATCAAAGTGGCTAAGCAATCCACTGTATGTTGCAGGGCATAAAACTTTCCCGCCAGATTCATATAGGTTGATAATGGGGTTTTTTTTAAGTCTAATAAGTGGAATACTATTTAACACGCTATCTTTAACTTTGTATTCTTCGCCTTTCCATCAATCGCCCTGATAATATTGATCTTCAGTTTCAGTATTGGTCAAAAATGGAGTGGATAAAGAAAATAGTTCTTTATCACCAGAAGTCAAAAATACAGCATTATATTTTTTATAAAAATGCTTGCTATTATCTGGGTTTTCAGATGATTTTATAATGTTTGAGCGGACTCTACGTATTACTTTTTTAAATTTCTCATTGCCCTTAGATTGTAAATTTATAATCACATCATCTACAGTTAAACCATTATCCTTTAGTTTTTTTTGTACTCTTCTGGTAAATATGGGCTCTTAATACCATCGTTTAAGTTATTAATAATTGAGATTCTCTCTTGGTTTCCTCCAGCGATACCTGCCAAGTCGGATAAACAAATACTTAGCATGGCATTGTGACCACTTTCTCTCAGAGATATTAACAATTCAATCCCTAGCATTAGAGTATTAATTTCATGATGGCTAGGTTCTCCAAATCTTCCGAATGAATAACCATTCTCTTTGGAGAAAATAGCGATATGGCCACAATCAACGATAACCATTTCCTTGAGATCAACACTAGAGACAATAGTTTTTACATCCATTCCTATTCACCTTTACTTTAATTTTTGTTTATTTTAAAAACGTTCCTTCTGAGGAAGGAACGATAAATTCCGTATGGTCGCCCGACGATGCCAGATATTAAAAAAAATATAAAAACACTTCTAATCATTTGCTCAGAAGATGCACCACTTATCGACAAATTAATTAGATACAATGGCATTTCAAATGATAAATAAGCAAATGTATCAACTAAATAAGGAAATACTCCTTTGTTCTGGTCTGTTAAACTACACTTCTTGAATATCCAATCACGCCAAAGGCCGAAAGGCCTTGCTGTTGTGGTAATTATAAATAAACCTATGAGTCTAGCATGCAGATGAGTTTCCAAACTCATCTGTGCAAAACCTAGTTCTATAGGTATTGATATGAAATAGCAAAAGGTGTTGAGTGCAAATACATCCGCGACGAAATTAACACATCTTTGTTTTTTATTTGATGAGAGAACTGCTTCCATAACACATAAACTTCCTAAATGATGGCAAGGGAAAAATATATTTTATTATTTAATGTGAGTCAATGTAAAATATTACAGTGGATTTATTTTAAATGGTTTTGCAGAGAGTTAGGTTGCGTTCTTGTATGATGCTGCCTCTATCAGAATCCCAATAAATTAGTGAATTATCGAATTAAATTTCTAGCTGACATAGTTTTAGGGAATAGATGGCAAAAATAAGCGTTGTTAATGGGATGGTCGCCCCTACCGGCGTTGTTTCCCAAATCGATGCCGCCTGAATGGAACTAACTGAGGACTCGGTGATCTGATCACCACCACCCTCTTCAAGTCTGCATCATGGGCACGTCGCTTCACCCCATCACCAACTGGCCTAAATACAACAAGTCTTTGATTAACCGTGGTTCACTCACCTTCTGGGTTGATGCCGAGGCCATGAGCAACTGGTTTCACCACGACCATCATGGGCGGCGGGGCCGCAGCCAGCTTTACACTGACCAGACCATCTGTACCTTCCTGATGCTCAAGGGGATTTTTAACCTCACTCTGCGGGCCACCCAGGGACTACTCGACTCCCTGTTCGAGTTGATGAACGTACCGCTTTGTGCCCCCGATTACAGCTGTGTCAGCAAGCGAGCACGCACGGTGACGGTGGCTTATCGACAGCCCTCTAAGGGGCGCATCACTGACTTGGTTATCGATTCGACGGGCCTGAAGGTATTTGGTGAAGGCGAGTGGAAGGTCAGAAAACACGGCGCCGAGAAGCGGCGAGTCTGGCGCAAGTTGCATCTGGCTGTGGACCCGGCCACTCACGATATCGTGGCAGCGGAAGTGTCGTTGGAAAATGTCCATGATGCCGAGGTGCTGCCGACCTTGCTCAACCCACTGCGGCGCAATCTGGGACGTGTTTATGCGGATGGCGCCTATGACAGCAAAGCCAGCCATCAGCTTATCTCACGCAAAGGGGCGACAGCCTGTATCCCGCCTCGCAAGAACGCGGGGTTATGGAAAAAGGGGCACCCAAGAAATGACGCTGTGCTGGTGATGCGTAAGGAAGGGCTGGCGCACTGGAAGAAGATGTCGGGATATCACCGGCGCTCGCTGGCAGAGACGGCGATGTATCGGTTCAAGCAGTTGCTGGCGGGGAAAATCAGTCTGCGTAACTACAATGGCCAAGTGGGAGAAGTCATGGCGTATGTCAGTGCCATAAACAAACTGAATACCCTTGGTCTACCTGTCAGAAAGTCCCGAGTGTAGCGGTCACCTGGGGCTGGGGAAGCCATGACTTGCTGCCTGATTTGGGCAACAATGCCATAGGCATCAACTCAGTCCTTTGGGTGTGGCTTGTTTTGTTTGGCGACTAATGAGATCGCACAAACTGGACTGAGTTCCCTTCCTCCGGTGATCTACTATTCGGAACAGCTATTTAGTCCCTATAAGTTTATATATTTTTAAATTTGGAATCGGCTTATGGAATGATACATCAAAATGGGCTGGACTGGGGAGTTTCTTCGGTGGTGTGTTAGGCCCAATGCTGTCCTTCTTTTCAGTCATACTGTTATTGGCGACCGTTTACTTGACAGACCAATCATTAAATAAAAGCAAAGAGAGTTTAGAACAGCAAGTGCTATCTTCAACAAAGCAAGATTTTGACTCAATATTTTTCAACCAACTAAAAATGTTACTCTCCCATATAAGGTCTGCACATTTTGAGTTAGAAGGAAGCAATACGAGTGTAGACACAGCTTTAGCTGAGAATTTTAAAAAACTAGTTCAACAAGGAACTAAATTCGACTCATCTGTTTATTTACCACATTTAAGCCAAGCTATCGAATCTTTTGATCAATTAGTTGTTTTACTGGAGAGTCACTCCCCCATAAACATCGATAAAAAAACATATAGAAATATAGTAAAATCAAATTTGGGTGTTCATTTTCGTTGGTTTGTGGGCGAAACGTGGACCCAGCTACATCCTGATGAAATTGAGCACATAAATTTCCTAGCAGAACATTATGGAGCCATAAAGTTAACAACAACAGCGAAAAACAAAATTTTTGACACAAAATTCTAAGAGTTTCAACAGAACTGAATCTATCGAAATTCCTTTAATTTTCTGGTGGAAATATAGTGCCGTAGTTATTTCCACTATTTGAGCACAAAGCATCCCGTATGTTGGGCTTCGCTACGCTCAGCGCCAACCTACCACAGATGTAGGTTGCGGCTGAGCTTGCGAAGCCCAACGTTTACCGCGAATAGCTATTGTGTTCCGGCATCACTCTCTCCGATCTGCGTATGGCAAAGAGAAATCACCCTCTATCTCCCCAAAAACGGTTCCCAATCTTTGAACACCGGCTGCAACCCCGCCTGCCGCACGGCGGCGGCCACTTCCCCCACCGGGCGATCGTCGTGGATGGCGAACTGCTCCAGCTCCTCTGCATCCCCCTCGGCATAGCCACCCGGCTGGGTGCGCGACTCGGCCGACATCTGGGTGATGCCAAGGCGCACCGCGCCGTTGCGAAAGGTGGCCGACTCGCGGGTGGAGAGCGACAAGTCCAGCGTCGGTGAGAAGAGGCGCCAGGCGCAGATTAGCTGGGCCAGCTGGCGATCTGACATGATGACGGAAGGCTCCAGCCCACCGGTGCAGGGGCGCAGGCGCGGGAAGGAGAGTGAATAGCGGCTCTGCCAGTGGTAGCGTTCAAGCCAGCTCAGATGCTCGGCGACAAAGTAGCTGTCGGCGCGCCAATCCGATGAGAGGCCGATCAGCGCCCCCAACCCGATTTTGTCGATCCCGGCACGGCCCAGCCGATCGGGCGTCGCGAGGCGCCATGCGATGTCCCGCTTGTTGCCGCGCAGGTGGTGGCGGGCGTAGGTGGGGGCGTGGTAGGTCTCCTGATAGACCATAACGGCGTCGAGGCCGAGGCTCTTCAGCTCGGCATATTCGGCCTGCGAGAGGGGCTGCACTTCCATCCCTACCGTGCTGAAGTGGCGGCGGATGATGGGCATCACCTCGCGAAAATAGGCGAGCCCCACCTTGTGCTCGTGCTCGCCGGTCACCAGCAGCACGCTGTCGAAACCGCGCGCCTTGATGGCCAGACACTCGCGATCTATCTCCTCTGTATTCAAGGTTTTGCGCTTGAGGCGGTTACTCATGGAGAAGCCGCAGTAGGTGCAGTCGTTGGCGCAGAGGTTCGACAGATAGAGCGGCACATAGAAGCCGATGGTGTTGCCAAAGCGCTGGCGGGTCAGCCGCTCGGCCTCGGCTGCCATCTGCGGTAGATAGGCCTCGGCAGCTGGC
This sequence comes from Aeromonas sp. EERV15, assembly GCF_900079845.1. NCBI lineage: Bacteria > Pseudomonadati > Pseudomonadota > Gammaproteobacteria > Aeromonadales > Aeromonadaceae > Aeromonas > Aeromonas sp. EERV15. Next base: position 124,435 of record NZ_FKKY02000015.1, on the reverse strand, counting down.
GAGATCAGCGCCATAAAATCGGCCAGGGTACGGCGGGGTGAACCCAGCGCCCGCGCTACATCGGCGGCGCTCTTGGCGCGGATCTGCATGCCGATATCGTCCCACTCCAGCTCCTGCCAGCGGTCGAGGAAGGAGGGGGCGGCATCCTGCGACTCCAGATCCCTCACCCCCGTAGCCCTCACCCCCAGCCCCTCTCCCAGAGGGCGAGGGGGGCGAACACTTGACTGATCATCTGGTACGGAGCCCATAGCCGAAGCATCTATCTCCTCTAAACCCTGGTTCATAACGCCCCCAGAAAATCGGTGAGCGGGCTGGAGGCTTGCGCCTGCAGGGCGCGGGCGCCGAGACCAGCTTGATAGGCGCTGCGCCCGGCCTCACAGGCGAGTGCGAAGGCGCGGCCCATGGCGATCGGGTCGCCGCTCACGGCGATGGCGGTGTTGACCAGCACGGCGTCGGCGCCCAGTTCAAAGGCAGCGGCCGCATGGCTCGGTGCACCTATGCCCGCGTCCACTACCACGGGCACATTGGCCTGCTCGACGATGATGGAGAGAAACTCCCGGGTCACCAGCCCCTGATTGGAGCCGATGGGGGCGCCGAGCGGCATCACGGCGGCGCAGCCCACCTCTTCCAGCCGTTTGCAAAGCACGGGGTCGGCCCCGCAGTAGGGCAGCACCACAAAACCCTCTTTCACCAGCTGCTCGGCGGCTTTGAGTGTCTCGATTGGGTCTGGCAGCAGATAGCGAGGATCGGGGTGGATCTCCAGCTTCAACCAGTTCGTCCCCAGCGCCTCGCGGGCGAGGTGGGCGGCAAATACCGCCTCGGCGGCGGTCTTGGCGCCGGAGGTGTTGGGCAACAGCTTGACCCCGAGTTTCAGCAAGGGGCTCAGGATATCGTCGTGGGCCTTGCCCGGTTCGAGCCGCTTGATGGCCATGGTGACCAGTTGGGAGCCGCTCGCCTCGATGGCGGCGGCCATCAGATCCGGGCGGGCAAACTTGCCGGTGCCGGTAAAGAGGCGCGATGAGAAGGTGTGATCGGCAATTGTCAGCATGTCAGCCTCCTGCCACTGCGATAAGAAGAGATGAGGCCCCGCCGCAAGGCAGAACGCTCGAAAATGGGACTGCGAGCATCATGGATTAGCCTCCCGCAATGGCGGTGAAGAGGTGGAGTTCGTCCCCGTCATTGAGACGGGTCTCGGCCCAGCGGCCACGGGGCAGCACGGCACCGTTAAGGGCTACCGCCACCCCTTGGGGATTGACCCCTTGCGCCGCCAGCAGGTCGGCGACACTCTGCCCTGCCGCCAGCGGCTGATCTTTATCGTTGAGTCGAATGGTGAGGATCATGGGGTGATCTCCTTATCGTGTGTCGGGCATCGGCGCTGCCCGCAAACCGGGCAATCGGGATCGGGGGCCAGAGTGAGGGTCTGCCACTGATGGGTCAGGGCATCGAAGCGGCGCAATGTGCCGGCGACCGGGCTTGGCATCCCGAGCAGCAGTTTCAGTGCCTCCAGCGCCTGCAAAGAGCCCATCACCCCGACCAGCGGGCCGGTGACGCCGCTGGTCTCGCAGCTCTGGACGAGCTTTGTATCCAGCGGATAGAGGCAGGCGTAGCAGGCGTGATCCATACCTGTGCGCGCCATCAGCTGCCCTTGCCAACCCACTGCGGCGGCGGAGATCCATGGCTTGCCCTGCCCTACACAGGCGGCGTTGATGGCTTGCCGAGTGGCGAGGTTGTCGCAGCAGTCGATCACCAGATCTACCTCGACCACAAACTCCGGCAGGCTGGCGGCATCGAGCCGCTGATTAATGGCAATCAGCTCCACCAGCGGGTTGTGGGCGGCCAAACGCTCGCGGGCCAGCTCCGCCTTGGAGTGGTTGACCGCCTCGCTATCGAACAGGATCTGGCGCGGCAGATTGCTGGAATCCACCGTATCGCCATCGGCCAGCCACAAGGTGCCCACCCCGGCCCCCGCCAGATAGAGGGCAAGCGGCGAGCCAAGCCCGCCGAGGCCGACGATCAGCACGGATTTATCCTTGAGCCGCACCTGCCCTTCCTCCCCCACTTCCGCCAGCATCAGCTGGCGGCCGTATCTCAGGTATTCAGCATCAGCTAACATCAGTGCCTCCCCATCCGGCCAGCGAGGTAAGCTGGCGGGCTGAATCGTGCAAATACTCCGTATCAGAGAGCATGCTCCACCTCCCTTATGGCAATGACCGAGCGCGGCTCATCCCCCGCCCCCACGGCGGCGAGCAGCCGCTCGGTCGCCCCCTGCCAATCGCTACTTCCGGTAATGGCCGAGACCAGCGCGATGCTGCCGACTCCGCTCCCCTTGACTGCCGCCACCCGCTCCTCGCTGATGCCGCCGATGGCCACCGTCGGCCACTCCGCCATCAGGGCACGGTAGCGATGCAGCCGCACCAACCCCTGCGGACGCGAAGGCATCGCCTTGGTATTGGTCGGGAAGATATGGCCGAGCGCGATATAGGAGGGGGCCAGTTCGCGGGCCCGCATCAGCTCGAAGTAGCCGTGGGTGGAGATGCCAAGGCGCAGCCCGGCCCCCTGAATGGCGGCGAGATCCGCCGTCTCCATATCCTCCTGCCCCAGATGCACGCCCCAGGCGCCCGCCTCGATGGCCTGCTGCCAGTAGTCGTTGATAAAGAGCCGCGCCCCATGACGGCGACCGAGCGCTACCGCATCACGAATGGCTGGCGCCACCTCTGCGGCGGGCAGATTCTTGATCCGCAGCTGGATGGTTTTGACCCCCAGCCCCAGCAGACGGCGTAGCCACTTGACCGAATCCACCACCGGATAAAGACCCAGATGCTGTTCGGTTGCGGTAAAGGGGCCATCAGGCAGGCGGGCGCTGCTTGTCTCATACAATCCGAAGCGGAGATCGAGCATTGAGCCCGCCAACACGGCACGGGGGAAGTGGGCAAGATCTGCAGGCCAGCCGAGATGGGCGATGGGGCCCGGGCCTGCGCCCACCCCCTGCGCCGCCGCCAACCCCTGTTGCAGGTAGGCGCGTGCCAGGGTGATGGCATCCTCCACCGGATAATCCTGCGCCACCACGGCAGCGATGGCGCTGGCGTAGCAGCAACCGGTGCCGTGGCCGTGGCGGGTATCGAGGCGCGGCGCCGCCAGCCAGAACTCGCGGGTCTCGTCCTGGTAGTAGTCGAGGCAGAGATCGCCGCTCCAGCCCAGATGGCCGCCCTTGACCAGCACGGCGCGGGCGCCGAGTTCACGCAGCCGCGCGGCACCCGCCCGCACCAGCGCGGGGCTGGTCGCCGGGATGCCAGTCAGGGCTTCCAGCTCGGGGCCGTTGGGGGTGATAAGCGACAGACGCGGCAGCAGTTGCTCGCGCACCGCCGTCAGCATATTGGGCTCCGCCATCGGAGTGCCGGTGCTGGCGATAGCCACCGGGTCGTAGACCACAAAGGGGGCATCGATGTTCGCCAGTCGGCGGGCCAGCACCTCCACATGGAGCCGGGTCGGCAGCAGACCGATCTTGATGGCGGCAGGCGGCAGATCGACACCGAGGGCGTCGATCTGGGCGGTGAAGGTCTGCATCAGCACAGGGTCGACCATCTTCACCGCCACCGAGTTCTGGGCTGTGATAGCGGTGATGACCGAGCAGCCGTGCACGCCCAGGTCGTGCAGGGTGTGCAAGTCGGCCTGAATACCGGCGCCGCCGCCGGAGTCAGAACCGGCGATGGTCCAGACTCTCATTTTGAGATCACAACCCAAGGGTCGCGAGTCGGTCACGGGCGACAGGTCGGCGGGGCTGACAGCCTCGCTTGCGCTGCTCACGCCTCCTCCCCTGCGGCCTGTTTCAGCGCCGCCGCCTGATGGTAGATCTCGCCGCCGGTCTCCTTGAAGGTTTCAGCCATGCGGGCCATGCCGCTCTCCACCTGAGCCACCACCTGCTCCTGCTGGCCATCCATACCGACCATCTTGATCGCGACCGATTCGAGTTTGGCCGCATTCAGTTTGGCGGTGTAGTCACGCACATCCTGAGTGATCTTCATGGAGCAGAACTTGGGCCCGCACATGGAGCAGAAGTGGGCCACCTTGCCGGACTCCTGCGGCAGGGTCTCGTCGTGGTAGGCGCGGGCGGTATCGGGGTCGAGGGCCAGATTGAACTGATCCTCCCAGCGGAACTCGAAGCGCGCCTTGGACATGGCGTTGTCGCGGATCTGGGCGCCCGGGTGACCCTTGGCCAGATCGGCTGCGTGGGCGGCAATCTTGTAGGTAATCAGCCCCTGCTTCACATCCTCCTTGTTGGGCAGCCCCAGATGCTCCTTAGGGGTGACGTAGCAGAGCATGGCGCAGCCGTACCAGCCGATGAGCGCCGCACCGATACCGGAGGTGAAGTGATCGTAACCCGGCGCGATATCGGTGGTGAGCGGGCCAAGAGTGTAGAAAGGCGCCTCGTGGCAATGCTCCAGCTGCTCGGTCATGTTGCGTTCGATCATGTGCATCGGCACATGACCCGGCCCCTCGATCATCACCTGTACGTCGTACTCCCAGGCGATTTTGGTCAGCTCGCCCAGAGTGCGCAGCTCGGCGAACTGGGCCTCGTCGTTGGCGTCATAGACGGAGCCGGGGCGCAGGCCATCGCCCAGCGACAGCGCCACGTCATAGGCGGCGCAGATCTCGCAGATTTCGCGGAAGTGCTGGTAGAGGAAGTTCTCCTTGTGGTGCGACAGGCACCATTTGGCCATGATGCTGCCGCCGCGCGACACGATGCCGGTGAGGCGCTTGGCGGTCATGGGCACGAAGCGCAGCAAGACGCCAGCGTGGATGGTGAAGTAGTCCACCCCCTGCTCGGCCTGCTCCAGCAGGGTATCGCGGAACAGCTCCCAGGTGAGCTCTTCGGCGATGCCGTTGGTCTTCTCCAGTGCCTGATAGATGGGCACGGTACCGATGGGTACCGGGCTGTTGCGCAGGATCCACTCGCGGGTCTCGTGGATGTAGCGGCCGGTGGAGAGATCCATCACGGTGTCGGCGCCCCAGCGGGTCGACCAGACCAGCTTCTCCACCTCCTCTTCGATGCTGGAGCTGACCGCCGAGTTGCCGATGTTGGCGTTGATCTTCACCAGAAAATTGCGGCCGATGATCATCGGCTCCGCTTCCGGGTGGTTGATGTTGCTGGGGATGATGGCGCGACCGGCGGCCACCTCATCGCGCACGAATTCGGGGGTGATATTTTCCGGCAGGCGGGCACCGAAACCCTGCCCCGGATGCTGGGTGCGCAAGAGCGCTGAGCGCACCCGCTCGCGCCCCATGTTCTCGCGAATGGCGATAAATTCCATCTCGGGAGTGACGATGCCCGCGCGGGCGTAGTGCAGCTGGGTGACCCGGCGACCCGGCTTGGCGCGGCGCGGCTTATGTTGCAAAGAGTTCAGGTGATCGAAGCGCAGGTGATCCAGCCCCTCGTCGGCCAGCCGCTCCTGAGTGAAGGTGGAGCTGAGCCCCGGCAGGGCGTCGGTGTCATCGCGCTCCAGCACCCAGTTTTCCCGCAGGCGTGGCAGACCGCGGCGCACGTCGATGGCGACCCCCTCCTCCCCGTAACGGCCAGAAGTGTCATAGACCGGGATCGGTTCGTTGGGCTCGAACTGGGGAGCCTCCTTATCGCCACTGACAGGGCCGCCGACGAAGGTGTCGGCCAGCTGGATCTCCCGCAGCGGGACACGAATATCGGGGCGGGAGCCTTCGATAAAGATGCGGCGGGAGTTGGGGTGAGCCATCCCCTTGAGGCTGTCGATAAAGGCCTGGGCGCTGGAGCGCTGCTCGCGGCGGCTGGATTTGGCGGTATCAGATACAGAAGTAGACATAGCAAAACTCACATTAACTGGTTGAAGTTATGGGTGTTTGCTTGTCTGGAGTTCGAGGAGAAGATGAACTTGCGGCGGGGTGTTGATATCAGGAGGGAGTGCGCGCGGGATGGATCTCCGCTCTGCTGTTCTGCCACTCCCCGCTCTCCACACGCTGTGGGCAAGGCGCCCCACGTGCTGGACAACCGGATGGGACAGGCCCCCTCCTCTGCGCCCTGACCCATCTCGGGTGATCCCTTCGATGAGCGGGGGCTCTGCTCTCTGTAGCGTGACGCCCCCGGCGCGGTAACCCGCAAGTTACCCTTGTTTCCCTTCGCAGGTTTTAACCTGATCAGGTTCCACGGATCCCGAATTAACGGTCTCAGCTTCGCGTCGTTCGACGGTCAGCACTCCGACAAGATGGCGCCAGTATAAGGGGGAAAATGTAAAGCACAAGCCGTTAACAATCTGGCCAACACTCCTCTTTCAACGAATGAGTGAACCATTTTCAACAGATGAGTGAACAATACCTCGCTCACGGGACCACCCCGGGCAGAGGTCAAACCTGCGTTAGCGACACCTTGGCAAGCCATAGGTTCCCGCCGTGATCATTCAGGGGGAAGAGGACAAAAAGAGGGGAAATCGAGGGGCACAGGGCAAGAACAACCTCTTGCGCAGAACAAGAACAGGCCCCCATGAAAGGAGGCCTGCGAGGGAGATTATCGCACCGGAGCTATGGTCAGGCTGACATCGCCAAAGCCTTCATTGGCAAGGGTCTCTTTGTCCAGATCCACACCGGTGAGCGCCACCTCGTCGGCAGAATCGCTACTCAGCAAGGCCTTCGCGGAGCGGGTCTGTGGCTGACCGATTTCGATATCGCCAGCAAACTGGCTCTCGGCGTAGAAGTCGCCGGTAACGCTGGAGCGGGTCGGACGCAGCACTCGTCCCAGGTTGTTTTGCATGGTCGACAGGCCGTATTGGCTGATGGCCCAGTTCCAGTCCCACCACTTCACCTCACCCGGGATATAACGCTTGTCCCACTGGTAGCGGATGCTGCTCGCCTTGTCACGGAAGGGCCCAACGGCAAAGGTATGCTCCCAGGTGGGGCGATTCTCCGGATGGGTATACCAGGCATTGCCGCCCCAGCGCAGGAAGCCCTTCATGGTCAGGTCATAATTGACCTCGGCCTTGAACTCGTAGGGGTAGGATATGTTGGACTTGTAGAGCGCAACCCGTACCGGCAGGCTGGAGTGGGGCGGCACTGTGGGGCGCGCTTCAACCGAGACGGTCTCAGTGGTTGATCCCCCTTTCTGGGAGGCCCAGCTCTGGCTCGCAGCGATCTCGATGGCCAGTTCGGTTTCACCCACTAGCGGCCACTGAAACTTGTTCTTGGTGGTCACCTTCTCGCTTAGGCTGTAGGTGTCGGTCTTCGACCAGTTGGTGGCCTTGTCGTACTTCAGGGTCACCACCACCTGCTGGGGCAGGTCGGTGTAGTTGGTCGCATTGGCGTTAATGGTCTTGATCAGCTGCTTGTCACTCTCTGTCACCTGGCCGTGGCTAAAGCTGTCGGACTCCAGGGTGTATGAGAAGTTGCTCACCTTGATGGAGCTCTTTTCCCCACAACGATATCCCGAACAGCCGCCGTCATTATTTCCTTTTATCAGCCAACCATCACCGAGCCGGGTGACATCCATATCTTCCCCGACATAGGAACTATGATTCCCCCCCACCCAGGCGTAGCCCAAATAATTAGCAAGATAACTGACCGGCTTGATAAAATAATCATTATCATGAACCAGCCGCCATTGCACATCGACTTCATCCCCCGCCGGAATATTCCAGTCAGAGAGTGTCGGTATTTCTCCGGAAATCGGTGAATTGGGATAGCACCAGGTTTCTCCGGCAGTGCCCTGTTTGATTTCGCCATTATATCCCGGCCCCATGATCACCCAGCGATCAGCCAGCCCGGTGATCTGCCACTGCCCCATGCGGCTGACCAGATTACCCTTGATACTCATGGCTTCGTCGCGGGTCAGAGGACGGTAACCACTGGCACAGACGCCCGTCCCAAGACCCGCCCACTTGACCTGATCAGGGTAGACAGGTTCAGCCGCCTGCACCTGAGCGAGCATCAATGAAGATGCCAAAAACGCCAGATTGGCGGTAATTATTCTATTCATCATTTATCCCTCTTTCAGACATACGATATTTGTTATTGTGTAGAAATATCCTTCTTCATTTGACAGGAATGAACTCCGACAAAACCTGACACAAATAAAATAAACCACCAAAAAACATCCATGACAAACAAAATAATGGTGATACAAGAAAATAATTAGAGTGATGACTTTATTGAGGAATAAATCATAAATATTGTGGCAGACATTATTTAATGCCTACCACAATATGGTGAACCTTTATTAAATAAGAAGATGCTGAATTACTCTTCCGGATTGATCACTTCAATTCCCAGCAATATTCCATCCACCGAACGGATCAATACCAGCTCGCTCCCTTCGTGCAGATCGGCGGCCGAGCCGTTGACCCAGCGCACCTGCGGGTTGAGTGGCACAGTGCCCAGGGTGGCCAGCGTGAGCTGCCGGTCATCGAAGGATTGCAGGAGATCTTGCGCCCGCTGCCAGGGCTGATTGGCCAGCGCGGCTCTGGCGGCCAGCAGCTCAATCCGGGTGGCAACGCCGTCGGCCACCAGCAGGGCGAGGCGGTCGCCCGGTTTAAGCGGCTGATCCCAAACCACTCCCTGCCGCCAGACGGCAGCACTGCCCTGCTCCACCTCGGCCCCCTGAAATTGCAGGCGGATGCCATCGCTGTGCTCCAGCTCCACCAGCCACAATTCGTCGGCTCCCGCCTGCGCCGCCCAGAGCGGCACTCCCAGCATCCATGCACACCATTTTCTCGCTTGTTCCATCCTGGTTCGTCCCTGAACAAAAAAGCCCATGCTGGACAAGCATGGGCTTCATTCGGTGTCATTGCGAATTCGTCAGGGCAGATCGGATCAGTCATCCTCGCGGCAGCGGCTCAGGCGCATGCCGTCAAACTTGCACTCCAGCTCGAGCCAGCGCCCTTCAAACGGGGCCAGACTATTGTCCGAGGTGGTGTAGCCCCAGATCCGCCCACGTTCGACCGGCCCTTCCAGATCCATCTCGCCCTTGTCATCTTCGTCGAGCGCCTCGACCTTGCGCACATAGCGCACGCCATTTTCCACCACCCCCTTCATCTCGACCCAGGTGCCACCGAGATCATCCTCGTTGAGCCAATCCTTGAAGCGGGTCTGATCGTCGATCACGAACGGCATGCCGTTGACCATCAGCTGGCCAAGCTGCCAGGTGGTGCGGCCGATCAGCTTGAATTCGGTCGCCTGTGCGGTGCCAAGTGGCAACAAAATCAGCAACAGGAGGGCGCAGAGAGACTTCTTCATCAGGGATCCTCGGGGTTACACTGGCACACAGGATGCCGTATCCGGTGTGAAAAGAGCGTGAAGCGCTCGCCAACCAGGAGAGCAAAGCATGAAGATTTTGGTAGTGGAAGACAATCCTCAGGTGGCGGAAACCATCATGGATTATCTGGAGCTGGCCGGTCACCGCCTCGATTGTGCCTATCACGGTCAGGCGGCGCTGCAACTGCTGGAGGAGCAGCGTTTCGACGTCATCATCATGGATGTGATGATGCCGCGCCTCGATGGCCTCAGCACGGTGGCCCGCCTGCGTGAGCAGGGGATCCCGACCCCGGTGCTGTTTCTCACCGCCCGCGACAGCCTGGAAGACAAGCTGGCAGGCTTCAAGGCGGGAGGGGATGACTATCTGGTCAAGCCATTCGCCATGGAGGAGCTGGAGGTGCGGCTGCAAGCCCTCAGTCTGCGCGGCCCGCGCGGCGATGTGGGGGCCATCAGCTTCGGCGATCTGACGGTCGATGTCGCCAGCGGTCGCGCCACCCGCGCCGGTGAGCCCCTCAAGCTCGGCAAGATCCCGTTCCAGATCCTCGCCCTGCTGGCCCGCCGCGCTCCCGCCATCGTCAGCCGTCAGGAGGTACTCGACACCGTCTGGGGGGATGAGGAGCCCGACTCCGATGCCCTGCGCAGCCACATCTACGCCCTGCGCAACGCGCTGGACAAGCCCTTCCCCACCCCCATGCTCGAGACCCTGCACGGTCAGGGCTACCGACTGGTGGGCGCATGAGCCTGCCGAGCCTGCGCCGCCGCCTGATCATGGCGCTCGGCGGCGCCGGGGTGGTGCTGCTGATCCTGCTCTCCGGCCTGATGCTGGTGGCCGAAGACAAGATGGAGGAGCTGAGCCTGCGCCACTGGCTGGAAGCCGAAGTGACCCGCTACAGCGATGACTGGCTGCGACTCGGCCCGGCGGCGGCCGCTCCGAGCCCCAGACAGTTCTCCAGCTACTGGACCGAGGCGGGCCGCCTGCCGAGGTGGCTGAAGCCCTACCAGACCCCCGGCTTTTTCGAGCACCAGCTGGGCAAGGAGGACAAACACTTTCTGGTGGCCCGTCACCCTTCCGGCGAGGGACTGCTCTATCTGGTGTTCAACGACGACGCCGATGACTACCTCGACCCTTATGAAGACAAGCTGCATCTGGCGACCCGGCTGATTGGGCTGGCGCTGCTGCTCAGCTCGCTGGGCTTTGGCATCTGGCTGGTGCGCCATATCACCGGGCCGCTGCAACGGCTGCAACACAGGGTCGCCCACCTCACCCCGGATCAGGCGGATTTCGAGCCCGACGCCCCCTGGCAGGAGCTGCGGGATATCGAGCTGGCGTTGCTGGCCGGCAAGCAGGAGGTGAGCGCGGTGTTCGCCCGCGAGCAGGAGTTCAGCCGCTTCGCCAGCCACGAACTGCGCACCCCCAACATGGTGATCCAGGGCTCGGCCGCCCTGCTCGGCAAGGTGACGGATCTGCCCGCGCCAGCCGCCCGCGCCACCCTGCGCATCCGCGCCGCCGCCGACGAGATGGCGCTGCTCACCGAGACCTTCCTGCTGCTGGGTCGCAAGGAGGCGGTGGAGCGGCCGCTGCAACAGGTCACCCCGCTGATCCGTCAGGAGCTGGCTCGCCTCGCCCCGCTGCTGCAGCGGGAGGCGCTCGATATCAGGCTCACCCTGGATGAGAGCAGCGCAGTAAACGCCCCCCTCTCGCTGCTCGCCATCGCCCTCGGCAACCTGCTGAAAAATGCCCTGAGCTATGCCGATGGACATATCGAGATCGAGCTGTGCGGCCCGGTGCTGACCATCAGCAACCCGACGGCGGCGGCACCGGATCAGATCCTCGGCTACGGCTGCGGCCTCACCATCATCCAGCGCATCTGCGAGAAGCTGGGCTGGCAGATAGAGACCAGGCTGGAGGACGGAATTTTCAGCGCCCGGCTGGCGATGATCACTGCCGAACAGTTCCCTCTCCCTTTGGGGGAGGGTTAGGGTGAGGGCGCGGTGTTACCGCGAGCCAACCAGCCAGATAGAAACAAGGCGCCCGAGGGCGCCCTGTTGTTATCTGACGGCTGCAAGCGCTAGGCTCACTCCGCCGGTTTGTTCTTGCGGCTCGCCTTGAGTTCGAGGAACTCGATGATCTTGCCAGCCACATCCTTGCCGGAGGCGGCTTCCACCCCTTGCAGACCGGGGGAGGAGTTCACCTCCAGCACCAGCGGGCCGCGGGCGCTGCGCAGGATATCCACCCCTGCCACATCCAGCCCCATGATCTTGGCGGCCTGCACAGCGGTAGCCCGCTCTTCCGGGGTGATCTTGATCGCCTCGGCGGTGCCGCCACGGTGCAAGTTGGAGCGAAATTCCCCCGGCTGGGCCTGACGGCGCATGGCGGCAACCACCTTGCCGTTGACCACCAGACAGCGGATGTCGGCGCCATTGGCCTCGCGGATATACTCCTGCACCAGAATGTTGTTGTTGGTCTGGATAAAGGCTTCGATCACGCTCTCGGCGGCTTTCTGGGTCTCGCAGAGCACCACACCGATCCCCTGGGTCCCCTCCAGCAGCTTCACCACCAGCGGCGCCCCGCCCACCATGGTGATGAGGTCGGGCACATCGTGGGTACTGTGGGCATAGCCGGTGATGGGCAGGCCGATACCATGGCGGGAGAGCAGCTGCATGGCCCGCAGCTTGTCGCGGGAGCGACTGATCGCCACCGAGCTGTTGAGGGCCATGGTGTTCATCATCTCGAACTGGCGCAGTACGGCGGTGCCATAAAAAGTGATGCTGGCCCCGATACGGGGGATCACCGCATCATAACTTTCCAGCTCCCCCCCCTCGTAATGGATCGAAGGGTTGTGGGAAGCAATATTCATATAGCAGCGCAGGGTGTCGAGCACCTCGACCTGATGGCCGCGCGCCTGCGCCACCTCGACCAGACGGCGGGTGGAATAGTTTTTCGGCTCACGGGATAAAATGGCAATCTTCATGAAAATTCCGCTAGAAGGCAACGCCTGGGCAGGTTGGGGCGGGAGAGTATAAGGTGCCACAGCGCCAAGACAACGCCAATTGTTTCTCCTGACAACAAGACAAACCACACGAAACAGCGCGCTGCCAAATGAGAGTTACCAACACGGCAAACGGCGGCTCCATGCGGCTCATCAAACCAGTGCAAGGATGCCGCCGTTTGTTGTCAAAGATCAACCTGTGACACCTCGAGAATCGCGATTCAGCTCAGATTAGGCCCCAACCAGCGTTCTGCTTCTGCGAGGGTCATCCCCTTGCGGACAGCGTAATCCTCAACCTGATCCTGCTGGATCTGCGCTACCGCGAAGTATTTGCTCTCGGGGTGAGAGAAGTACCAGCCCGACACCGCCGCCCCCGGCCACATGGCGTAGGACTCGGTGAGTGTCATGCCAATGGCCTGCTCCACCTCCAGCAACTCCCAGATGCTGCCCTTCTCGGTGTGCTCCGGGCAGGCCGGATAACCGGGGGCCGGACGAATGCCCTGATAGTTCTCGCGGATCAGCTCTTCGTTAGAGAGCGCTTCATCGGGGACATAACCCCAATGCTCTTTGCGTACCTGCTGGTGCAGGTACTCGGCAAAGGCCTCTGCCAAACGATCACACACCGCCTGGATCAGAATGGCGTTGTAGTCATCGTGATCCGCCTTGTAGGCATTGGCGATGGCCTCTTCGCCGATACCGCCGGTCACCGCGAAGGCGCCGATCCAGTCCGGCTTGCCGCTCTCTTTCGGCGCCACATAGTCCGCCAGACAGTAGTTGGGGAAGCCCTGCTTCTCGCTCTGCTGACGCAGGTGGTGCAGCACTTTCTTCACTTCACTGCGCGACTCGTCGCTATAGACCTCGATGCTGTCCCCCACGGCGTTGGCCGGGAACAGGCCGATAATACCGGCGCAGCGCACGCTCCCATCCTGCTCCAGCTGATCCAGCATGGCGTTGGCATCGGCAAACAGCTTGGTTGCCTCCTCGCCGATAATCTCGTCCTCGAGGATACGCGGATACTTGCCCGCCAGCTCCCAGCTGAGGAAGAACGGGGTCCAGTCGATATAGGGGCGCAGTACCGAAATGGGCACGTTCTCGAACTTTTGCACCCCAGGCTCGCGGGGCTTGGGCGGCTGGTAACCGACCCAATCCAGCTGCTGGCGGTTGGCACGGGCATGGGCCAGGCTAACCGGCCTGGCTCTGGGTTGCTTGCGGGCATGTTGCTCGCGGGCAATCTCGTACTCCTTGTCGATACGGGCGACAAAGGCGGGCTTGAGCTCGGGGTTGAGCAGGCTTTGGGCCACCCCCACCGCACGAGAGGCGTTGGAGACATAGACCACGGGTTCACTGTAGTTTTGCTCGATCTTGACCGCTGTGTGGGCCTTGGAGGTGGTAGCACCGCCGATCAACAGCGGCAGCTTGAAGCCCTGACGCTCCATCTCCTTGGCCACGTGCACCATCTCATCCAGCGACGGGGTGATCAGGCCCGACAGACCTATGATATCGGCGCCGACCTCCCGCGCCGTCTTGAGGATGGTCTCGCAGGAGACCATGACGCCCAAATCGACGATCTCGTAGTTATTGCACTGCAGCACCACCCCGACGATGTTCTTGCCGATGTCGTGCACATCCCCTTTGACGGTGGCGAGCACTATCTTGCCGTTGCTGTAACTGCCCTGTTTTTCAGCTTCGATATAGGGCTGCAGATAAGCGACTGCCCGCTTCATTACCCGCGCCGATTTGACCACCTGCGGCAGGAACATCTTGCCCGCGCCAAACAGATCACCGACCACGTTCATGCCATCCATCAGCGGCCCTTCGATGACGTGCAGTGGCTTGTCGGCCTCGGCCCGCGCCTGTTCGGTATCCTCTTCGATAAAGTCAGTGATCCCCTTGACCAGCGCATGCTCCAGCCGCTTGCCCACCGGCCAGCTGCGCCACTCCTGATCCCGCGGATCCTCCGCCTGAGCGCCAGCACCGCGATAGGTCTCGGCGATGGCCAGCAGATCCTCGGTGGCGCTGTCACTCAGGTTGAGTACCACCGCCTCGACCTTGGCCTTCAGATCCTTCGGAATGTCTTCATAGATGGCGAGCTGACCGGCGTTGACGATCCCCATGTCCATGCCGTTCTGGATGGCGTGATAGAGGAACACCGCGTGAATGGCTTCGCGCACCGGCTCGTTGCCGCGAAACGAAAACGAGACGTTGGAGACGCCGCCGGAGATCATGGCATGAGGCAGATGGGTCTTGATATCCTTCACCGCCTCGATGAAGTCCACCGCGTAGTTGTTGTGCTCATCGATGCCGGTCGCCACCGCGAAGATGTTGGGGTCGAAGATGATATCTTCCGGCGGGAAACCGACCTGATCCACCAGAATGCGGTAGGCGCGCTGACAGATCTCGAACTTGCGGGCGCGGGTATCCGCCTGCCCTACCTCATCAAACGCCATCACGATCACGGCAGCGCCATAGCGGCGCAGCAGCTTGGCCTGCTGGATGAACTTCTCCTCCCCCTCCTTCATGGAGATGGAGTTGACCACCGGCTTGCCCTGCACGCACTTGAGGCCCGCTTCCAGCACCTCCCATTTGGAGGAGTCGATCATCACCGGCACCCGGGCGATATCCGGCTCACCGGCGATGAGGTTCAAGAAGCGCACCATGGCCGCTTCGGCGTCCAGCATCCCCTCGTCCATGTTGATGTCGATGATCTGGGCGCCGCTCTCTACCTGCTGTTTGGCGACATCCAGCGCCTCGTCGTAGAGCCCCTCCTTGATCAGCCGCTTGAACTTGGCCGAACCGGTAACGTTGGTACGCTCCCCCACGTTCACAAACATGGATTCGGGGGTAATGATCAGCGGCTCCAAGCCCGACAGGCGGCAGGCTACCGGCAGCTCGGGCAGAACGCGCGGCTTGATGCCCGCCACGGCGTCGCTCATGGCGCGGATGTGGGTCGGGGTGGTGCCGCAGCAACCGCCCACCATGTTGAGAAAACCGCTCTGGGCCCACTCGCGGATGTGGGCCGCCATTTCACCCGCATCGAGATCGTACTCGCCAAAGGCGTTGGGCAGACCGGCGTTGGGGTGGGCGCTGACATGGCTTTCGCTGATCCGCGACAGCTCCTCCACATACTGGCGCAGCTCATCGGGTCCCAACGCACAGTTAAGGCCAAACGAAACGGGTTTGACGTGGCGCAGAGAATGATAAAAGGCTTCGGTGGTCTGGCCGGAGAGGGTGCGACCGGAGGCGTCGGTAATGGTGCCGGAGATCATCACCGGCAGGCTGTAGCCCAGCTCCTCGAACACCCCTTCCACCGCGAAGGCGGCCGCCTTGGCGTTGAGGGTATCGAAAATGGTCTCGATCAGAATGATGTCGGCGCCGCCCTCGATCAGGGCGTGGGTCGATTCGGTGTAGGCCGCTACCAGCTGGTCATAGGTGACGTTGCGTTTGCCGGGATCGTTGACGTCCGGCGAGATGGAGCAGGTGCGGTTGGTGGGGCCCAAGACCCCGGCGACGAAACGCGGCCTGGCGGGATCTTTTGCCGTCCACTCGTCTGCCACGGCGCGGGCCAGCCGGGCGGCTTCACGGTTGATCTCGGCCGAAAACTCCTCCATCTCGTAATCGGCCATGGCGATGCGAGTGGCGTTGAAGGTGTTGGTCTCGAGGATGTCGGCGCCGGCGGCGCAATACTGATCGTGGATCTCGCGGATCACCGCAGGGCGGGTCAGCACCAGCAGATCGTTGTTGCCCTTGATGTCGGTATGCCAGTCGGAAAACCGCTCACCGCGATAATCCGCCTCTCCCAGCTTGTAACCCTGGATCATGGTGCCCATGGCACCGTCGATGATCAGGATCCGTTCCTTGAGACAGAATTCCAGTTTCTTTGTAATGTCCGATTTTATGCTCGGCTTCCTGTTCGCCACGACTCGCTCCTCTACATCCATGCAACTGCGTAACAAGCATCCTAACAGCAAACAAAAAAAATGGAAATCTAGCCGTCTATCAGTCCAAACACACCAAGATATACTCATTTATAGGTAATGAGTAACATAGGGCCCGAGAGTACCCTATGCCCGTCCCGCATGGGGATACGTGCTTGCTGTCTACTAATGAGAAAAAAATAACTATGAGCGTCTACTACACACTCTGTTTTCTGGCAGCGTTGGCGATTTTTATCGCCTTTGCCAACCAGTATGTTGTGAAGATCCAGACCACCATCGCCATCACCGCCGGTTCCATGGTGATCTCCGCGTTGCTGGTGCTGTTTGGTAAACTGGGCTGGTTCAATCTGGAACCTCTTGCTGTCAAAACCATGCAGAGCATCGACTTCCAGAACTTCCTGCTGAAAGGGATTCTGGGCTTCCTGCTGTTTGCCGGTGGCCTCGGCATCAACCTCAAGGCGCTGCGTAGCCAGAAGTGGGAGATCACCATTCTCTCCATCGTGGCGACCCTGCTCTCTACTTTCATCATCGGCTACGGCTTCTGGTTTATCGCCAAGCTACTGGGCTGGGAACTGCCACTGGTCTACTGCCTGCTGTTCGGGGCGCTGATCTCCCCCACTGACCCGATTGCGGTGCTGGCCATCGTCAAGAAGATGCAAGCGCCACCCCAGATCGCCATCCAGATCGAAGGGGAATCCCTGTTCAACGACGGTGTCGGCCTCGTCATCTTCGCCACCGTGTTTGCCGTGGCCTTTGGCGGTGTCGAGCCCACCTTCGGCAGCGTGGCCGGTCTGTTCCTGCATGAAGCCCTCGGCGGCATTCTGTTTGGCGCCGTGCTGGGCGTCATCGCCCACGTGATGATCAGCGCCACCGACGATGGTTCCCTTGAGCTACTGCTGACCCTCTGCATCCCGACCGCCGGTTTTGCCCTCGCCAACATGATCGGTGTCTCCGGCGCGCTGGCCATGGTGGTCACCGGCATCATGATCGGCAACTGGACCCGCCACTCCGGCTTCTCCGAGCAGAGCCGTCATCACCTGGACCACTTCTGGGAGTTGATGGATCAGTTCCTCAACGCCCTGCTGTTCCTGCTGATCGGTCTGGCGCTGGTGCTGCTGGAGCTCTCCTGGCATGACTGGGTACTGCTGGTCATCGCGGTGCCACTCTGCCTGGCCGCGCGCTTCGTCAGCGTGTCGCTGCCTTATATGGCCTTCCGCAGATTCCGCAGCTACAACACCTTCTCGGTACGGATCCTCACCTGGGGTGGCCTGCGTGGCGGTCTGGCCATGGCGATGGCTTTGGCGCTGCCTTCCGGCGTCATGATGATCCCGGAGCATGGCGTCGACCTGCGTCAGGTGATCCTGGTGATGACCTACTCGGTGGTGATGTTCTCCATCGTGGTGCAGGGCATGACCATTACCCCGATGATCACCGCCGCCAAGAAGGCCTGTGGCGACTACTGAGTCACCCCGGAACTTGCTTGCAGAATACTAAAGAGGGCTCCCATCGGGAGCCCTCTTTGTTACTGTCAGCTGGTGGTTTAACACACAAAAAAAATGACTTTTAGCGAGTATTGCCAAATTATTGTTTGCTTTTTATTCATTTCGAGGAGAGAATGCGCCCCGGCTAGTTAATCAGCCCTGATTATGTTCGCAATGCTTCAACGTTAGATGAATCCTGCCAGTACACACATAACCTCCCTCTGATTTACTCGCCTTGAGAACCGTCAGGCTGTCTGCCTGCGTTGCCCGGCTCTCACGGTGCAGACCCGATCTGCCCACTACATTGAACTATGCATCCGCATACTCTTTGGCGCATTCCTTGAAAAGTGCAGACGCCCCTGACCGGGCTGGGTATTCCTGCGCGCTTGTTGATCCAAAATCAACCGCGTCCATTAACCTGACATTTGCCAATACAAGGAGCAAACACCTAATTTATATAGAGAAATACCATGATGAAAGCCATACATACACACAAGCCCCTGCGTCGTAGCAAACCCATCAACCTGCCTCCGCAAGAGCAGGATTCCGATGCGTTCCTGATCCAGTTCAGCACCCGCTTCAGCGGCGGTTTCGCCATCTCCTGTGATGGTATCGCTGGCGAGTTCTCCATCGAAGACCTCAACTGATCCTGCCTGCCCACCGGCAGCGCCCGATGCAGACAGGCCGCAACTCACGGCGGCCTCTTTGCTTCTCCCTCTCTCGCCCTTTATCCAGACCCACTCTCTTGCTTGTCGTTCAGCCTGAACAGCACTTCACTAGTCATTTTCCCATTCTCTGACTTGCCGATCACTGTTCCAGCAGCAGGCATTCATCAGCATCTTCGCTCAACTTGACCAGACGGCTGCGCACCAGCCCCAGCTTGGCCAACAGGCAGATGGAGCGTTCGTTGCCCGGGGTGACGATGGCGACTACTTGCTCAATCCCCAACCGGCTTTTGCCATCGGCAAGGGCAGCCTGCGCCGCTTCAATGGCATAACCCTGACCGCGATATTGCGGCAGAAAGGCGTAACCGATATCGACCTGCTCCAGGGTGTCGCGCTTGATCAGACCGCAGATACCGAGGCTGGCACTATCCTCCTTGCGCTCCACCAGATAGAGGCCATGGCCGTGGCGGGCATAGCTGACCGCAGGCCCCTGCTGGATATACTCCTGCGCCTGCTCCAGCGTGCGAATGCCCCGATCGCCGATGTAGCGATAAAAGTCGCCGTCATTGAGCAGTTCAAGAATGAAAGGGGCATCGGTGGCGATCATTTCGCGCAGGATCAAGCGGGAGGAGGCAATCATGGCAAGGGCTCTCAAACGGAAAGTGAAGGGCAAAGAGTGCCCCGTCACTCCCGAGCTGACAAGCCTGCAGATTATTTCGTCATGAAAAAGGGACCATATAGGCCCCTGGTAACATCAAATGAATCGACTCAGGCTGCCAATAACCCCGCATAGCCGTTGCCCTGCTCCCGCAGCGCGCTGAACTGGGCAGCACAATCGGCCCATGTCAGCCCCAGTTGTTCCGCCACGCTCTGAGGCCACTCGGGGGGAGCCTCTTCCCCCACATCGGACTGGGCTGCCAACACGATGGCCAGATGGATAAACCCCGCCTCAGAGGAAAACTCTTTCGCCTTCATCGGGTTGTAGTGATACTCCACCGCATTGCTGATGGTGTCTGGAAACTTCCAGTATCTGGCCATCGCCGCCCCGACCTGAGCATAATTGAAGCCAATCACCAGCTCCTCCGCCTTGGCTCGCCCTTTATGCTGCTCCAGATCGTGAATGTGATTCACCGTATTTTCTGGCAGTCCCACATGCATGATGAGGCGACCAAGATCGTGCAGCAGTGCGCAGGTAAAGACCTCCTCCCCCTTCATCCCTTTCTTGACCGCCAGACGACGGGCCAGCTCCGCTACGTTGAAAACACAACCCCAGAAGTGTTGGAGATTGATACCGGGCACCGCTTTGACTGATTCGGTGAGCCCGCAAGCCAGCACCATGTTACGCACCATCGCCAACCCCAGCCGCACCGCCGCCTCATTGACGGTAGCGACCTGACGACTGCTGCCAAATTTAGCCGAGTTGGCCAAGCGCAACAACTTGGCAGAGATGACCGGATCCTTGTTAATCAATTTACTGACCTTAAGCAGATCAGGGTCTTTTTCGTTGAAAGTCTGAATCAAGTCGCGCATCACTTCAGGGATCTGGGGCAGCAGCTTGGGTTCCGCCAGCAAGGAGTCGATCGTAGGCATAGTCATGTCCATCCATGTTATGAGTATTCCAATCTGTTTGCCGGAGCAAACTGCTCATAATTATGGGTCACCAGATCAATACAGCAAGCTCCCAAGCTCGTAACCACCCTCAAAGCAGCAGCCCGGCCAACTCCTCCAGCCCATTGATCTCGACATCTGGCAGCAGTTGCAATGCATGCCACGGCTGCCGCCGCTCATTGAGCCAGGCGGCACGAAAGCCATGCAAGCGGGCCCCCAGCACATCGGTCTCAGGATGGTCCCCCACATGGAGGATCTGCTCAGGTGGCAGTTTGAGGGCGCTGCGGGTCTGCTCAAACATATCCGCCGCCGGTTTCATTCTGGTGCCAGCGCCCGCCTTACAGATCAGCGTGAAGTAGCGATCCAGTCCCGCCTGCGCCAGATCTAGATTGCCGTTGGTGATCACCACCAGCGGATAGCGTGCGGCCAGTCTGGCTAGCAGCTGATGGGTTGACTCGCTCACCTCGATCTTCGAGCGCTGTGCCAGAAACGCGGCAAATACCTGCTCCGCCTCGCGGCTGGCCTGCTGGTCAGCCATGCCCCCCGCGACCATGGCGGCGCGGATGGTCTGCTGGCGCGCCAGACTGACATCGTGGTGCAGCTCGGGTGCGCCGTTCAGCACAGTACGCTTGAGCGCCAGCCAGCGCGGCTGGTCGAGCATGGCGGTGGCCAGATATTCGCTGCGCAGATGGTCGAGCATCCACTGCTCGGCGCGCACGATGGCGGGGCCGTTGTCATAGAGGGTGTCATCGAGGTCAAACGAGATGGCAGCAACCGGCTGCCAGCGGCGATAGAAGTGCATGGACTCTCCTCTGCGACGGGGCTCAGAGCCCGTTATTCATCTTCCTGCGCATCCGGGTCACGCTTGGCCCTTGGGTGGGCGCTGTCGTAGACCTTGGCCAGATGCTGGAAGTCGAGATGGGTGTAGATCTGGGTGGTGGAGAGATCCGCGTGTCCCAGCAGCTCCTGTACCGCCCGCAGATCGCCGGAGGACTCCAGCATATGGGTGGCAAAGCTGTGACGCAGCTTGTGGGGATGGACGTGGGCGTTCAGTGCCTGCTTGTTGCCCCAGCCATCGAGACGGGCCTGCACTGAGCGAGCCGACAGCCGCTGCTTGCGACTGGAGAGAAACAGCGCCTCGCTCTCGTCCCCGGCCAGCAGCGGGCGCACCTTGAGCCACTTCTGCAGCCACTCGACCGCCATCCGGCCGATGGGCAGCACCCGCTCCCGCGAGCCTTTGCCGGTCACCTTGAGTTGACGATCATCGAGCTTCAGATCCACCAGATTGACCCCCACCAGCTCGGCGAGACGCAGCCCTGACGAGTACATCAGCTCCATGATGGCGCGATCCCGCACCGCCAGCGGATCCTGCTCATCGGTGATGTTGAGCAGCTGGTACATCTCGTCCACATCGAGGTTTTTCGGCAGCGGCCGCCCCTGCTTGGGGGTGACGATGCCACGGGCCGGATTGGCGGTCAGCCGCCCCTGCCGCACCTGCCAGTCGCAGAAGCTGCGCAGCGCAGAGACCTTGGTGGCCAGCGAACGGGGCGCCAGCCCCCCTTTGTGCATCCGGGTCACCAGACTGCGCACCTGACTCGCATCGAGCTGGCCCCAGTCGCAAAGACCCAGTCGCACCAGCTCGGCGGTCATGGCGTCGAGATGCCCCTGATAGTTGGTACGGGTGTGGGGGCTGAGCTGGCGCTCGACCCTCAGGTATTCGATAAAGGCTGCCAGCTCATCCGCCAGTGCTGCCGGCAGCGGCTCAGAGGCTGGCGGTGTATTGGCCGATTCCCTAGCCACGGGTCAGCTCGGGCAGACGCAACTGCAGCAAGCGACCCAACTGGCCTAGCAGCAGGGTGTCGTTGTGCGGGCTGAAGTGGCTCGGATCCGAGCTGGCGAAGGCCAGCACACCGAGATCGCCGAGCCGCATCAGGGCGACCGAGTTAACCAGCACATCGTGGCCAAACAGCGCCTGCTTCTCGCTCTGGCTCAGGCGGCCAAAGTAGTAATCCTGCCCTGGCAGACGCTGACCCAGCAGGGATTCGAGCTGCTTGCCCTGCGCCAGAAAGCGCTGCTCGGGCCCGCTCAGGGCAAAGCGCTTGGGATTGAGCCAGAGCCGCAGGCCGGTCAACCGCAACCGCTGGACAAAGGCTTTGCCCATCACGGCACTCACCTCAAACAGGGTCTGGCAACCGTATAGCTCGCCATAGAGATCGGCATAAACCCGGAAGATCCGCTCGTTCTCGCTGGCAATGCCCATCAGCTCGGTGATCTCCAGCTCCAACTGCTCAATCCGCTCGCGCTGACGATCCAGCTGGCGCTCTACCAGCGAGACGGAGCCCTTACGTTCATGGGGAATTCGGATCCGGTCCAGCACAGTGACATGA
The DNA here is from genome assembly GCF_900079845.1 of Aeromonas sp. EERV15. NCBI lineage: Bacteria > Pseudomonadati > Pseudomonadota > Gammaproteobacteria > Aeromonadales > Aeromonadaceae > Aeromonas > Aeromonas sp. EERV15. The sequence continues at coordinate 102,105 of NZ_FKKY02000015.1, read as the reverse complement.
CGCTGGAAAAATTCGGGGTAACGGGACAGGTACTCCAGCACAGCGGCTTCGTCCACCGCTTGCTCCTGCCGTTTGAGCTCGCTCATAAATTGGGTGATCCATTAGAAAAACAGGGCTTACTGCCCCGATAACATGGGCAAAGGGGGCATTCGCCCCCTCTACCTAAACCTCTATCTGGCCGTCAAACACATGCTCGGCTGGCCCGGTCATATAGACAGGTTGCCCTGGTCCCTTCCAGGCGATGGTCAGCTTGCCGCCCGGCAGGGTGACAGTGACCCGTTCCTTGAGCTTGCCCTGACTGATGCCGACCACCACAGCGGCGCACGCGCCGGTACCACAGGCCAGGGTCTCACCGACCCCGCGCTCGAATACCCGCAGCTTGATCTCGCTGGCGTTGACCACCTCGGAGAAGCCAACGTTGACCCGCTCGGGAAAACGCTCGTTGCGTTCCATGATGGCCCCCAACACGGCGACCGGTGCATCGGCAACCGACGGTACATCAATGACGCAGTGAGGGTTGCCCATGGAGACAGCGCCACACATCACGGTATGCTCCTGCACCCGCAACAGGTAGGTTTTTTCTGCTTTTTGAGCCCGAAACGGGATCTTGCTCGGCTCAAACTGGGGGACCCCCATATTGACCGTGACCTGATTCTCCCCTTCGAGCTGCAGCATAATGCGGCCACGAGAGGTGCTAACGGCGATGCGATCCCGGTTGATCAGCCCCTTGAGACGCACGAAACGGGCAAAACAGCGGGCGCCGTTGCCGCACTGCTCCACCTCGCTGCCATCGGCATTGAAAATGCGATAGTGGAAATCGAGTTCCGGATCATAGGGGGGCTCGACCAGCAACAGCTGGTCAAAGCCGATCCCGAAGTGGCGATCTGCCAGCTTCTTGATGACATCATTGCTGAAAAAGACCTTCTGGGTGACGCCATCCACCACCATAAAGTCGTTGCCCAAGCCATGCATCTTGGAAAAATCTATCAACATCGTGCATTCCTGTGCTGTTAGGGCTGTAAAAATTCACCATCAACCACTATGAAGTCGTTGTCCATAGCCCCATGCATCCCGGAACAATCCATCCACATAGTGCATTCCAGTGCTATCAGGGCTGTAAAAATTCACCATCAACCACTATGAAGTCGTTGTCCATAGCCCCATGCATCCCGGAAGAGTCCATCCACATAGCGCATTCCTGTGCTGTCAGGGCTGTAAAAATTCCGTCGTCTCTATCTACTGCATCAAGGCAACAGGTGCTCACCGCGCCAGAGATCGGCCAACTGCTCCCGCTCACGGATCAGGTGCGACTCGGCACCATCTACCAATACTTCGGCGGCACGGGGGCGGGTGTTGTAGTTGGATGACATGGTAAAGCCATAAGCACCAGCCGAACGCACTGCCAGCAGTGACCCCTCGGTAATGGCCAGGGTACGCTCCTTGCCGAGGAAGTCGCCGGTCTCGCACACCGGGCCCACCACGTCATAGAGCGCGGGAGCATGGCCGGCACAGCTATCCACCTCGATGATGTTCATCCAGGCGCCGTAGAGCGAGGGGCGCAGCATGTCGTTCATGCCGGCATCGATCAGCGCAAAATTGCGGGTCTCGCCCGGCTTGAGGTACTCGACCCGGGTCAGCAGCACACCGGCATTGGCGACGATGGCGCGGCCCGGCTCGAACAGCAGGGTCAGATCCCGACCCGCCAGCTTCTGCTTGAGCGCTTCGGCGTATTCGGTGGGATGGGGTGGCTGCTCGGAACCGTAGTTGACCCCGAGGCCGCCGCCCACGTCCAGGTGGTGAATGCGGATCCCCTCCGCCGCCAGCTCGTCGATGAGCCGCAGCAGCTTGTCAGCCGCTTCCATGAAGGGGGTGAGCTCGGTGAGCTGGGAGCCGATATGGCAATCCACCCCGACGATCTCGATGTTCGCCATCGCCGCCGCCTTGCGATAGATGGCAGGCGCCAGCTCGATGGGGATGCCGAACTTGTTCTGCTTGAGGCCGGTGGAGATATAGGGGTGAGTACCGGCATCGATGTCCGGATTGACCCGCACCGAGACACGGGCCTTCTTGCCCATGCTGCCCGCCACCCGATTGAGGCGCTCCAGCTCGGCTTCCGACTCCAGATTGAAACAGAGGATCTCTTTATCCAGCGCGAGGCGCATCTCGGCTTCGCTCTTGGCCACCCCGGAGAAGACCACTTTGGCCGGATCACCGCCCGCCGCCAGCACCCGCGACAGCTCGCCACCGGAGACGATATCAAACCCTGAACCCAGACGGGCCAGCAGGTTGAGCAGCGCCAGGTTGGAGTTGGCCTTCACCGCATAGCAGATCAGATGGGGAATATTGCCAGCCGCCGTGTCGAAGGCGTGCCAGTGGCGCTCAAGAGTCGCACGGGAGTAGACGTAAAGCGGGGTACCGTACTGCTCGGCAAGCTGCTGCAGCGAGGTTTGCTCGGCCTGAAGCTGGCCGTCGGCGTCGTAGTTAAAGTGATCCAAGGGGGCGGTTCCTTCCTAGAATGGGTGCGGCATTAGTGCGGCGCGGCCTCGGTGGCTGCCTCGGAGGTCGCAGGCGGTGCCGATTGCGGTGTACTCTGGCTCTGTGGCTGCTCGGGGGGCGGCATATAGAGCGGCCCCGTCAGACCGCATGCGGCCAACCCGAGGGACAGAAGAGTGGCAAGCAGACACTTGGTGAACTGGGTGATCATAATGGTTCGCTGCGAAAAAATTTTTGGCCCTCTATAATCGCACTCACATTGTTAAAAGCAACAGGATAAACCGATGAAGGATCACCAGTATCACGCCCTGACCGACACCTTTTTCCAGTATGTGGAAGACATTATCGACGAGGGGTATCCCGATATCGATTGCGAACGCAACGGCGGCGTATTGACCCTCTCTTTCGAGAACAAGACCAAGGTCATCATCAACAAACAGGAGCCTCTGCACCAGATCTGGGTCGCTACCCGCGAAAACGGCTTCCACTTCGAACTGCAGGGTGAAACCTGGATCGACAACCGCTTCGGTCACGAGCTGAAAGCCCTGCTGAGCCGCTCCTGTACCACGCAGGCGGGTGAAACTGTGGTGTTCCCATGATCGACCTGCACCCGCAGGGCGCCCGCCATGCGGTGATCTGGCTGCACGGGCTGGGGGATTCCGGCGCCGGTCTCGCCCCACTGGTAGAGGCGCTGGACCTGCCCACCGAGCTGCCGGTGCGTCACCTGCTGCCGGATGCCCCCGAGCGGCCGATCACCATTAACATGGGCTACAAGATGCGCGGCTGGTACGACATCAAGAGCTTCGAGGATCCCGCCGAGCGAGCCGTGGAGTCCCATGTCCGTGAATCGGCCGACCAGATTGCCGCCCTGCTCGATCAACTGGTAACCGAGGGGTTTGCCCCCGAGCGCATCGTGCTGGTGGGCTTCTCTCAGGGCGGGGTGATTGCCTCCTTCACCGCGCTGCGCTACCGCGCCCAGCTGGCGGGCCTGCTCTGCATGTCCACCTATCTGGCCGTCCCGGACAAGCTGGTAGACGAGATGAGCGAAGCGGCTCGCACCCTGCCCATCTGCTACATGCACGGCATCTATGACGATGTGGTGAGCCTGTCGCTGGGGTGGGATGCCAAGAACCGGCTGGAAAGTGCCGGGCTCGCTCCCGAGTGGCACGAGTACCCGATGCGTCACGAGATCTGCCGTCCGCAGCTCGATGATATTCGCTGCTGGCTGCTGGCCCGTCTCGGCGCCTGATCTGCCTCAAAAGCAAACGGCCTGCAATTGCAGGCCGTTTTTTATGGCGATGCCAACTGGTGGGTCAGCCCACTTCCCGGGTCGGCGGCGCCTGATCCCGCAACATGCCCTGACTGCGGTAGGAGATCACCGCCAGCTCACCACCCTGCTGCACTATCTCGTAGTACTGGGGCAGGTTGAAGTTGATGAACTGACCGTCATCGCTGAACCGCTCGTGACTGGAGGTGTAGAAGCGGTTGACCCCCGCCACCAGCTCATCCTTGTTGCCGGCAAAATGCTGGTAAATCTCCACCCGGTTCGCCTCATCGAGGATGTAGATGTTGGTCCCTGCATCCCGGGTATCGAAGAAGAACTGCACCAAACCTTCACTGGCGTAGGCATCGACGATGCTCGGCAGATGCTGGCTGTGGGTCTTGTCGAGCCGCAGCGGCAGGTGATCCAGCTTGTTGTGGGAGATGTGGCGGTAAAAATCGATGGCGTTTTCCAGCTTCTTGACCGACACCCCGCGCCGCTCAAAGAAGATGCCGTACTTCTCCTTGCCGAGCGCCATGGTCTTGACCAACTGCTGCTTGTCGCGGGCGAGGCGCAGATCGATACACTCAGCCACCAGGGTTTCGAAGCGGGAGCGCAGCAATGAGCGGAAGTGCTGGCTGTAACAAAACACCTCGATCATCTCGGGGGCGGCGGCATCCTGATGCATCTTGCCGAGGATGGTGGTGAGGGCATCGACCACAGCCTCATCCCCCTGGAAGTGCAGGGTGCGGATCTCGCTCCAGGAGTTGCGATAGACCAGATCTACCGAGCCCACCAGACACTCCTGATTGCGGCCAAACGAGAAGACATCCACGGTGTTGGCATCAAATTCGATTACCTGACCGACCCAGTGGCTGGTCGGGTCCATCTCCAGATTGAGGAAGATGGAGAGCTGACGGATCTCGCACGGGCGGCTGAGGGCCAGGTTGGTGGCCAGCGGGTACTTCTCGGGGAAACAACCGGAGAGATCGCGACAGAACTGGTGCAGATTGTCGATGTGCAGATCCGAGCCCTGATTGAACAGGTGCACCCGCGACTGCGGGGTAAGCAGATCGTTGAAGTAGGCCCAGGAGACCAGCTTGCTGATGTAGCCGTTGAACTCGAGCGGCGCGCGGCCAATGATGTCCACCGGCTCCAGTGAATGCTTGTAGAGGTACCAACCGGCGCGGTTGAGGCGACCGTGGGGCACCTGTACCAAGCTGAGATCCGGCTCGCTGAGGTCCGGCGCGATCTTGAGGTTGATCCGCTGTACTTTGCCCGGCAGGCTCTCGAAGGCGGCATAGAGTTTGCGCGACAGAATGCCGATATCTTCCGGGTTGATCGACTCACTGATGTTGTTGCGGCGGGCGAACTGGATCAGGTTGCGGTAGCTCTGCATCAGAGCCTCCAGCAACTCGGCGTGGGCGATCTTCACCTCTTCGATCTTCCACTCGTGGCGGTGATCGAGCTGATACAGCTTCTGCTGACTCCATCCCCAGTAGGAGACCAGCTGGCTCATTTGCCCACGGCGCCACTCGGGGGAGTGATCATCCTTGGGATGGCTGAGGCCGTCACACACCTTGAGGTAGAAGCAACGGCGCACCAGATCGAGCCGCGCCATATCGCCGATGGACTTGAGGTAGTTGGTCACCTTGTCCAGCATCAGAGAGTAGTTGTCGAGCCGGTAGTGCATCCCCTCGTTATGCTGGAACCAGTCGCGACCAATCATCGACAGCAAGCGGGTATCGGGGTACTCGTGGGAGTAGGCCTCCATCAGCACCGACTTGAGCACCGCTTTGTAGGGGGAGTCGATCCCCTTGTAGAGCTGCCACAAGGCGGAACCGAAATATTCTTCGGCCGGAATGCGGTCAAAACTGCCGAGATCGAGCCAGTCGTCCTGCTTGAGCTTGCCGCTCTCGAACAGTTCGTTCACATAGGCGTCGTAGTGGTCATCACAGGCGATGGGCACCAGATACCAGATCAAGCGTTTGCCCGCGATATGCATGGCACTACGATAGAACTCGTCGAGCAACAGCAGATGCTGGGCACTGCCGCAGCTCTCCCCCTGCATCTGGGCATCGTTGGTCTGGCGGAACTTGTCTTCCGGGATCAGGAAAAAGTTGAGATCGACCCCGCGCTGCTCGGCCCACTTGGAGAGTTGCTGACACTTCTGCTCCAGCAGTTCAAGCCGCTCCTGCGACAAACCGGCCACGTGGCAGACCCAGATATCGAGATCGGAGTGGCAGCATTGGCCGATGGAGGAGGTACTGCCCATGGAGTAGAGCCCCTGAATCGCGCGATCCTGGGTTGCCAGACCATTCAGGCAGTTGGCGTTGCGACAGAGGTCATCGATAAAGGCTTGCTGTTCGGCGGTGGCGCTGAAGCTCCAGATACCATGAGGGACATCGCCAGAAACATAGCCTGGCAGCAGGGGGTGATTGAAGTGCAGCATCACGGGCAGCAGTTGAAATACCTGCTGTCCGTAGCGACTCATGAGGCCTAACGCCCGTTGCGTCTTGAGACGGGTAATGTCGTCATAACGCGCAACCAGCGTATCTATGTGTTCCTGCAATGCCCTGCCTATCACCAAGGTAAAAATGACGCACCAAAAGGGGGATACGTCAAAAAAGTGTGATCATGTTAACAATGCCAGCAGCAGTGGTAAACAAGCCCACCGCGAATCACCTGATTATTTCTGGTATGACCACATTAAGTATCAAGGGATATCTTTAAATTTAAATATTTTCAATATCTTAGCCTTCCACAAACTCTTAATGAAAATCATTTTCAACCTGCATTTTTGAGCCTGTCCGCGCTTTTGCCGGCTGCGCCATGAAAGCCCGGGCAAAGGGTGGTAATATCGATTTCCTCCTAAAAATGAAACAACTGATTGATATGGCAGCCCGAACCCTGAAAATTGCCACTCGCAAGAGCCCGCTGGCCCTGTGGCAGGCCAACTTTGTCAAAGACCGGCTCGAAGCCCTGCACCCGCAGTTGCAGGTCGAACTGGTTCCCATGAGCACTCAGGGTGACAAGATCCTCGATACCCCGCTGGCCAAGGTCGGTGGCAAGGGGTTGTTCGTCAAGGAGCTGGAGACCGCCATGCTGGAAGGGCGAGCCGATATCGCCGTTCACTCCATGAAAGATGTGCCGGTGGAGTTCCCCGAGGGGCTCGGCCTGCACACTATCTGCGAGCGGGAAGATCCCCGCGATGCCTTCGTTTCCAATCGTTTCAAGGCCATTGCCGAACTGCCGCAAGGAGCCGTGGTCGGCACCTCCAGCCTGCGTCGCCAGTGCCAGCTACGCGCCGCCCGCCCGGATCTGGTGATCCGCGACCTGCGGGGCAACGTCAACACCCGCCTCGCCAAGCTGGATGGCGGTGAGTACGATGCCATCATTCTCGCCGCCGCCGGTCTGAAACGACTGGAGATGGCACACCGCATTGCGGCCTTTATCGAACCGGAACAGAGCCTGCCCGCCAACGGCCAGGGGGCCGTCGGCATCGAGTGTCGCCTCGACGATGTTGAGCTGCACGCCCTGCTGGCGCCGCTGGAGCACGCCGAGACCCGCACCCGGGTGCTGACCGAGCGGGCCATGAACCGCGCCCTGCAAGGGGGATGTCAGGTCCCTATCGGTGCCTACGCACTGGTCGAGGGCGACCAGATCTGGCTGCGCGGTCTGGTGGGCAGCCCGGATGGCACTCAGGTGATCCGTGACGAGATCCGTGGCTCGGTGAGCGACGGCGAAGCCCTCGGCGAACAGCTGGCCCAGCGCCTGCTGGCCGCCGGTGCCGACGTGATTCTGGCCGAGGTCTACCGCGGATGATCCCGCTGGTGGTGCGTCCGGCCGCTCAGGCCGCCGAGCTGGTGCAGTTGCTGCGCCAGCACGGTCATGCACCACTCTGCTGCCCGCTACTGGAAACCGTGGCGGGCAGTGAACTCCCTTACCTGCCTGACCTGCTGCACAGTGCCGACATGGTTATCGCCGTCAGCATCCATGCCATTCATTTTGCACACGATTTTCTGTTGCAAACTGGTCAGACCTGGCCACATATTGAGTACTTTGCGGTAGGTCAAGCCAGCGCAGATGGGTTTGCCGCCATCGGTATTGCGGCGATCTGCCCGGATGACCCGCGCAGTGAGGGGCTGTTGGCATTACCCGCCCTGCAACAGCTGGTTGGCAAACGGGTACTGATCCTCCGTGGCAATGGCGGACGGGAGCTGATCGCCGACACGCTGGCCTCACGCGGTGCTCTGGTGCACTATTGTGCGGCCTATGAGCGCCACTACCCCGAGTTCGACGGGGAACAATTAACCCACCACTGGCAAGCAGCCGGGCTGGATAGCCTGCTCATTACCAGTGGTGAACTGCTGCAACGGCTGCTGGCGCTGGTGCCCGACCACCAGCGGCCCTGGCTTTTTGGCCGCCTGCTGGTGGTCCCCAGCCCCCGCGTGGCCGAGATGGCCAGCGCAGCGGGCTTTATCCATATCACGATTGCCCAAGGTGCATCCAACCAGGCCCTGATGGCCGCACTGGAACTGAGGAAGATGGAATGACAGAACAACAAGAATCCCAGGTCAAACCCCAGCCCACCGCTGTGGTCAATAACAGCAAGAGCCGCTCCGGTACCGTACTGGGTGGCGTCGCCATTCTGCTGGCCCTTGGCCTGACCGGTGGTCTCTATCTGCACGGTCACCAGAATGCCGTTGCCCAGCAGGCCGAACTGGCCCAGCTCAAGCAGCAACTGGCGAGCTCCCTGAGCAAGATCGACCAGACCAGCAGCAAGGATGCCGAGCAGTTGGCCACACTGGATCAAACCCAGCAACGACTGCAGGGGGAGATGCAGGGGCTACAAAACCGGGTACTGGATCTGAACGACAAGCGCCCCAACGACTGGATGCTGGCCGAATCCGAGTATCTGGTGCGGATGGCAGGCCGCAAGCTGTGGCTGGAGCATGATCTGATCTCCGCCATCACCCTGCTGGGTAATGCCGACGAGCGGATCCGAGCCCTGAACGACCCCAGCCTGATGCCAATCCGCAAGGCATTGGCGGAAGACATCACCAAGCTAAAGGGGATGCCGCGTATTGACCGTGAGGGGCTGACCCTCAAACTGGCCGCCCTTGAAGATCAGATCGAGCTGCTGCCCCTCTCTACCGTCAGCATGCCGGAAGCCAAGCTTGAAGCGGATCAGGCGGTCACCGCCAATCCCGACGAGTGGGAGAGCAACCTGAAGAAGAACTGGGTCAAGTTCACCGAAAACTTCGTCACTATCCGTCGCCGCGATGGCGCGGTAGAGGCGCTGCTCTCGCCGCAACAAGAGATCTTCCTGCGTGAAAACCTCAAGACCAAGTTGCTGCAGGCACAAATCTCGGTTTACCGCGAGCAGCAAACGCTCTATGAAGACAGCCTGGACAAGGCCCAGCGCTGGCTGACCCAATACTTCGACACCGAAAACAGTGCTACCCGCTATATGCAGGGGGAGATCGACAAGCTCAAAGGCGAGCAGATCCAGATCGATTATCCGGAACAGTTCAAGACTCAGGCCATGCTGGAGCAGGTACTGACCGAACGCCTGCAACGCATTCTGGCCAGCAACTGAGGAGGGCACCATGATCCGTATAATCATTCTGGTTGCCGTGATGGTCGCAGGGCTGATCTTTGGCCCACAAGCGTCCGGTAACAAGGGCTATGTACTGATTGCCCTTGGCAATTACACCATCGAATCCTCCGTCACCAGCGCGGTGATCCTGGCTGTGCTGTTCTACGGTGCCCTGCTGCTCATCGAGTGGCTGCTGGGCCGGGTATTCGGCCTGCGCCGCAAGACCCTCGGCTGGTATGGCTCCCGTCGCCGCCGCAAGGCCAATCAGCAGACCGTTGCCGCCACTCTGGCGATGGCCGAAGGGCACTACAGTCAGGCAGAAAAGCTGATGATCAAGGGGGCCAGCAACAGCGACACCCCGCTGCTCAACTACCTGAGCGCCGCCAAGGCGGCTCAGGCCCGTGGTGATGACGCCCGCCGGGATCAATACCTGCAAAAAGCGCAGGAGGAGAACCCCAAGGCCGAGCTGGCGCTCACCCTCACCCAGACCCAGCTGCAGATCGAACAGGGCCAGTACGACACCGCGCTGGCGATGCTGGAGTCGGTCTATGCCCTCAACCCGCGCCACCCCATGGTGCTGGATCAGCTGCGTCAGGTGCATCTGGCCCGCAAGGACTGGAGCGCCCTGTGCGACCTGATCCCTGCGCTGCACAAGGTGGGCAAGCTGACCCCGAAACAGGAAGAAGATCTGCTGCAACAGGCATGGAGTGGTCGCCTGCAACAGGCGGCAAGCAGCCTCGAAACCCTCAAGGCGGTGTGGCAGGATCTGCCGCGCAAGCTGCGCCTGGAGCCGGAACTGCTGGCCTGCTACGGCGATCTGCTGCGCCAGCTGGGTGCCGATGGCGAGGCCGCCACCCTGTGGCAGGAAGCGCTGCGCAAACAGCCGATGCCGCAGCTGCTGGCGCGCCTGCCCAAGCTGAAACTCGACAACTACCAGCCGCTGCTGGCATTGCTGCAAAAGCAGCAAGGGCAACCGAATGTCGATACGGCGCTGGCCCAGCTCTATCTGCTGGCTGGCCAGCTGGACGATGCCCAGAAGCTGCTGGAGCAGGAAGTAGTCAGCGCACCCAGCGCTGCCGCCTACCATGCCCTTGGCCAGCTGATGGACAAGCGCCGCCTCACCAACAAGGCCAACGAGTACTATCGTCAGGCGCTGGAGCTGGCGGGGGTCTGATCCCCGGCTAACAGAAACGCGAGAGGCCGCATGATGCGGCCTCTTTTTTTATGCTCGATCCAGTGATCTTTTCAGGTCGCGTCAACCGGTCAGCCGCTCCAGCTCGCCGATCAGCCAAATGGCCTCGGCACGGTGGCTGCCACACACATCCATCATGGGGCGAAAGCCACCACATACCGCAGGCCGCTCAGGCAAACCGAATATCTTGCAGCCAAGCACGCCATCAAGCTGGACACAGGGGATACCCGCCGGCTTGCCATCTGGCATACCGGGAATGGCACTGCTGATACTGGGGGCGATGCAACAGGCAGCGCAGCCGCTACGACACTCCATACACTCCACTCCTTTGGGACGGGGACGGTCTGAGCCACCATAGCCGAAGCGGTGGCACAAACGTAGCTGGCGCGTAATAAAAAGCCCGACCGCACGGGCGATCGGGCTTTGAGGCAAAACAGCCGGTTCAGCGAAACATCATCACATGATGATATCGCGTACCACGCTGTCTTTGCGCTCAAGGTAGTGGATCGACTTGATACGACGGATGGTACGTGACTTGCCACGGATCAATAGAGTCTCGGTGGTCGCCATCACACCATCGCTGGTGATGCCGTCCAGCAGGTCACCCTTGGTGATGCCGGTGGCGGAGAAGATGACATTGTCATTCTTCGCCATATCTTCCAGCTTGAGCACCTTGCTGATATCGATACCGAGTGCTTCGCAGCGGGCAATTTCCTGTTCGCCCAGTGCACGCACTTCCGGGCTGTCGCCCTTGACCCGGTGACGCGGCACCAGACGAGCCTGCATGTCGCCATCCAGCGCGCGGATCACCGCGGCCGAAATCACGCCTTCCGGTGCGCCGCCGATGCCGTAAAGCATGTCGACTTCGCTGTCCGGCAGACAGGTGAGGATGGAGGCAGCAACGTCACCATCAGGGATGGCAAACACCCGCACACCCAGCCCCTGCATCTCTTTGATCGCCTTGTCATGACGCGGCTTGGCCAGGGTAATGACGGTCAGGCGGGAGAGCGGTTTGCCCAGCGCCTTGGCCACCGACTTGAGGTTCAGCTCGAGGGCCTGATTCAGGTCGATCGACCCTTTGGCCTTGGGACCGACAATAATCTTTTCCATGTACATGTCAGGCGCTTTCAGGAACGAGCCCTTGTCGCCCACCGCCAGCACCGCCAGCGCATTAGACTGACCCATGGCGGTCATGCGGGTGCCTTCTATCGGATCAACGGCGATATCGACCGAATCACCGTGCCCGGTACCCACTTTTTCACCGATATAGAGCATCGGTGCTTCATCAATTTCACCTTCGCCGATCACAATCTCACCATCGATGTCGATCTGGTTGAGAATGTGGCGCATGGCCGCTACGGCCGCCCCATCAGCGATATTCTTGTCACCACGCCCGAGCCACTTGTAGCCAGCCAGTGCAGCCGCTTCCGTCACTCGGGAAAACTCGATTGCCAGTTCACGTCTCATCGCATATCCAACCTATGGGGCCCGAAAACGGGCGGCATTCTACCACAAGGGCAAACCTTTGCGCACAAAAGTAGCCGCTGCGGGCAATAATGTAGCCAATTCATCTAATTGCAACCTAACTGCAACTAACTCTTCATCCCGCTGTCACCCCGCTGTCATCCCCACTGCCTAGCATGGCCCCGTCTTCAAAACAAAAGCTTGCAACACAAGGGATTAAGATGAAAAAGCTGACTGTAGTGGCACTGGCTCTGACCGCCGCATTCCAGGCTCAAGCCGTTGAAGTTTATAAAAATGACACCGCCATGCTGGATCTCTATGGCCGTATCTACGCTGGTCAATTCTTTGGCGACAAGAAAGAAAACGTCGATACCACCAACCCGAATGGCACCAAGGACTACAGCGCCAAGCAGGGAGCCAACCAGTTTGTCCGCTTCGGCGCCAAGGCCGAAACCCAGATCCAGAGCGGTCTGAAGGCGCTGGCCCAGTACGAAGTGCAGATGTATATCAACGACAGCGAAAAAACTCTTGCGGGTACTGTCGATTCAAAAGGCCAAATTAAAGAAAGCGAAAACTTGCGTACTCGCTTGGCATTTGCAGGTGTCGGCGCCGACTGGGGCACCGTGACCTTCGGTCGCCAGAAAGGGGCCCCAGGCTTCCTGGCCGACTGGACAGATGTCTCCCTCTCTGACGGCTACGGCAATGAGGCTCTGGGCGCCAAGACCGATACCTTCGCCACCAACCGCGCCGGTTCCGTGCTGAAATACTCTGGTCTGTTCAATGGCTTCCAGATCGATACCAGCTACAAATTTGATGGCGGCCAAGAAGAAGACAAGAGCAGCAGCAAGACCTCCCCAGCTGACCCAGCCTATGGAGCAGCAGTGGCCTACACCTTCCCGTTCAACCTGTCGCTGGGTACCGCCTACAACGTAGGACTGCGTCAGGAAAAGAATACCGAAGACGCCAAGCTGTGGCTGATCTCCGCCAAGTACGACAACAAGGCCGCCTATGCCGCCCTGAGTTATGCCGATGGCTCTGACTTTGTCCAAAGCGGCACCGACCACACCGGCTGGGAAGCCGCGCTCGGCTACAACTTCGAAAACGGCTTCGGTCTGATGGCTTTGTGGAACAAGCAGGAACAAGAAGTCACTGGCGGCAAGAAAACCGATGCGATTGACTACTACACCCTGGGAGCCCAGTACAAGTTCAACAAGAACCTGCGGGTCATCGGCGAGTACCGCATCAACAATCTGGACAGCGTTGCCGGTAAAGCGACCGCCAACGAGGATGACTTCCAGCTGGCCGCCCGCTACGACTTCTAAGCAAACTCCTGCAGACCCCACAGCGCGATGGCTTGCCATCGCGCTTTTTGCTTGGCGTCGTTTACCACGAGAGGAAGTAGCCTAAGCTCATCAGACAAGGGTCTGCCCGAGAGAGGAGAAAATGAAGGTTCAACTGCTTGCCACACTGCTGTTGTTGATCTCCCTACCAGCTCACGCCTTCTCTATTGCCATGGTGCTGTGGCGCGGCGAAACCGCAGCCGAAGCGGGCTTTCGGGCAGAGCTGACCCGACTGGGCTATCAGGCCACCATCACTACCTACAATGCCGATCAGGATCGCACCGCACTGGCGACCATGTTGCGCCAGCAGATGCTGCCGAAACTGGCGGAGTACGACTACATCTACACCTTTGGCACCACGGCCACCGCCATGACCAAGAGTCTGGTGGCAAACCGCAAGCCCCTTATCTTCAACGTAGTCTCCGATCCGGTCGGGGCAGGCTTTCTCTCGGAAGACAAAGCCCAGAACACCATGGTCGCCGGGGTGAGCAACATGGTGCCGATGGCGCTGCAACTGGCCAACGCCAGTAAACATCTCCCCACCGGAAAACGGCTGTTGCTGCCCTTCAACCCACGGGAGCAGAACACCCTGCTGGTGGCCGATATGCTGCTCAACGAGGCGAAGCGCTATCAGTGGCAGATGGTCACCTGGCGGATGGCCCCTGATCAACGGCGGCTGGACAACGAACTGAAGCGGCTGCAACAGGATGCCAAAAGCGACATCGTCTTTCTGGCCGCCGACAGCTATCTGCTCTCCATCGCCCCCCGTCTGCTCAATGCACTCAACGAGGCGTCCATCCCCACCATCTGCAGCGCCGAACTGTTCGTTGAACACGGCTGCACCATCGGCACCATCAGCAGCTACGAGGCACTGGGCAAGATGGCCGCCGGGATCATCCATCTCCACCAGCAGGGCACACCACTACAAGATATTCCGCTGCAGACCGATCCCCATCCCAAGCTGGTGCTGGGGCAGCTGAAGCCTTGATGGAGATCTCAGCCCACACCCGTTAGGGCGAGTATGCTATTGGCTCCTGTCGCCCGAGAGCCCCTTCCCATGACTACCACCGTCTTTTTTGCCGTTCTGCTGGCTGCCCTGCTTCACGCCAGCTGGAATGCGCTGGTCAAAATTGGCGAGGAGCGACTGGTTGGCGTGTCGCTGGTAGCGCTCTTCTCCGGGCTTATCGCTGCCGTGGCGCTGTTGCCAATGGGGCTCCCCTCTGCTGCCGAATTGCCCTGGCTCGGCCTCTCGATCCTGCTCCATACCGGTTACTGCCTGTTTCTCAGCCGCGCTTACAACCACGGAGAGTTTGGCCAGATCTATCCGCTGGCCCGTGGCTGTGCGCCCTTGTTGGCAATGATCCTTGGTGCCGCAATACTGGCTGACTATCCGGGTATTCACGGCGTACTGGGGGCAGTTGTATTGATCCTGGGGGTCTTGTTAATGGCCTGGAGGGGCGGACGAGAACGACTTGGCAGCAAAGCGATCAAGGCAGCACTGATCACTGCCATGTTTACCGCTGGCTACACCCTCTCGGACGGTGCCGGGGCTCGGGTTGGTGGTGAACCGATCCGCTACACCCTCTGGCTGTTTGCCTGCAACGGGCTGGTGATGCTGGTAGTACTGCTGATCCATCAGCGACGCAACGCCTGGTATCAGATCCGCCAATACGCGCTGATCGGTATCATGGGAGGGGCCATGTCGTTGCTTGCCTATGGCATCGTCATCTGGGCCATGACCAAGGCGCCCATCGGGGTAGTGGCGGCCCTGCGTGAAAGCAGTGTGCTGTTCGCCATGCTGCTCTCGGTCTTGCTACTGAAAGAGCCACTTGGGCGAGTAAGGCTCACCGCGGCGGCCATTATTACGGTCGGGGTTTTGTTAACCCGCCTGGGATAATCAAAGTGGCGCTCTTGCCGTTTATTTATCCAGCCGCGAGGCGCTGCGCTCTCATGGTGAGGATAATGCCATCAACACCGTAAATATTTACATCCGTAACGTATCAAATTACTGGCATTACTTTTTTTCTTGAGCGGCCTCACACGAGTGAACTTACCAAGTCAGCACAACTAGTGATAAAATTATTCACATCTGGTTACTGGTGCATCTTACCTAATATCGCTCGCAGTCATCGCCATAATCAATGCCGTCAAAATATTGATTAATCACTGGACGAATTTACCGATCCTCTCACCCTCTGCCAGACCCTGTTCTACCGGCAGTGGGTGAGGTCGCTGCCCCAGAGTTATTAATCAAATCAGGATTTTTTGTTTAATTTTTGGTTATTTTAAATCCAGCACAATAAGGGAGTGTCAATTATGTCAGCAAAAAAGCTGAAGTTGGGTGCCTTTATATTGATGATATTAACATCGGTATTTGGCGTCACTAATATCGGGATCGGTTTTTACCGAATGGGATATGCTGCCATTCCGATGTTTGTGGTCGGTGGTCTTTTTTTCTTCATCCCTTTTATTTTGATGATGATTGAATTTGGCACCGGCTTTCGCAAAGAGGCGGGCGGCATCTTTACCTGGATGCGCCATTCAGTATCAACCCGCTTTGCCTTTATCGGCCTGACCATGTGGTTTGCCTCGTACGTCATCTGGATGTTTGGCAAGGCGCTCTCCATGTGGGTGCCCCTCTCCTTCATGCTATTTGGCCGCGACATCACCGTCATCCCGGTCACGTTCGGCACTAGCATCGACTTCGGCCCCTTCATGCTGGGAGTGGTCGCCATCGCACTGGTCGCGACTGTCACCAAACTCATCACCTTCGGCAGCGCCCGCTTCGCCAAGGTGGCTGCCATCGGTGGCCTCTCCGTAGTGGCCCTCAACGTGCTGCTGCTGGTGGGGGGCGTCTTCACCTTCGCGGTAAGCGGCATGACCCTGCAAGAGCCCCTTACTGGAGCATCATTGACCGCGTCACCGAACGCCGCCTTCAACGACATCATTCCTTTCCTCGGCTTCATGGTATTCGCTATCTTCGCCTACGGCGGGGTTGAGGCGATGGCCGGCGTAGCGGACGAGCTGGAAGATCCGGAGCGCGACCTCAAGCGTGGCATCTTCCTCTCTGGTGGCTTCATCGTGATCTGCTACATCATCGGCTTTCTGGCGGTCGGCTCCATCATGCGCTGGAGCGACTTCCCGGCCGAAGGGATCACCTCCCTTTCCGCCCTCTTCATCATCATGCTGGAGCTGGGTCGCCATCTCGGTGGTGAGTGGCTGGGCCAGATTTTCATGCGCTTTGCCGGTCTTGGCATGTTCCTGAGCTATCTGGGTGCCTTTATCGCGCTATCTTATGCGCCGCTGCGTCAGTTCATCACCGGCACCCCTAGCTACTTCTGGCCGGAGCGTTTCCAGAGCGAAAACAAGAATGGGGTAAGGATTGAAGCGCTCAAGGTGCAAGCCTGGGTGGTCTGTGCTTTTATCGCAGCCAAATCCATCTTCACCCTGATCAACCCGGAAGGGGCCGCCGCCCTCTATGAACTGATCATCACCATGACCAACGTCAGTATGACCCTGCCCTACATGTTCCTCATCTACGCCTGGTACCGCTATCGCAACAACCCGGCGCTGGGCAAGGATCTGATCTTCTTCAAGAGCGCGGGCTCGGTGCTGCTGGCAACCATCATCAGCCTGGTTCTGGTCGCCTTCGGTAACGTCTTCACCGTGGTCGCCCCCTTTATCTCCGGGGATATCTCCACCGGTATCTGGACCATCATAGGCCCGCTGCTGTTCGTGGTGATCGCCATGCGCTTCAAGATCAAGCAGGACGATATCCACTAAACGGTGTTGTTTTTGTCATGTAAATCGGGACCTTTCAGGTCCCGATTTTTTTAGCCGGCCATCGCGTGCATCACCACCATCTAGCCGCCCTGCCGGTCATGAAAAAGACCCTAAAGAGACCTCTCTTGCCGATTCTGGGCCACCAAAAGGCGCTGAACACCGTAAATTATCAATATCAAGGTGAGAATGATTGTGAAGCGCCAGTTCACGACATATAACTTAGCCAGATATCCCTGTATTTCGCCCGATAGAGCAGATCATCATGATGCGTTTCCTCCTTCCCCTGTTGCTTGGTGCAGTGATGCTGCCAGCCACGATAGAAAGTGCCTATGCCAACCCCTTCTCCGCCAGCAACAAGGGCAGCAGCGGTTTTCTCGAGCGACGAGAGATCCCCAATCTGAATTCTGCCGCCTTCGTTGTGGCCAATCATAGGACCGGGGAGGTGATCTCCGAACACAACGGCAACCGGGTAATGCCCATCGCCTCTCTCACCAAGCTGATGACAGCGCTGGTAGTGCTGGATGCCAACCTGCGCCTCAACGAAATGCTCACCGTGACCAATGCCGACATCGACCGCATCAAGGGAACCGGCTCGCGCCTGGCCATCGGTTCCAGGCTCAGTCGCGCCGAAATGCTCCATATCGCCCTGATGTCCTCTGAAAACCGCGCCGCCTCGGCGCTGGCCCGCCACTATCCCGGCGGCCAGCGCGCCTTCGTCGAGGCGATGAACGCCAAAGCCCGCATGCTGGGAATGTGGAATACCCGCTACGCCGACAGCACAGGGCTCAACCCGCGCAATGTCTCCACCGCGCAGGATCTCGCCAAACTCGCCGCCGCAGCGGCCTCCTATCCGCTGATCCGCCAGTACTCCACCGACGAGCAGAGCTATGTGCGTACCAACAAGCGTCAGCTGCACTACCTCAACTCCAACCGGCTGATCCGCGAAGGGCAATGGGAGTTCACCCTCTCCAAGACCGGCTATATCCGCGAAGCGGGCCGCTGTCTGGTGCTGGGCACCAAGGTCAATCACGAGCCGGTGATTATGGTACTGCTCAATGCCGAAACCACCAACGATCGGGTTGCTGATGCCAAGCGGATCAAAACCTGGCTGGAGAGCTCGGGTAGCACCACCCTGGCAGCAAACTAACCGCTCATACTGACCCTGCCACATCCCCCACCCAAAAAGCAGCGAGGCGCCCGCCTCGCTTTTTTTATCTCCATGACAGCGACCAAAAACGGGAGCCTGCTCCCGTTACAGGTAACACCTCCCGCCATCCCGTTACAAAACGTAACTACTCAACAGTGTGATTAACACTAATAAAATCAACTGGTTGTAAGTTGCCAGCAAGGGTTTTAGCGTGCAGTCACAACCCCTGTAACGACGAGCCACCATGCGTATTTCCAGTATCGAGTGCGGGCGGGTACTGGCCATTCTGGCCGTGATGACCATTCACGTCTCCCCCTTCGCCAACCCGTTCAACCCCGCCCTGTGGGGAGGTGAGTCATGGCTCTGGCTGAGCGGCACCATCAACCAGCTATGCCGCTTTGCCGTTCCGCTGTTTTTCCTCTGTGCCGGTTACTTTCTGCAGCCGAGACTGAGTCGCGAGGCATCGCTGACCGTTGCCTGGCACTACTGCCGCCCCTTGCTGCTGCTCTGGCTGATGTGGAGCCTGTTCTACCTGCTGGTGCCGTTCAATCCGCTGGATGCCGTGCAGCAAGGCTATCTGGCCTCCCTGCGCGTGCAGTGGCAGTTTCAGCTCGCCGATCCCCTTAACGGCTGGCTGGTGGGCGGCATGATCCACCTCTGGTTCCTGCCAGCCCTGATCATGGCAGTGACCTTGCTGGCGATCTGCCACCGGCTTGGCAGGCCAGCGCTCGCCCTCTGGCTGGGTCTTGGCCTCTACCTGCTGGCGTTGCTGGGGGGCTCCTATGCCAAACCGCTGCTGGGCGCCGAGTGGCCTCTGCTCACCCGTAACGGCCCCTTTTTCTCGCTACTGTTTGTGGCGCTGGGTGCCACCGTGCGCCAGCGTCAGTGGCAACCGGATGCTCGCACCGGCTGGCAACTGCTGCTGGCGGGCATGGCGCTCTATGGCTGTGAAGCCTGGGCGCTGCAGCACTTCGCCGCGGTGCCGCTCACCCGCCACGACTTCCTGTTCGGCTCCGTTCCCTGGGCTCTCGGTCTGTTTGGACTGCTGCTGGCCAACCCCGAGTGGGGCAAGGGCAGCTGGCTTGAGCGCCAGGCACCCAAAGTGCTCGGGATCTACTGCCTGCACATGATGCTGGTGGTCTGGCTCTTCATGTTCGGCCCGCACAGCGCATCCATCCTGTGGGAGATCGCCAAGGTGCCGCTGCTGCTGGGATCGTCTCTGCTGGCCTATCGCCTGCTGGCGGCCTTGCCCCTCACCCGCCGACTGCTGCGCACCCACTGATCCGGTATCCGGCCCGACACAAAGAGCCGGATACCTCTTCACCTTTCGTCCCTTTCTCTTCCGCTTAGCCCTTTTTCCTCTCGCTTTATTCTTGCTGTTTATGGCAGGGGATTTTCATTTCAGCAGCGCTCCCCCAACCGCAACAAACCACCCCCACAGATACCTCCATTTTCACCTTGCCACGCAAATGAAAATCAATATCATTGACATCCCGCTTTGACGGGTCAGGCTAA
The DNA here is from genome assembly GCF_900079845.1 of Aeromonas sp. EERV15. NCBI lineage: Bacteria > Pseudomonadati > Pseudomonadota > Gammaproteobacteria > Aeromonadales > Aeromonadaceae > Aeromonas > Aeromonas sp. EERV15. The sequence goes on along the minus strand of NZ_FKKY02000015.1, from coordinate 82,308 downwards.
TTATAATTAAATCAATATATTCGAGCCGTCAGGTCGACATTCAAAAGAGTCAACATTGAATATGCAGCACCCTCACTTTCGCAGAACGCTGGTCTCGCTGGCACTGCTGGGCACCGGCTTCACTGCCCAGGCCGCCGATGAAACCATGACTGTGGTTGGCAAACGCTCCCAGCATCAGGAAGTTGCCACCGCCACCCGTACCAATACGCCAGCCAAGCTGGTTCCCCAGACCATCGACAGCGTCAAGGTCAGCGAGCTGACCGCCTTCGGCCAACCGACGCTGAGTGAAGCCTTGAGCGGCATTCCCGGGGTCAACGCCAGCGGTGATACCCGCTTCGACGGGGTCAATATCCGCGGCTTCAGCGCCAGCAACGACTTCTATCTCGACGGATTCCGCGACGACATGCAGTACACCCGGGATCTTGGCAACATCGAACGGGTGGAAGTACTCAAGGGCCCGGCAGCCGTGCTCTACGGCCGCGGCAGCACGGGGGGCATCGTCAACCGGGTCAGCAAGAAGCCGCAGAAAGGAGAGGAGTCCAGCGTCACCGCCCGGGTCGGCAGTTTTGACAGCCAGCGGCTGGCCGCCGACCTCAATGGCGAGGCGAGCGAACAGGTACAGCTGCGCCTCAACATGGCGCAAGAGGACAAAGATAGCTTCCGCAACGGCGTGAAGAGCAAGCGCACCCTGCTCGCCCCCTCCGCCAACTGGGAGATCAGCGACAACCTCAACTGGCTGGTGCAGTACGAGCGCAACGAACATGACCGCACCCCGGATCGCGGCATTCCCGGGGTCAATGGTCGTCCGGCCGATGTGCCGCGGGAGTATGTCTACAGCGATACCAGTCGCGACTTCATCGATGACGTGGCGCAATCCACCCGCTCCCGCCTCTCCTGGGATATCAACGATCAGTGGCAGCTGCGCCAGCAGCTCGGTTACTCCACCCTCGACAGCCAGTTTGACAACACCTATGTCACCAGCGTCAAAGGGGATCAGGTGACCCGCTCCCGCTGGCAGCAGGATCTGAAAGCGAAGACCCTGATCAGCAACACCGAGGCCGAAGGTCTGTTCCAGACCGGCCCGGTGGAACATCGCCTGCTGGTCGGCTTCGAGCAAAACTGGCAGGAACGCACACCCAAGCTCTACCAGAACGCCACCGCCATCCCGTCCGGCAACCTCTACGACCCGGGCTCACTGCCCACCTACAATGGCGCCATGAAGCTCTCCAGCGACGCCAAACACAAGGTGCGCGGCAATGGCCTCTATCTGCAGGATCAGCTCAGCCTGGGTGACTGGCATCTGGTTGGCGGGCTGCGCCGTGACGACTTCACCGTTACCAGTCGCCGCTACGACCTCAACAAGGAGGAGAGCATCTCGGTCAACAGCCTGAGCCCGCGCCTCGGTCTGGTGTGGAATCCCCTCGAGGCTCACGCCTTCTACACCTCCTACAGCAAGACCTTCACTCCGGTGGGCGGCGAGCTGATCGGCATCACCCCGGGTGACAAGAACAACGGGCTGGAACCCCAGCACACCCGCCTCTACGAAGGTGGCGTGAAGAGTGACTGGCTGAACGGCAAGCTGGCGACCACCCTCTCCCTCTACCGACTGGAGATGTACAACAAGCGCACCAAGGATCCGCTGGATCCCACCCAAGTGATCCTCACCGGCCTGCAGCGCACCGAGGGTGTCGAGCTGAGCGCCCGCGCCGAACTGACCGACGAGATCTACCTGCGCGGCGGCTTCGCCATTCAGGATGCCGAGCAGGTCAAGGCGGATGCGGATCTGCAGGGCAAGCGCCCGATGAACGTCTCCCGCCAGAATGGCCAGTTCTATCTCGGCTACAAGAGTGGCGAGCTTGGCTGGTTCGGTGAAACCGGCGTAACGACGGTGGGCGATCGCTTCGCCGACAACGCCAACATCACGGTTCTACCTGGTTACGCCCGCTTCGATGCTCGCGCCGGTTATCGCTGGCAGCAGTGGGAAGCCGAGCTGAGCGCCGAAAACCTGACCGATCACGAGTACTTCGTCAGCGCCACCAGTGCCAACCAGATCATGCCGGGCACACCCCGTCAGCTGAGTCTGACCGGTACCTACCACTTCTGATCCCAGTGACAACCACCCAAACTGGCCAGCCCTTGCTGGCCAGTTTTTTATGAAGCCCCCTCTTCATACCAAGGGGAACCGTCACCGCCACGCCAGATGGTCGCACCTTGGCCACCAGCCCCGTGCTCACTTCATTTCGTTAAATTCTGCGATAAATAACACAATTTCACACAATGCTGACCCCGCAGTGGCCCCCGGAGTCGGCGCCTGTCGGGCGTTGCTCGGCCACTCACAAACGCTGGTGAATGGGCTGATCTCCCCCACCAGCACGCCGGGTATGGTGACCCGCCCCCTCAGCACCCAGCAGCCGGACAGCATTGTTCCTATCGATTCCGCCATCGCCCCGATCAAGGACATGGGCGGCAGCTCGGTCAAGTTATTCCCCATGGGCGGGCTTGCCTGTCGCGACGAGTATCAGGCGATGGCCGAGGCCAGTGCGCGCCACGGTTTCTGGCTGGAGCCCACTCTGGAAAACTTCGAGGAGATAGTGCTGATCGCACTGGGTGCAGGGGTTCAGAAGGTGCTCCCCCACGTCGACAGCGAAAGCGGCCAAACCCGAACCGACGATGTGCGTACCCTGCTGGATATGGTAAAGCAGCGGTTGTCTGACTAAGTAGGGGAAAGCTGATATGCAGCCAGCAGATGACGAGATCGCTGGCCTCGCCATCCAGACCTAGGCACGTCTGATTGCAGACAGTCCGGGGCTGAGCCCGGCCATGGCGGCGGCGAGCGAACAACTGGTCGAACATCTGCTCTGCTACATCCATCAGCAAGGCCGACTACGAAGAAGCTATGGGTCTCTACGACCTGTTTCTGGCCTTCATGAACGAAAAAGCCAGCAAAAATCTGCTGGCTTGTCGGGACTTTGCCAGCTTCAAAGCGCTGGCTCGTACTGGCTCATAATATGGAACGGGAGGTGATTACTCCTCGTTAAAGCCGGAGGTAAACAACTCCACCACCGCTGCCAGGGCTTCCTCCTCTTCGGGGCCCTCAACCTGTACTTCCACCTGTCGCCCCTGGGCAGAATCCAGCATCAGCAGGCCGATGATGCTGTCAGCATCGGCCTCCACACCATCTTCATTGCGCAGCAGCACGTGGGCATCGAAACCCTGCACCAGCTCGAACAGCATCATGGCTGGTCTGGCGTGAATGCCCAGCTTGTTTTTCACTTCAACCGAGGCGGAAACAGTCATCGGGTCGTCCTATTGGTCCATCAGGATTGGGGGGCACTCTTGTCGAGAGTACGGTGCCGGATCTGCACGTTCTTGCCGAGCAAACGGAATGCACTGGCCAGCCGTTCTGCAATAAAGACCGAGCGGTGCTGACCGCCGGTGCAACCGATGCCGACCGTGAGGTAGCTGCGATTGTTGCGCTCCAGATGGGGCAACCAGGTCGCCAGCATATTTTCGATCTGCTGGGTAAACAGCATCACATCGGCCTGCGCCGAGAGGTAGTTGGCGACCGGCTCATCCTTGCCGGTGAACGGCTTGAGCTCGGGGATCCAGTGCGGATTGGGCAGGAAGCGAGCATCGAACACGAAGTCGGCATCCTTGGGAATGCCGTACTTGAAGCCGAACGACTCGAACACCAGCACCAGCTCGTTCTCTTTCTTCCCAAGCACCCTGGTCTTGATGAGCTCGCTCAAGTCGTGAATGCTGAGGAGGGTGGTGTCGATACGCAGGTCAGCAGTCGAGGAGAGTGGCGCCAGCAGGTGGGTCTCCTCCCGAATCGCCTCATCCAGCGACAGCTTGTTGCGTGAGAGGGGGTGCAAGCGGCGGCTCTCGCCATAGCGCTTGAGCAGGGTGCCATTGTCAGCGTCGAAGAAAAAGCTGGAGAACTCAACCCGCCCCTCATTGCGCACCTGAGCCAGCAGATTTTCCAGTTTCTCCGGATCGCTCGGCAGGTTGCGCACATCGATGCTGACCGCCAGCTTGTCGTACTGGCTCTCCACCGAGACAATAAGCTGGGGCAGCAGATTGACCGGCAGGTTGTCCACACAGTAGTAACCCAGATCTTCCAGCACACGCAGGGCTACCGTTTTACCGGAGCCCGAACGTCCACTTACCACGATTAACTGCATCTTGTTCCCTCACGCCAAAACAGGTGGTTCATTCCAAGCCTGAGTATCAGGCCGAGGTCATGATCTGATAGAGCTCTTCATCGCTGGTTGCCTGACGCAGCTGGCGACAGACCGCCTTGTCACCCAGCTTGGAAGCCATCAGAGAAAGGGTCTTGAGATGCTGCTTGCACTCGCTTTCCGGCACCAGCAAGGCAAACAGCAGGTCAACCGGTTGATTGTCGATGGCATCAAAAGGGATGGGGTCCGCAAAGGTCATCAGAATCGCGGTTGGCGGGAATGCATCATCAATACGACCGTGGGGAATCGCAATACCGGCACCGATCCCGGTACTGCCCATTTTTTCGCGGGCCAACAAGCATTCGAACAGCGCCTGACGGGAGGTGCCAAGGCGTTCGGCGGCCAACTCGCTGATGATTTCGAGGGCGCGTTTCTTGCTGGTACAAGGGACTGCACTTTTGGTGCAGTCCCGACTCAATATATGTTCAAGTTGCATAGTTATTTTTTATTTAACTTATCTTTGTGCTTGATGATCTGCCTGTCCAGCTTGTCGAGCAAGGTGTCTATCGCAGCATACATATCAGCATGCTCAGAGGTAGCAAACACTTCGCCGCCACTGACATGCAATTTAGCTTCCGCTATCTGGTTCAGTTTTTCCACACTAAGCACCACATGAACGTTATTAATGTGGTCAAAGTGACGCTCGAGTTTGGCAAATTTGTTACTCACGTATTCACGCAGAGCTTCGGTGATCTCGACATGGTGTCCGGTCAGGTTAATTTGCATAACATCATCCTTTTGTTTTGCCTAAACCAGGCGTTTACGCTGATTGGAAGGTGCGATAAACAAGGATTCGCGATACTTAGCGATCGTGCGTCTCGCCACCATAATACCCTGTTCGGCCAGCAAATCCGCGATCTTGCTATCACTTAACGGCTTGGCAGGATTCTCTGCCGTGACCAGCTTCTTGATGAGCGCGCGAATTGCGGTCGATGAGCACTCTCCTCCTCCTTCGGTGTTCACATGGCTGGAGAAAAAAAACTTCAGTTCAAATATGCCCCTTGGGGTATGCATGTATTTCTGGGTTGTCACCCGGGAAATGGTCGATTCATGCATCTCCACCGCTTCGGCGATGTCGTTGAGCACCATCGGCTTCATCGCCTCTTCACCATACTCGAAAAAGCCCTGTTGTTGTTCGACAATACAACAGGCTACTTTCAGCAGGGTATCATTGCGACTCTCGAGGCTCTTGATGAACCATTTGGCTTCCTGCAGATGGGAGCGAATAAATTGGGTATCCGTGCCACTGCGCGCATTGCGGGCCATGGCAGCATAGGTCTCGTTGACCCGGATACGCGGGGAAGAATCAGGATTGAGCTCAACGACCCACTTGCTACCCTTCTTGACCACAGAAACATCGGGGATCACATACTGGGAGTCACTCTGGATGATGCCATTGCCGGGGCGCGGCTCCAGCAGCTGGATCAGATCCAGCACCGACTTGAGGTCGCTCTCTTTGAGTTTGGTCTTGCGCGCCAGAGTTCGGTAGTCACGATTACCGAGCAGATCCATATGTTCGAGGATCACCTCCTTGGCCTCATTGAGCCAGGGAGTCTGCGGGTCATACTGCCCCAGCTGGATCAACAAACACTCCTGCACCGAACGGGCAGCGATGCCGACCGGATCGAAATGCTGCACCCGCTTGAGCACAGCTTCGACCTCATCAAGTTCGACCTCCAGCGCATCGCTACTGACCGCTTGCAGGATATCCTCCAGCTCAACGGTTAAATAGCCGGACTCGTCGATAGCATCAATGATAGCGAGGGCGATGGCGGCATCCACATCGCTGAACGGGGTCAGCCGCATCTGCCACAACAGATAATCCTGCAGGTTTTCGGTGGTCTCCCCCTGATAAACGCTATCTTCCCCATCGTGGATAGGGCCAGCGCTCTGGGCGGTCCCGGCAGAGTAGACTTCATCCCAAGTGGTATCTACCGGCAACTCGTCCGGCATCTGCTCCTGCGCCATGGCATCGCTGGAATCCAGCTGGCTGGCATCAACAGGCTCTTCCGGACTGGTCTCTTGTACTTCACTCTCTTCCTGCTCCAGCAGGGGGTTATTCTCGAGCGCTTGCTGAATTTCCTGCTGAAGTTCCAAAGTGGAGAGCTGGAGCAGACGAATAGCTTGTTGTAATTGCGGCGTCATGGTCAGGGATTGACCGAGACGCAACTGTAATGTCGGCTTCATCTACGTCGGGATATCCTTATGTTCAGCGAGGCATTCGTCAAAGAGAATGAAGGCATGCCCCCTTACTATAGACTGAATTGATCGCCCAAATAGACGCGCTTGACCTGTTCATCGGCGAGGATGTCCGCCGGTGCACCTTCGGCAATCATCTTGCCGTGGCTGACGATATAGGCCTTCTCACATACGTCCAGAGTCTCTCTGACGTTGTGGTCGGTAATCAAGACGCCAAGGCCTCTATCTTTCAGATGCTGAATGATCTTCTTGATGTCTATCACAGAAATCGGGTCAACCCCGGCAAAGGGTTCATCCAGCAGAATAAAACGCGGCTCGGCCGCCAGCGCACGGGCGATCTCGACCCGGCGGCGCTCACCGCCGGAGAGGCTCTGGCCCAGGTTGTCGCGAATGTGGGTGATGTTGAACTCTTCCAGCAGTTGCTGAACCTTGTCCTCACGCTCCTCGCGGCTCAACCCCTTGCGGGTCTGCATCACCCCCATCAGGTTGTCGAACACCGACAGGCGGCGGAAAATAGAGGCCTCCTGCGGCAGATAGCCGATGCCATTGCGAGCCCGCACATGCATCGGTTGCAGGCTGATATCCTGATCGTCGATAGTGATGAGACCGGCATCCCGCTGCACCAGTCCCACGATCATGTAGAAGGAGGTGGTCTTGCCTGCTCCGTTGGGGCCCAGCAGGCCGACAATCTGGCCAGTGCCCACTTCCAGACTAACGTCGCTGACCACCATGCGACGTTTGTAGCTCTTCTGCAGCCCAACTGCTTTTAACACTGCCATGGCTTATTTTCCCTGCTTCTTCTGGTCGGCGGGTTTGTCGAAGTTCTCTACCTGATCCGGCAGGAACTCGGTCCTGACTCGCTGGGTCGGGTTCTTGCTCTCGGCAGTCATCTTTTGTTTGTCGATGTCATAACGGATCAGGTCGCCAGTGACCAGACTATCTTCCTGCTTGAGCTGACCGTTGCCGGTAATGGTGACCAGGCGGTTTTTCAGCTCATAACGAATGCTATTGCCATGAGCATTGACCGGCTTGCCATTATCCATGATCTGGAAGAAGGTCGCTGGCTTGCCGTAGGCAGTCATCACCTCGGCCCCTTTCTCGCCGGAACGGGTCACCACTACCTTGTCGGCATGGATCTTGATGGTGCCCTGAGTGATGATGACATTCTGTTCAAAGGTGATGCGATTATCCTGCATCTCGGCCACTTGTTTGACGGCATCGACATAGACCTTCTCGGCAAAGTCGGACTCTTTGGCGGTTACTGCACCACACAACAACAGGGCTGCGAGAGCCAGATTAGCGTTTTTCATTGAAATAGATGGCATGACCTTGATCCAGTAACTCAAAATATTTGCGGTCCAGATGGCCCTTGAGGCCAACCCCTTGGGTCTGGAAATCCCGACCCAGAATATTTACTTCCCGGTTGCTGCGCACATCCTGCGTCACCAGATCCAGCTCCAGATAGGGTGTATCGAGCGTGGAGATGAAGCTAGTTGGCAGTAGCCCATCCAGATGTACCTTATCCCGCAGGATCACGTTGTCACCGGTGTTGAGCACGCCGGTTTCGGCAGTGATCTTCCACTCGGCACTCCCCTGCTCGTCATACATATAGACTACCGGCTGGTCGAAGGTCGCCTGCTCGAGCAGCTGGTAATACTCGGCGTAGTCAGACTCCAATCGCTCGGTACGTTTACCATTCACGTCAAAACGGGTGGTCACCAGATCTTTAGCGACAAAATCCGGCTGATAGTTTTCGATTTTGACGGCGCTCTGGGGCACCAGCTCCACCTTGCCCAACTGCCAGGCGACCAGCGCCACCAGCAGCAATAAGGCAAACAACAGGGTCTGTCTGCTCATACCGACGCCTCGGGCTGGTCATCTGCCAACCCCTGCGCTTGCAGAATGAGGTCGCACACCTCGCGCACCGCGCCCATGCCACCGCCAAGACGAGTCACCATATCAGCACGGCTCAGCACCAGCGGATGAGCATCCGCCACCGCGATGCCAAGGCCACAGGCGGCCATCACCGGCAGATCTATGGTGTCATCGCCCATATAGGCGGCCTGTTCCGGAGTCAGTCCCAGCTTGGCCAGCAGCGCCTCGAAGTGGGGCAGTTTCTTGTCTGCTCCCTGCACCACGTGAGCCACACCCAGGCTTTTCATCCGATCGCTGACAATACGAGAGTTGCGCCCGGTGATGATAGCGATCTCGATCCCGGCATTGAGCAAGGCCCGCATGCCCGCACCATCGCGGGTGCAGAAGGTTTTCAGCTCTTCGCCGTTGTTTCCCATGTAGATGAGGCCGTTGGAGAGCACCCCATCCACATCGCACACCAGCAGGCGGATTTGCGCCGCCTTGTCGTACTGGCTGCGCGTCACCGGACCATAGAGGGTCGGTACGTTTTGCATCAAATTACTCCGGCTTTCAGCAGGTCGTGCATGTTGAAGGCACCGAGCGGGCGCTTCTCTTCATCCACCACCAGCAATCCGTTAATCTTGCGGGTTTCCATCAGTTTGACAGCTTCAGCCGCCATCATCTCTGGCCCTACGGTAACACAGTTGGTGGTCATCACACGGCTGATGGGAGTGTGATGGATATCGATCTGCTGGTCGAGGATGCGGCGCAGGTCACCATCGGTAAACAACCCCGCCAACACGCCATCGACATTGATGATCGCCGTCATCCCCAGACCTTTGCGGCTCACTTCCAGCAGTGCCTCGCTGATGGTGGCATCGATGCCAACCCGGGGCAACAGCTCACCACGATGCATCAAGTCACCGACCCGCAGCAGCAAGCGCTTGCCGAGCGACCCACCCGGGTGAGAAAGGGCAAAATCATCGGCAGTAAAGCCGCGTGCTTCCAGCAGGGCCACCGCCAGTGCATCGCCCATCACCAGGGTCGCCGTGGTACTGGAGGTGGGTGCCAGCCCCAATGGGCAGGCCTCTTTATCCACCTTGATGCACAGGTGCACGTTAGCCTCTTTGGCCATGGTGGAGGCTGGATTGCCGGTCATGCAGATCAGCGGAATGCCGCGGCGTTTGAGCACCGGCAGCAGGGCCAGGATCTCGTCGCTCTCGCCGGAGTTGGAGATGGCGATGATGAGATCGCCACTGGATACCATCCCCAGGTCACCGTGACTCGCTTCCCCCGGATGGAGGAAAAAGGCTGGCGTGCCGGTGCTGGCGAGGGTTGCAGCAATTTTGCTGCCGATATGGCCCGACTTGCCCATTCCGGTGACCACTATCTTGCCGCCACAGCGCAACACCATCTCGCAGGCCCTGTCGAAGGTATCGTTCAGGTACTGATAGAGTCCATCTATCGCTTGTTTTTCAATGTCCAGCACCGCGCGGGCACTGCGACGAAAATCGAACAGTTCAGACACTTTCTCAGGCTTTACAGACATAAAGACACAGCTCCGGGCCGAAATTAGCTGCGGGATTATAAAAAAGTCTGCCCGGATAAGCGAATCGGATGGTGAACCCCACGATGAATGACGCACTTTGTTACAGAAAACTGTCGTGCAAATAGGCTGGCAACCTGTTCAATAGTTGTTCCTTGCTGTTGCTTACACCTAGACTACCCCATAAAATTCGCACCTCATTTACACCGGATGGACAATTGTTTGAACAATGATCTGATCACCATCTCCGACCTGAGTTTCAGCCACGGCAATCGGCTGCTGTACGACGGGATCAGCCTGACCATTCCCCGTGGCAAGGTCACCGCCGTCATGGGCCCGAGCGGTATCGGCAAAACCACCTTGCTGCGCTTAATCGGTGGCCAAATCAAACCTGAGTCCGGTCACATCCTGTTCGACGGGGAAGATATCCCCACCCTCTCCCGCAGCCGTCTCTACGAGGTGCGCAAACGGATGAGCATGCTGTTCCAGAGTGGCGCCCTGTTTACCGGCATGACGGTCTACGACAATGTGGCCTTCCCGCTGCGGGAGCACTCCGGCCTGCCAGAAGAGCTGATCCACACCATCGTCATGATGAAGCTGCAAGCTGTGGGTTTACGCGGCGCGGCACAATTGATGCCGTCCGAGCTCTCCGGCGGCATGGCGCGTCGGGCGGCACTGGCCCGAGCCATCGCCCTTGACCCCGATCTCATCATGTATGACGAGCCCTTCGTCGGGCAGGACCCCATCACCATGGCGGTGCTGGTCAAGCTAATCAAGGAGCTGAACGATGCCCTTGGCATCACCTCCGTCATCGTTACCCACGATGTGAAAGAGGTGCTCAGCATCGCCGATTACGCCTACATCATCGCCAATCGCAAGGTGGTGGCACACGGCACCCCGGCTCAATTGCGCGAGGAGCACAATCCCGAAGTCGAGCAGTTCCTCAAAGGCTTGCCCGACGGTCCTGTTCCGTTTCATTTTCCGGCAGGCGATCTGCTACAGGATCTCTGATGTTGATAAGTCAAATAAGCAAGCTGGGTCGGGTCGGGGTGCGTGTTATCAGCTCTGTCGGCCGCGCCTCCATCATGCTGTTTCATGCACTGGCGGGCAAACCCGAACCACGCAAGCACTTTCCCTTGCTGGTGCAACAGCTCTACGTAGTGGGCGTGCAGTCGGTGGCCATCATTCTGGTCTCCGGCCTGTTTATCGGTATGGTGCTCTCGCTGCAGGGTTATAACGTCTTGAAGGATTTCGGCGCCGAGCAGAGCCTCGGGCCGCTGGTCTCCCTCTCCCTGCTGCGGGAACTGGGGCCTGTGGTGACCGGCCTGTTATTTGCCGGTCGCGCCGGGTCTGCCCTGACCGCCGAGATCGGTCTGATGAAGGCCACCGAACAACTCTCAAGCCTCGAAATGATGGCGGTCGATCCGCTGCGCCGCGTCGTCGCGCCGCGCTTCTGGGCCGGGGTCATCAGCATGCCACTATTGGCCTTTATGTTTAGCCTGATCGGTATCTTTGGCGGCAAACTGGTTGGAGTGGATTTGCTGGGGGTTGATGAAGGGAGCTTCTGGTCCGCCATGCAGGCCTCCGTCGACTGGCAGGATGACATCATGCAGGGGGCCATCAAGAGCCTGATTTTCGCCCTGGTGATCACCTGGATTGCGCTCTTTAACGGCTATGATGCCAAGCCGACCTCGGCCGGGATCAGTCAGGCCACGACCCGTACCGTGGTCCACTCCTCCCTCGCCGTACTCGGCCTGGATTTTATACTCACCGCAGTCATGTTTGGATAAGGTAACGATGAAGTTCAGCAAAGTAGAATTCCTGGTTGGCACCTTCATGCTGGCTGGCCTCGGCGCCATTCTGGCGCTGGCACTGCAAGTGGCCGGTTTGAGCTTCAAACCGGAAGGAGAAACCTATACCCTGCGCGCGCATTTCGATAATATCGGCGGCCTGAAAGTCCGCTCGCCGATCAAGGTCGGCGGTGTGGTGGTGGGTCGGGTCAGCGATATTGTGCTGGACCCGAAAACCCAGGTGCCCGAAGTCACCTTGCTGATGCAAAAGAGTGCTGGCGAGTTTTCCGATACCAGCTCGCTCTCCATCCTGACCTCGGGTCTGCTGGGCGAGCAGTACATTGGTCTGGCCCCCGGCTTCAGCGATGAGGAGATGGGAACCGGTATGCTCAAAAATGGTGATCTGATTGAAGACACCAAATCCGCCATCGTGCTGGAAGATTTGATTGGCAAATTCCTCTACAGCCAATCCTCCGACAGCAAACCTGACAGCAAGAAGGAGTAACCATGTTCAAGAAAATCGCCCTGCTGCTGGGCCTGATGACCAGCATGCTCTTTTCCCTGTCGGCCCAGGCCGCAGTCGATGCAACCGACCCCAATGCACTGGTGGATCAAGCTGCCAAGCAGACTTTTGCCCGCCTGAAAACCGATCAGGCCCAGGTAAAAAGCAATCCGGATCACCTGCGGGTGATCATCCGTGAAGAGCTGTTGCCTTACGTGGATAACCGCTTTGCCGCCTACAAGGTGCTCGGCAACCAGATTAAAGAGACCACAGAGGCGCAGCGCAATGCCTTTGTCGAGGTGTTCACCGAGTACATGGTGAGCTCCTACGCCGACGCGCTGGCCCACTTTGACAAGCAGACCGTCAAGGTCGAACCGGGCAAAGCGGCCGGTGACAGCAACATCACCGCCGTCAGCGTCAGCGTAAAAGAGCCCGGCAAGCCGGATATCTTCCTCGAGTTCAAGCTGCGCAAGAACAACAAGACCGGCGAGTGGAAAGCCTTCGACATGGTCGCCGAGGGGATCAGCCTGCTCTCCGCCAAACAGAGCGAGCTGGGCGGCCTCATTCGCCAGAACGGCATCGATGCGGTGATCGCCCAGTTGCGCGAACACAACGCCAAACCGCTAGTGCTCAAGCCATGATCCTGAGCGGTGATCTGCAGGCGCCACAGGTCAATGAGCTGTGGCAATCCCGCGCCCAGTGGTGGCAGAATGACCGGCTCGAACTCGGCGGCGTCACCACCCTCGACTCAGCCGGGCTGGCGCTGCTGGTCAAATGGGCCAAAAACGTATTAGCGCGAGGCGCCACACCGCAACTGGTGGGCGCCTCCAGTGATTTCTATACCCTGGCCAACCTCTACGGGGTGGCCGGGCTGTTTCAGTCAACCCCGCTCACAACTGAGGACGCATAATGCAAGTCTCTGAAATTGAAGCGATACTCCTCGAGGCTCTGCCATTGTCCGAAGTCCATGTCAAAGGGGACGGTAGTCACTATCAAGTGATCGCCGTCGGTGACATGTTTGACGGCATGAGCCGGGTCAAGAAACAGCAGGCCATCTATGCCCCGCTGATGGACAAGATCGCCAGCAACGCCATTCACGCCCTCTCCATCAAGGCGTTCACCGACGCCGAGTGGAAACGCGAACGTAAATTCCTATTGCCCTCCTGATTTGGTAACGAAGTAAAAATGGACAAATTCAAAATCGATGGTCGTTGCACTCTCAACGGCGAAGTGACCATCTCCGGCGCCAAAAACGCCGCCCTGCCGATCCTGTTCGCAACCCTGCTGTGTGATGAAGAGGTACACCTCTCCAACGTGCCACGTCTGAAAGATGTGGGCACCACCATCAAGCTGCTGGAGATGCTGGGCGCGACCACCAAGGTCAACGGCAACGTCACCGTGCTGACCGGTGCGGTGAACAACCACGTCGCCCCCTACGAGCTGGTGAAGACCATGCGCGCCTCCATTCTGGCGCTGGGCCCGCTGGCCGCCCGTTTCGGGGCTGCTGACGTCTCTCTGCCCGGCGGTTGCGCCATCGGTGCCCGTCCGGTCAACCTGCACGTCCACGGTCTGGAGCTGATGGGTGCCAAGATCACCATCGAAGATGGCTACATCAAGGCCCGTGTCGATGGTCGCCTCAAAGGCGCCCATATCCTGATGGACATGGTTTCGGTCACCGGTACCGAGAACCTGATGATGGCTGCGACCCTGGCAGAAGGGCGCACCGTGATCGAAAACGCCGCCCGTGAGCCGGAAGTGGTCGATCTGGCCAACTTCCTCACCACCCTGGGCGCCAAGATCCAGGGCGCAGGCACTGACACCCTGACCATCGATGGCGTCGAACGCCTGCACGGTGGCGACTACAGCGTACAGCCTGACCGTATCGAAACCGGTACCTTCCTGGTGGGCGCAGCGGTTACCGGTGGCAAGGTCACCTGCCGCAACACCGACCCGACCTTGCTGGAAGCGGTACTGGTCAAGCTGGAAGAGGCAGGCGCCTTGATCGAGAAAGGGGCTGACTGGATCACCCTCGACATGACTGGCCGCACCCTCAAGCCGGTCACCATCAAGACCGCCCCCTACCCGGCCTTCCCGACCGACATGCAAGCACAGTTCACCGTGCTGAACGCGGTCGCCAAGGGCACCGCCATGGTCACCGAGAACATCTTCGAGAACCGCTTCATGCACGTTCCCGAGTTGGTACGGATGGGCGCTGACATCGAACTGCAGGGCAATGTAGCCATCTGCCGTGACACCGAGCAGCTCAAGGGCGCCCAGGTGATGGCGACCGATCTGCGCGCCTCCGCCAGTCTGGTGCTGGCCGGTTTTGTAGCCGAAGGCACTACCATCGTCGACCGTATCTATCACATCGACCGTGGCTACGAAGACATCGAGCAGAAGCTGCAGGGACTGGGTGGCCGCATCGAGCGCATCAAGGGCTGATAGCCCTTTGATTGCCAGCAGATCACTGATCGCAAGCTGATAAAAAGGCCCCCTCGCGTTGGCGAGGGGGCCTTTCTCATTTCATCCCGTCAGGCAGGATAACTACCGGATCAATGACCCGCCAGCTTCATGTTCTCGACCAGTACCGAACCGGTCTTGAGGCTGGAACGTTCGTCCTCGTCACTGCCCACCGCCACGATATGGCTGAACATCTCCGCCAGATTGCCAGCTATGGTGATCTCCTCGACCGGGTAGGCTATTTCGCCATTCTCGACCCAGAAACCGGCGGCGCCACGGGAGTAGTCACCGTTGACGATATTGACCCCCTGCCCCATCAGCTCGGTCACCAGCAGGCCGGTGCCCATCTCTTTCAGCATGCCCTGAAAGTCCTTGCCGGAGTTGGAAACCTGCCAGTTGTGAATGCCACCGGCATGACCGGTGGTGGTCAACCCCAGCTTGCGGGCGGAGTAGGAGGTGAGCAGCCAGCTCATCAACTCGCCGTTACGGATGATATCCATGTCGCGGGTGCGCACCCCTTCACCATCGAACGGGCTACTGGCCAACCCGCCCAGTAGATGGGGGAACTCCTCAATGGTGAGCCACTGGGGCAGGACCTGCTTGCCCAGCTTGTCGAGCAGGAAGCTCGACTTGCGATAGAGGTTACCCCCACTGATGGCCATCACCAGATGACCCCACAGGCCGGACGCAGTATCGGGGTGAAACAGCACAGGGGCATGGCGAGTGGAAATCTTGCGGGCGCCGAGGCGCGAGACGGTACGCTCGACCGCCTCATCAGCGATGCGCTGCGGGCTCCAGAGCCCAGCCAGATCGCGACTGGATGAGTAACCGTAATCCCGCTGCATCTCGCCATCCTGCTCGCCGATCAGCACGCAGCTCAGGGAGTTGCGCGAGGCGGCATAGCCCTTCACAAAGCCATGGCTGTTGCCATAAACCTTGATGCCGAGATGGCTTGAGAAACCGGCACCGTCGGAGTGCTTGATGCGGGCATCGCGACCCAGTGCCAGCCGCTCACACTCGATGGCCAACTCAATCCCGCGCTGGGGATCCAGTTCAATCTGGTGACACAGTTGCAAGTCAGGGGCATCCCAGGCCAGCAGCTCGGCAGGTGCCAGCCCGGCGCAATCGTCGGCAGAGGTGTGGCGGGCGATCTCGATGGCGGCTTCGACTGCGGCGCGGATGGCCGGTTTGCCCAGATCGGTGGTCGATGATGACCCCTTGCAGCCATTGCGGTAAACCGCGATGCCGAGCGCCCCATCCTTATTGAATTCAATGCTTTCCAGTTCACAACCCCGGGTGTTCACCGACAGCCCGGTCTGCTTGCTGATGGAGACTTCGGCCAGCGAGGCGCCCAGTCCTTTGGCTATCTCCAGGGCTTCGGCAACCACGGCCTCGAGATGGGCTTGATCCTGGCGGATTTGGTCTTGCTGATCCATAACTCACATCTGTATGAAGGAAGGAAAGGGGACTAAGCATATCAGACCCCTGCGCCCAGCGGGAGAAGCTGGTAACATATCCACCAAACGTGAAAGACAGGAATCAAGAGACCGATGAGTCAATATCAAGACGACAACGAGTTAGAAGACTGGGGCCCCAGCAAGAGCCAGCTCAAGCGCGATGCAGAAGCGTTGCAAAAACTGGGTGCAGAGATTGTCTCCTTAAGCCACAGTGAATTGGAAAAAATTCCTTTGGATGAAGAGCTTGCCGATGCAGTCGAGCTGGGCCGCAAGCTCAAGCCGAACAAAGATGAGTCATTCCGCCGTCACTTGCAGTTTATCGGCCGCCTGATGCGCAGCCGTGATATCGAGCCGATCGTCGAAGCCCTGTCGATCTTCAGAAACCGTCACTCTACCGTGAATGCACGTCTGCATCGTCTGGAGCAGTGGCGCGAGCGCCTGATCACCGAAGGTGACAGCGCCCTCAACGAACTGCTGTCGCAGTTCCACGAGCTGGATCGCCAGAAGCTGCGCCAACTGATCCGCACAGCTAACAAAGAGCGGACCCTCAACACGCCGCCGATCGCTTATCGCGAGATGTACCAATATCTGCGCGGCGAGATCGAAGACCTGCTGTGATCCCCGAAACACGCCTCCCTCTGCGGAGGCGTGCTTCTATTGACGCCCTTCCCCATCCCCCGCAGCCCCTGCGCGTTTAATATATCCACCATTCTGGCGACCCGGCCATGAATACCCATCTACTCCGCCCCGTTAAATCGCTGTTTCAGAGCAGATCAACACAAACCCGTTAACAATTTAGCATCATTTTGTTTGACATATTGAACGGCCTTGGCAGACTGAACAGAGGATCCAGGCTGTCACTGCCCAGGCTGACCGACGATTCTGCCACCCTGCCCGACCCGGGATCCCATGACCATGCCTTGAGGCATGCCCTTGCCCACTGCGTATGCAAGGGCCTGCCCAAGGCGCAGGATGAGACTTCAACGCCAAGGATAATCAAGGTGCCCTATGCCAAATCCCCTCCCCCCATCCAACCGTAAACCTGTGGTGCTGATGACCATGGGGGCCCAACCCCGCAACGGCCACGCCTATCAGGTGATGACCCACAAATACATCATGCCGCTGGTGGAGATCAGCGACTGCGTCCCGTTGCTGGTGCCCACCTGCTGCAGCACCGCCGATCTGCAGCAATATCTGGATCTGGCCGATGGTGTCTATCTGAGTGGTGCCGGTTCCAACATAGACCCGATCCTCTATGGGCAAGAGAACCTCACCCCGGAAAAACAGCAGGATCGGGATCGCGACCTCTTTGACTTGTCACTGATCAATGCCGCGATTGCGCAGGGGTTGCCGATCCTCGGGATTTGTCGTGGCATGCAAGAGATCAACGTGGCACTGGGTGGCGATATTCATCAGAAGGTCTACAACGAGCCGGGCTATGACGATCACCGGGAAGATGCCGACGATCCGGTCGACGAGCAGTATGGGCCGAGCCATCAGATTGAGCTGCTGCCGGACAGCTGGTTTGCCGAGCTGATGGGGGCTGAGCGGATTGCGGTGAACTCCCTGCATGGGCAGGGGATTGATCGACTGGGGAGCGGACTGGAGCCGCTGGCTCACGCCGAAGATGGGCTGATCGAGGCACTGCATGCTCCCACACTCTCCCCCTTTCTGCTGGCAGTGCAGTGGCATCCGGAGTGGAAAGCCAATGAAAACCCCCACTCCATCAAGATCTTTCAAGCCTTTGGCGATGCCTGCCGCCAGCGCTGTGGGCTGGCAGCCAAAGGTTAAGCCAGAGCAGGTCAGTCACCGAAACCGCGCGCCTTGAGCTTGGGCAAGCCACCCCGCTCGGGGCGCATAGTTCGGCATATATCCATTCCCTTGAGCCCACGCTGGATATGATCCGGGGACTGACCAAACACCATGCCATTACTGCGGTAGAGGTTGTTGTCATCCAGCTCGAACTTCTCGCCGCCGATCAGCAACTGCTCCCGGCCATTGACCTTGTCACCGCGCTTGATCGGCACTTTCATATCGCTCAGCACTTCGCCGGTGGCACACCCCTCGCGCCAGCGCGCCTCGCTGGAGAAGGGGGTGATGGCTATCTCGCGCCAGGATCCATCCCTGAACTCGACCCGATACTTATCCACTAACAGGTCACAACCAGCCAGTGGCAACAATGCCACCAACCAGATGATTTTCTTTGAAATTGACACTAGATCGCACTCCTTTGCCTGGTTCTGCACAGCATAAATAAATTGCTGTACCAACGCACCATTTCCCCTCGCTACAGCAACTATGCTGGTGGTAAACCACAAGAAGGGGCTGCTATGTCTGGCGATAACCTCACGGTACTACCTGCCATCATCTGGATCATGGAACACCCATTCTGGACTCTGTTCACCCTGTCACTGATGCTGATCCACCTCTGGCGTCGTCCGGGCCAGCGCCGGGAGCTGCTCTCCGAGCTCAGTTTCGTGATGATAAGCGCGGTGATGATCCTGCTGATCCAGCTGGAAGGGGGCTGGTTCAAACTGCCGTTGCCCCATCAATTGCTGATCGAGATCTCCACCCTGCTGGCGGGTCTGATACTGGTCAAGGTGTGGGGGATCCTGTTGTTCGAGTTTCTACTCCCCCTCTGCCATGTGCGGATCCCGCGGATCATCGCCGATATTGTCATCACCATTGGCTACATCGGCTGGGGGCTGTTTCGTCTCTATGCCTCCGGGATGGCGCTGGGGGAGATAGTCACCACCTCGGCGGTGATCACTGCGGTCATCGCCTTCGCCATGCAGGATACCCTGGGCAACCTGCTGGCCGGGGTCTCCATTCAGCTCGACAACTCCATCGCCATCGGTGACTGGCTGCAAGTAGATACCACTCAGGGCCGGGTGGTGGAGATCAACTGGCGTGCCACCACCATCGAAACCCGCAACTGGGAAACCGTAGTCATCCCCAACAGCCATCTGCTCAAACAGCGCTTCACCGTGCTCGGGCGGCGTCAGGGCGAACCCTTGCAGTGGCGGCGCTGGGTCTGGTTCGATCTGACCCTCGATACCCTGCCGACCCAGATCATCGCGCTGATCGAGAAATCCCTGCGGGAGACCAAGCTCCCCTGTGTCGCCAAGTATCCGCAACCGGACTGCCTGCTGATGAACGTCGAAGGGGGGATTGCCCGCTATGCGGTGCGCTACTGGCTGACCGATCTGGCTCGCGACGATCCGACCGACTCCATGGTGCGCAGCCTTATAGATGCGGCCCTGCGCCGCAACGATCGTCGCCTCACCCCGCCGATCTTCAACGTCTTTATGGCCAAGGAGAAGCAGCATCTGGATGCCCGCCACAAACGCCACACCGCCGAGCGTACCGACACCCTGCGCAAGCTGCCGCTGTTTGCCATGTTGCAGGAGAACGAGTTGCTCCAGCTGGCCGATCAGGTGAAGTTCGCCCCCTTCGTCAGCGGCGACATCATGCTGGAGCAGGGGGAGATCTCCGGCTGGCTGTTCGTACTGGTCAAGGGAGAGGCGGAGATGCTGGTCAACGTGGAAGGGCGAGAGCTGAAACTGGGCTCGTTGGGGGCTGGTGATTTCTTTGGCGAGCTGAGCCTGCTGACTGGCGAGCCCAGTTCCTTCACGGTACGGGCGCTTGCTACCGTGGAAACCTATCGCATTAATCAGGGGATGTTTCAGGAACTGGTGATGCAGCGCGAGTCGCTGGTCGAGCCCCTCTATCGGGTACTGAGCGACCGCCAGCAGGAGCAGCAGGCGTTGCTGGAACGGGAGGCGGAGTCCATGAGACAGCCACCACAACAGCTTGATCTGCTGGACAAAATGATGAAGCTGTTCAGTAGCAGATGACATAGCATGGGGACGGGATTGATGGAATGAAGAGAGATCCGAGATCATGTTACTGACCACCCTGGCCCTTGCCGCCAGCCTGCAATTTGATTGCCCGCCCGCCATCAAGGTTAGCCAGCAACTGCTGACCCCGCAGCAGGGCTGGCAAGCCGTTACCCGCAACGCCAGCGGCGAGCAGCGCGATTCCCTCAGCCTGCAGCTCGACAACCTCGCCCTGTTCGACGGAGATCCTGCCGAGCTGGCCCAACTCAAACCGGATAATGGCGACAGCGACGAGATCCACTACTGGAGCCAGCTTGATGGTAGCCAACGCCCACTCTATCTGGTCTGCCACTATCAGCACAGCGCCATCACCCTGCAGCAGGCACTGCCCGCCGGCATCAGTTACTGCCGCGTCAACCAGCGCGATCGCTACACCCTGTTCGGGCTGGTTTGCCGTACCTAACCGCGACGAACCGCGGGCAGTTTATTGCCTGATTGTGCAGGGAGTGGAGGCGGTTAGGGCTATACTGGCCGCCACATTTACTGTTGTGGATAGCCCATGAACGACACTCAGGAATTTTTTGACGAAGAGACGCTGCTGGAGATGGTGGAGAACCAGCTCAACGATGGTCACCCGCCCCATGTGAAGGCGACCCTGATGCGGCTGGTGATGAAGGGCACCCCGCGGGCAGAGGCGCTGCAGTATATCGCCTGCGCCCTCGGGGCCGAGCTGATGGCGATGGAGGCCGATCAGGGCCCCTTCAATCTGACCCGTTACGGCGAGTTCCTCGACAGCCTGCCCGAGATGCCGTGGGCTGACTGATACCGTGAGCTGACTAAGGCGCCACGCCTTTGCATGACTCCTTAAAAACAGAAGGGCGGGTGCCAATGGCCCCGCCCTTGTTGCATGGATACTCTCCGGATCAGAACTGGGAATTGATGATCACCTCTTCCCCCAGCGCCCCTGCCAGCGGCAGTGGCCGGTAGCTGGAGTTGGCTGCCCGCAGCAGACGAATGCCGCGAATGCCAACCTCCTGCGCCGCCTTGATATCCCCGTCGGCATCGCCGTAGAAGACCTTCATTTGCTTATCCTTGAGCCACTGCACCTTGGTGTTCTGGCCCGGCTGATCACCGGCGAAGATCACCGGATTGAGCTGGTCAGCCGCAATATTCATGGTCTGCTGCAAGGTCTGGCTCACGGTTTCGGTCTTGGTGGCCGAGCGACCGGTGACGAAATAGATGTGGTCACCGCGCTTGAGGTGCATGGCGATAAGTCCCTTGCCTACCTCTTTCGGCATGCTGAACGCATCCCAACCGTTGTTCATCTTCTCCCAGAAGGCGGGGTTCTTCAGATAGCTCTCGTCGTTGGGCGAGAACTCCTGCTTGCCGCGATAAAAACCGGGGCTGGAGAAGAGCAGGGTATCGTCGATGTCGAAGCCGACCGCCATCGGGGGCAGACCATCCAGACTCTTGGCAATCTGTTCCACCGAGACCCAGTGGATCGGCGCCTGCTGGGCCAGCGTGACGGTAGTGACACCGGCAGGGATCGGTTGAACGGTAGCGGCTTCACCTGCAACGGCAGGCAGAGAGAGGGCAGCAGCCAGCAAGGAGGCAAGCAGCGCCGGACGAGAGAAGTGTTTCATAAGGCAGGTTGTCATCTTCAATCAAAAGAGGGGGTCAATAGTGCCCCCATCCCGCCCCTCAAATCTGTGAACGTTCCTGCAAAAGGGAGCATTTGACGCCCGACAATTAATCTTCGATTGGCAGCAGATCGGTAAAGACAAAGCCGTCGCGCAGTACGGTTTCCCCGACCAGAATGCCGAGCGGACGGGCAAACATGGGGCCATCATAGGCCAGGGTGTGAAACTCGCCGTTCTCACCGCACGGGTCCACCCCCTCCGGCAGCGCTGCCAGCAGTGCTTCGTCAAAATCGTGGCCACCCAAGCTGGCATCCAGCTTGTTCGGGTCGAGGGCACTGATCCGCGCCTTCAAGCCAGCGGCCATCATCTGCGGCGCCAGTTCACCGGTGTTGCTGCCCCACAACGGGAACAGTGGCTCGATACCGGTGCCTGCCAGCTGCTGTTCACGGTAGGCGCGCACATCCTCAAGGAACAGATCGCCAAAGGCCATATGGCGGATCCCCTGTGCCACCACATCGGCGATAAAGCCGGTCATGATGCGGGCGTAATCCTCGTTGCTGCAGGGCCAGGGCAGATCGATGGTGATGAGGGGCAGCCCGACACAGGCGGCCTGCTCGGTCAGCAACTGCTTGCGTACCCCGTGCATCGCCACCCGCTCGAACGCCTGATTGAGGGTGGTAAACAGCCCCACCACCTCGATAGCGGGATCTTGCCGCAACTGATGCAGTGCCCAGGCGCAATCCTTACCGCTGCTCCAGGAGAGCAGTACCCGTTTCTTTTCCATCATTCCTCCGCCAGCGGGGCATTCGGATTGCCCCAAAAAGATGCAAGACAGTGTTGCGAATTGCGCGATTTACACACAAGAGGCAGGCAGCATACTCTCGAACACCTGTATATGCCCCTTGCGCGGGCTGACAATAACTAAAAAAACCGATGGGAAACATACGGATATGAGCACAACCGCACAACAACACGATCACGCCCGCCCCCTCAACCGACAGGATTACAAGACCCTGAGTCTGGCTGCCCTCGGCGGTGCGCTGGAGTTTTACGACTTCATCATCTTCGTCTTCTTCGCCGTGGTCATCGGCGAGCTGTTCTTCCCGGCCGACATTCCCGAGTGGCTACGCCAGTTCCAGACCTTCGGCATCTTCGCCGCCGGTTATCTGGCCCGCCCGCTCGGCGGCATCATCATGGCCCACTTTGGCGATCTCATCGGCCGCAAGCGGATGTTCACCCTCAGCATCATCATGATGGCGCTGCCGACCCTGTTGATCGGTCTGCTGCCCACCTATGCGGTGCTCGGCATCGGTGCCCCCATCGCCCTGCTGGGACTGCGTATCCTGCAAGGCGCGGCCATCGGCGGTGAAGTGCCGGGCGCCTGGGTATTTGTCGCCGAGCACGTTCCTGCCCGTCGGGTCGGGGTCGCCTGCGGCACGCTCACGGCGGGATTGACGGCCGGCATCCTGCTCGGCTCCCTGATCGCCACGGCGGTCAACAAGAGCCTGACCCCGGCCGAGGTGAGCGAGTGGGGCTGGCGAGTGCCCTTCCTGCTGGGCGGTATCTTCGGCATCGTTGCCATGTACCTGCGTCGCTGGTTGCACGAGACCCCGGTCTTCGCCGAGATGCAAGCCAACAAGACCCTGGCCGATGAACTGCCCCTCAAGACGGTGCTGCGCAATCACAAGAGCAGCGTGGTGGTCTCCATGCTGCTGACCTGGCTGCTCTCCGCCGGGATCGTGGTGGTGATCCTGATGACCCCGACCTATCTGCAGAAGGTCTATGGCATCAGCCCGGCGGACGCCCTGACCGCCAACTCGCTGGCGATCGTCGCCCTGACCCTCGGCTGCATCGTCTATGGCCGACTGATCGACCTGCTGGGCAGCGGTATCACCTTCATGCTCGGTTCCCTGCTGCTGGCAGGCTCCAGTTACGCCTTCTATCACGGTCTGGCGGCCGGCACGAGCCAGCTGGTGCCGCTCTACATGCTGGCGGGCTTTGCGGTCGGGATTGTCGGCGCGGTTCCTTACGTGATGGTCAACGCCTTCCCGCCGGTGGTGCGCTTCTCCGGTCTGTCGTTCTCCTACAACGTGGCCTACGCCATCTTCGGCGGCCTCACCCCGATGGCGGTGACCCTCTGGATGAAGAACGACATGCTGGCCCCCTCCCACTATGTGGTCAGTCTTTCAGTGCTGGGTTTTGCCATCGGCCTCTGGCTCTGGTTCCAGCAACGCACCTCGCAACAACAGCTGCCCCAGCCCACCTGAAACCGGCTTGGAACTTAAGGCGCGGGGCCGCCTGACCCACAGCCCGGCAGGCGTGTCCTGCTGGGCTGTGTCGTTGCTACTTCGGGGCACTCACGAGTGACCACCTTGGTGCCCCGACCGATCCGCCGTTCGCATCCCGCTCACATCACTAACAGCCAGCCGCAGAAGCACAGATAGAGCAGACTAATCAGTGCCAGACGGCCAGCCGTCATCGCCCCCCGGCGAAACCCCCACCAGAGCAACACCATCGCCAATACTGTCACGATCGCCGAGACCAGCATGGCACCACTCAGCAGCCAGGGGGTAAACAGCAGACAGAACGCCTTGGGGATGGTGCCCTGGATCATCATGGCCCCGGAGATATTAGCCAAGGCCATCCTGGTCTTGCCCTGTCGCACCCAGATCAGCACGTTCATCAGCTCCGGCATCTCGGTCGCCACCGGGCTCAGCAGCAGGGCCGCCAGCACCGGCGAGAGGCCAAACAGCTCGCCCATGCTCTCCAGCTGATGGACAAACAGCTGGGCCGCCAGCGCCACCACCACCAGCGCACCCAGCGTCTGCAGCAGCACCTTGCCAAGGGGCGGGATCCCGGCATCGGGTGCCAGTTTGAGGGGCTCTGGCAGCCCGGCCTCGTGGCTGTCGCTCTGTTTCAGCTCACGCCGCACATAGACGAGGTAGACCAGCACAAACAGCGGGGCCAACCAGCTCTTGCCGCTAAAGGCGACCAGACCCAGCGCGGTCGCCACCAGAAAGATGCCGATAAACCAGCGCTGATCCCGGCCAATCTCACGCTGCACCTCGCCATTGATGGCCCGTTCGGTACGCCCCATGCAAAGCAGCAGGGTGAGACCGACCGCAGCATAGCCGATGGTCGCCAGCACCAGCGGCCCGCCGAGGGCGGCGCCAATGCCGATCTCCTGCTGGGCGGCCGTGTTGCCCATCAGCAAGGCGGTGAGGGTGACGATGCACTCGGGCAGCGCCGTACCGAGCGCCGCCAACAGCGAGCCGGTGGCACTTTGGGAGAGTTTGAAGTGGTGGCCGGCCCACTCGATGCCGTTGACGAAGTATTCGCAGGCAAGGTAGATGGTGACCGCAGAGGCAAGAAATAACAGCAGGGTAATCAACATAATAGATACCGCCAGGCGAGCAGAATAACCAATGGACCCGACATGGCTCGCCCGGCTGGCGTGCATATCGAGGCCAAAGGTCTTGCAGAGCGATAGTGCCTATCGCCGCCCATGCCATGGATGCGAGGATCCAAGAGTGTTGACATGGGCCCGGCCCGGAATGCGGGCGGGTTGCTACTCCCCAATGACTGAGGGGGCTTTTTAGCAACGCGGCAGCCCGTTCACAAGACAAACAATTCATCACTCACTGACTGAGTTGTAAGAGAATGTAACCCGACCCGCCGCACTCCCCCCAAAATTGCACTCTTGGCACACAGCTTGCTGGAGGTAGTTCACTATCCACAACAGTTTGGGAAGGATGAACGATGAAACGGTGGATCCAACATTTCTATCAACTGAACCGCCTCAACTGGCTGATGGTCTGGTTGTTGCTCTGCTGCAGCATCATCTTGCTGTTTCCGGCCGGGCTGATGAAAGGGGCTGTCAGCCTGTGGGCGATGGAACACGCGGCCTGGCTGGGAGTCGGCATGCTGATCGCCATCTCCTACTTCTGCAGTCAGGGCTTTTTGATCGCCTGGGAGTGGGCCTGTGAGGAGTGGCAGGCGCGTCGTCAGCAGGACCAGCTGACCCAGATGATCGGCTTCCTCGACTTCAACGAGAAGGCGGTACTGCGCGAGTTCGTGCTGCAGCGTAAAAGCGTCATAAACTTGCCGATCACCGAGCCCGCCGTCAAAAACCTGATGGATGCCGGCGTCCTCACCTACGCCTACGGCAAGCCGGTGCGAGAGAAGGATGACGAGAACCAGATCCGCGCCCTGATGATCGCCCTGCCCGCCCGACCGCTACTCACCTACAAGGTGCTGGGGCTGTCGCGTGGCAAGATGAGCGACGAGCAGGTGGAGCAGATCATGAACGCCCGCCCCAAGTTCGCCCAGAAGGGGTTCCAGCGCTAACCGCCGCCCCAATCGCCAGATACACAAGAGCCGGACACTGTCCGGCTCTCTCGTTGCTGCACGGCGTTCTGCACCGCCCCTTCCGTCTTGTTGTGCCCTACCCCTTGAGGCTGGAGCAGAAGCTGACATCCGCGATCTTGGTCACCGGATCGAAGCTGTGATAGAGCTCGAAACAGGGTCGATCATCAAATTCGAAACCGGCCGCCACCACCTCACCGATATGCTGTTGCCAGAGCGCAGGATACTGGGCCGGGTCGGTCACGGTGAAACGTGACTGGCCATAACGGCCGCCCGCCAGCGGCTGGATCTCCACATTACCGCTGCCTTTGGTACCCGCCGCAACGGTGACGCAGATATCGGTGCGGCACTGCTGGGGCGCAGTGATCTCGGGGTTGTCGTGGTAGATGAAGATCCACTCCCCCTCGGCCTGCCCCTGCTCGGCAGACCACTGGTAGAGCTGGTCACATACCGGTTCATAGCCAGTGCCGTAAGGGCCGGTCACCCGGATATAAGCCAGGGTGCGCGGGGCCATCTGTTCGGTTTTCATCGGTTGCCTCCTTTCATGGGAATGGCTTTCAGCATAACCAGCCTCACGGGGGGCGGCGTGTCCATTCTTGCTCAGTTGCAGCAGCGAGGGTTGCTGGCGTAGCGCCCCCGGCGTCATGGCAAACTGCTTGCGAAACGCCTTGGCAAAGGCCTGCGAGCTGGAAAAACCGGCCGAGAAGGCTATCTCGGTCACCGGATCCCGGCTGTAGCAGAGCGCGCGGGCCGCCCGCTCCAGCCGCAGGCGGCGCTGCATCTCGGCCGGGGTTTCGCCGGTGACGGCGGTAAAGACCCGATGAAAGTGATAGCTGGAGAGCGACGCGAGACTGGCCGCCTCGCGAAGGCAGAGCTCGGGGTTCTGCTCCAGCGCCCGGATCACCGGGCGCAATCTGACCTGATAATCGACCATGCCGTTAGCGACTGGCGCCCCCCGCAACTCTGGCCATGTAGAACACATCCACATAGCGCCCCTGGCGGAAGGCATAGTCACGGGCCCGCCCCTCTTCCACAAAGCCGAACTTGCGATAGAGCGCCTGCGCCGCTTCGTTATCGACGAAAACCGTCAGTTCAATCCGGTGCAGGTTGAGCCAGTTATCGGCCAGCTCCAGCGCCGCAGCCAGCAGGGCCGAGCCAACCCCCTTGCCTGCCCAGTCATCCCGTACCCCCATGCCGATACCAGCCACATGCTTGCGTCTGGGATTGGGCTCCACATGCAATGAGATCTGGCCCACCAGCAGCCCATCTGCCTCGGCTACCAAGGCGACCACATCACTGCTCTCCAACCGCTTCCGCCACTGGCTAAGGGGAGGCATAGGCAGGTGCAGAGTGCCCGCCTGGGCATTAGGCAGGGCGTAGAGATCCCGCAAGGCGGGGGCATCGACGGGTTCGGCATGACGGATCGTAATCTGCATATGAGGCTCCTTCTCGAAACCTCAATCATGCAATATCCGGCGCGGTTACACATCCCCCACCCACAACCATTTGTCTTGCCTATCAAAGGGCGAGGAAAGGCCCATTGGCCGATCATTGCGCAGATCCGTAGGCTGGCCCCATATCAACAAGGAGAGAAGCCATGACTGACAAGACCTTGCACAGCGCCAACGGCGCACCCGTCGTCGACAACAACAACAGCCTCACCGCCGGCCCGCGCGGCCCCGTCCTGATGCAAGATATCTGGTTGATGGAGAAACTCGCCCACTTCGACCGCGAGCGCATTCCCGAGCGGGTGGTTCACGCTAAGGGCTCCGGCGCCTACGGCACCTTTACCGTGACCCACGACATCAGCCAGTTCAGCAAGGCCGACCTGTTCAACGCCATCGGCAAGCAGACCCCGGTCTTCCTGCGCTTCTCCACCGTGGCCGGTGAGAAGGGTGCCGCCGATGCCGAACGCGACGTGCGTGGCTTCGCCCTCAAGTTCTATACCGAGCAGGGCAACTGGGATCTGGTGGGCAACAACACCCCGATCTTCTTCATCCGCGATCCGCTGAAATTCCCTGACTTCATCCACACCCAGAAGCGGGATCCGCGCACCAACCTGCGCAGCGCCACCGCCGCCTGGGACTTCTGGTCCCGCCATCCGGAATCGCTGCATCAGGTCACCATACTGTTCAGCGATCGCGGCATCCCCAAGAGCCTGCGGGAGATGAACGGCTACGGCAGCCACACCTTCAGCTTTATCAACGACGCCAACGAGCGCTTCTGGGTCAAGTTCCACTTCAAGACCGAGCAGGGCCACAGCTTCTACACCGATGAAGAGGCGGCCAATGTCGTCGGGCAGGATCGGGAGACCAGCCAGGCGGATCTGTTCAACGCCATCGAGCGGGGCGACTTCCCGCGCTGGAAGGTCTATGTGCAGGTGATGCCAGAGGCCGATGCCCAGACCTACCAGATCCACCCGTTCGACCTCACCAAGGTGTGGCCGCACAGCGACTACCCGCTGATCCCGGTGGGGATGCTGGAACTCAACCAGAACCCGGACAACTACTTCGCCCACGTGGAGCAGGCCGCCTTTACCCCGGCCAACGTGGTGCCCGGTATCGGCTTCTCGCCAGATCGCATGTTGCAGGGACGACTGTTCTCCTACGGTGACACCCAGCGCTATCGCCTCGGCGTCAACCACGGCCTGCTGCCGGTCAACGCCCCACGCTGCCCGTTCCATCACGGCGCCCATCGTGATGGCGCCATGCGAGCGGACAGCAATGGCGGCGCCAGCCCCAACTATCAGCCGAACCGCTTTGGTACCCAGCAACCGAGCGAGCAGCACGAACCGGCGTTGAGTCTGGAAGGGGCCGCCCTGCACTACGACTTCCGTGACTACGACAGCGACTACTACAGCCAGCCGGGCAACCTGTTCCGTATCATGGACGAGGGGCAGCGCTCACGGCTCGCCGCCAACCTGGCGCGCTCCCTCATCAATGTGGAGGATGACGCCATCGTCGCGGCTCAGCTCAAGCACTTCGAGCAGGCCGACCCCGAGTACGCCAAGCGGATCGAACTGGCACTGGCCGCGCTGCAACGCTAGGCCATGATCTGACAGGTAAAAGACAGCAAAACAAAACGGGGGCCTTTCGGCCCCCGTTGTTATGCAGCTAAGGGTAATAAACGCAAAAACGGAGCGCGAGGCTCCGTTTTTCAATGCAGTATCAATCCCTGACGGAACGCGATTCGCGCTCTTCCCGCTCCCTTGCCAACAAGCGTTTGTACCACCAGCTACTGCGACGACGTTGTGCATTGGAAGAGCGACGAGCCATTTCTTAGGTTCCAGCCAAGAGAAGAAAGGAGCTGCATTATGCGACAGGGATCACGTCCATGTCTTTAGCTGGATCAAGAAAAGCCTCACTGCCCCACGGAAATCGTCTTCTGATCTTTCGCTCCTCTGGTGGCAGGCAGCACCATTGCAGGGGATCGCCAGGCCAGCGGGCCATTACTCTCGAGATCATTCAGCGGGCCGCACTCCAGCCAGATATCTCCCTGCAGTATCCGCCCCCCTTCAGAATATTTCTGATCCGCAAACCAGCACACCCGCTCTGGCAAAGCGCCCAGTGGCAGCACCAGCTCGGGGCTGGCAGACTCGCCCGCCACTGTGGTTTTGGGGGTAGCCGATGCAGGTGCCAGCAAGAAGGCGGCCAGCAGGCAGAACAATATATTTCTCATGGGGTAGATCCTGTTTCGTTGCGGGGTGCCCTCGATGGAGCGACCAGTCCCGAGGTTTACTTGACTGACAATCATACTGCCTGCTGGCATTGTGGAACCAATATGGTAGCCTGCCTGCGCCTGCGGGCAGGCTCTCGTTGCCACCCGCAAACTTCCGGTAAATTTGTCACTTCCTGACAAAATATAACCTTATTTATCAAATCGTTATTTGGATATTATCCCAATGCGTATCATGCCGTTGCTTCAGGCGGCCTGCCTGAGCCTGATGTTGTCCGCCTGCGTTGCCCCATTGCTGATGATGAGCCCCACCAGCCAGCTGATGTGGGCCCTGCTCAAGCCGCTGGTCGGCTTTGACCCGAACGAGGTCAATCTGTTCGAACAACCCCTGATCAAGGATCGGATGACCGCCATCCTTGGCCCCAACTACGACAGCACCATGCAGTTGCTCAAGACCGCCGACAAGTTACAGCAGGAGGGGCCGCTTTTCTATGTGCTCTCCGAGTATGCGCCGGTGCCGGATATCGCCAAGCAGGCGGGCATGGTGTGGAACTCGCAAACCAACCAGATGTCGGTGTTGCTGCAAAAAGGGGATGGTACCACCCAGACCTTTGGCGAGAATCTGGCGGGCACGGCACCGACCTGGCCAACCACCATGCAGGGCTGGCAGACCCCCGCCAGCCAGCTCACCCCGGCGGACAATGCCCTGACCGGAACTGCAACCAGTCAGAGCGGCGCCTCCCCCTTCTCCCTTGGTAGCGCCTTGGGCACAGTGACCAGCGGCGTCACCGGCTCGCTGGCCAACAGCGCCAGCCAGGTCATCAGCGGCGCAGCCGCCAACGCCACAGGACAGGCCACCGGACAGGCCACCCAATCGGTGAGCCAGAACGCGACCGACCTGACTCGCAGTGCAACCACAGCGGTAACCGCGCCTGCCAAACAGGCAGTCAGCAGCACCGCTGCCACTGTGACGCAAGAAGCGACCAAGGCTATTGCCGCTCCTGCCAAACAGGCCGTCAGCAGCACTGCCGCCACCGTGACGCAAGAAGCCACCAAGGCTGTTGCCGCTCCTGCCAAGCAAGCCGTCAGCAGCGCCGCTGCGACCGTAACCCAAGAAGCCACCAAGGCCGTTGCCACTCCGGCCAAACAAGCCGTCAGCAGCGCCGCTGCCACCGTGACGCAGGAAGCCACCAAGGCTGTGGCCGTACCCGCCAAACA
This sequence comes from Aeromonas sp. EERV15, assembly GCF_900079845.1. Taxonomy (NCBI): domain Bacteria; kingdom Pseudomonadati; phylum Pseudomonadota; class Gammaproteobacteria; order Aeromonadales; family Aeromonadaceae; genus Aeromonas; species Aeromonas sp. EERV15. The sequence continues at coordinate 51,522 of NZ_FKKY02000015.1, read as the reverse complement.
GGCAGCCAGCAGTGCCACCGCCACCGTGACGCAGGAAGCCACCAAAGCCGTTGCCGCTCCTGTCAAACAGGCAGTCAGCAGCGCCACAGCAACCGTGACGCAAGAAGCGACCAAAGCAGTTGCCGTTCCTGCCAAACAGGCCGTCAGCAGTGCCGCGGCGGCCGTGACACAGGAAGCCACCAAGGCCGTAGCCGCTCCCGCCAAACAGGCCGTCAGCAGCACTGCCGCCACCGTGACGCAAGAGGCAACCAAGGCCGTTGCCGAACCAGCCCGGCAGGCCGTCAGTGCCGCCTCTCATACGGCCGGAGAGAGCGTCGCCGATGCCGCCAGAGCGGCGGAAGCCAAGGCTCGCGCCAAGGCAGAGGCGGAGATGGAAGCCCTGCTGAAATAAACCGACAGGCCACCGCAAGGTGGCCTGTTTTTTATCCCGCTACCGGATCATGACGTTATGGAAAAGGCCACATAGACTGTTAGGTAACTACCCGCACAAGGAGTGCATCATGCGTCGTCTGCTCCCTGCTCTCGCTTCTCTCGCCCTGTTTATCGCGCTCCCGGCTCCGGCACTTATCTACTATTCGGAGCAGAACATGCCGCTCAATGGCCAGGATAAAAATGGTCAGCCTGTGGGGTTGGCGGTCGAGTTGCTGCGCCTGATGTGGCGTGAAATGGGGGAGCCTGAGCAACCCATCCACTTTCTGCCCTGGGCCCGCGGCTGGTATCTGCTGACCCAGCAGCAAGAGGCCGTGCTCTTTACCACGGCGCACACCAAGGAGCGGGATCCCCACTTCCTCTGGGTCTGCCCCATCAGCCACTCCAGGGTCGCGCTGGTGGGCCGCAAGCAGGATGCCCCCAAAGTGGCCAGCAAAGCGGATCTCGCCAAGCTGCAGATCGGCGTGATGCAGGCGGATGTCGGGGAGCAGTTGCTGCTCAATCGCGGGATCAGCCCGGGTAATATGATGTCGGTGGAGCGCATGGAGCAGGTGGTGCGCCAGCTCATCATGGCGCGCACTGATCTGGTGGCGGGCAACGAGGTGATGTTGCGCCATCAGGCCAAGGAGCTGGGTTTCCCCAGCGAGGATTTTGTCACCGTCGCGATTATTGAAGAGCAGGATAACTGCTTCGCCTTCAACCTGAGGGCAGACAAACAACAGGTTGCCCGCCTGCAACAGGCGCTGGACAAGGTCAGACAGGGGGATGAATACAAGCAGCTGGTGAAGCGCTACCAGTTGCTCAGTATCCTGCCCGAAACCAATCCCCCCATCCCGCGCCTAGAGTAACCCCGGCCCGCCCTATGGCGGGCTCGTTGTATCTCCCATCGATGAAACGGGGGATGCCTCCATCGGCGCCGTAATGAGGTGGTTCAAAAAGAGAGTGAACAGCTCGGCCCGCGAGCCGAGTCGCAGCTTGCCATAGAGATGCTTGCGGTGATTCTTCACCGTGCCGCTGCCAATCCCGAGCTCCGCGGCAATCGCCTCCGTATCCAGCCCCTGCAGCAGCAACTCCGCCACCTGCCGCTCGCGCCGGGTGAGCAGATCCCCCCCGACACTCGCCATCGCCAGCTCCACCGCACTCCGGAGGCTGGCGCTGTCGGGCAGCGCAGTGCTCTGTGCCAGCAGCGGCTGACTCTGCCGCCACTGCTGACGACAGAGCGAATGCACCAGCGGGAACAGCTGCTCCAGCCTCGCCAGCTCGTCACGGCTGAGGGTACTGCGCTTGTCGAGCCGCCCCAGAAACAGCATCAGCGTCAGTCCGTCCCGCACCGGCAGGATCAGCCCCACCTCCTCCTGCCAGCCGGTGGCCTGATAGAAGTGGTGGCGATATTCGGGATCGAGCCGCCCTTGAGAGACCTGCGCCAGGGTCCAGACGCCGGCAGGCAAGCCTTGTTCCAGCGCCTGCATAAAGGGATCCTGACTGAAATGGCTGGTGAGGTAGCGGTCAAACAACAGAGCCCGCTGATGGTTGAGGTTGTCGTAGAGGTAGACGGGCCGCTGCCCTACCCCGAGCAGCAGGGCGCAATCAAACGCCACCTGTTGCTGGATCAATCGCACCAGCGCCGCCGGAAAGGCGCTGCTGTGCAGGACATCGACCACCTCGGTCATGCGGCGGGTCAAGGCATCTGTGGTGAATAACTGGGTCATGGTGGCTCGTTTCCGGTGACGGGGAGCGATTCCCCGCTATGGCTGAATGCTAGCACGAGAGTGGCAAAACTGTCCCTTAGGGGACATATCCGCCACCGGCCAGAACGGCGAGGATGACGGTTTTTCCCCTGCTGTTGGAGAACCCATGATCAACCCCCACCTGCTCGATGAGCTGACCGAGCGCGGCCTTGTGGCCCAGAATTCCGACCCGGCGGCCCTGGCCGATCATCTTGCCACCCCGCGCACCGTCTATTGCGGGTTCGATCCCACCGCCGGCAGCCTGCATATCGGTCATCTGGTGCCGCTCTTGATGCTGCGCCGCTTCCAGCTGGCGGGCCACACCCCGGTGGCACTGGTGGGCGGGGCAACCGGCCTTATCGGCGACCCCAGCTTCAAGGCGACCGAGCGCAGCCTCAACAGTGCCGATACCGTGCAGGGTTGGGTCGCCAGCCTGTCGGCCCAAATCAGGGCGCTGCTGCCCGCCGATGATGGCCTGTCGGCCCCGCAACTGGTCAACAATGGCGACTGGATGGGACAGATGTCCGCCCTCGATTTTCTGCGGGATATCGGCAAGCACTTCTCGGTCAACGCCATGCTGGCGCGGGAGTCGGTACGCCAGCGGCTGGCTCGCCCGGATCAGGGCATCTCGTTCACCGAGTTCTCCTACGCTCTGCTGCAATCCTACGACTTTGCGGTGCTGCACCAGCGGCTCGGCTGCACCCTGCAGATTGGCGGCAACGACCAGTGGGGCAATATCACCAGCGGCATGGATCTCACCCGCCGCCTCCATCAGGCGCAGGTACACGGCATGACCCTGCCCCTTATCACCAAGGCGGACGGCACCAAGTTCGGCAAGACCGAGGGTGGCGCGGTCTGGCTCGATCCGGCGCTCACCTCCCCTTACGCCTTCTACCAGTTCTGGCTCGGCACCGCGGATGAGGATGTCTACCGCTTCCTGCGCTACTACAGCTTTATGTCGCTGAGCGAGATTGATGTACTGGAGGCCGAAGATACCCAGCGGCAGGGGCGCAAGCAGGCCCAGCAGGTGTTGGCGAACGAGCTGACCGAGCTGGTGCACGGCAAGGCGGCGCTGGCAGCGGTGCAGCGCATCAGCGAGCTGCTGTTTAGCGGCGATATGGCTCGCCTCGGCGAGAGCGATCTGGCCCAGCTGGCGCAGGATGGCATGCCGAGCAGCACAGTCAGCGGCGAGACTGATCTGGTCACCCTGCTGGTGGCGTGCGGTCTGGCGAACTCCAAGCGCATCGCCCGCGAGTTGCTGGCGGCGGGGGCCATCAGCCTCAATGGTGTGCTCAAGCAGGATGAGCAGCTGAATGCCGATGATCGGCTGTTTGGCCGCTACCTGCTGCTGCGCCGGGGCAAGAAGCAGTATCAACTGGTGGAGTGGCAATAAGCCGCAGGGCGGGGAGTTCAGTCTCCTCGCCCGCGCCTAAGCCAGGCCAGGCCAGCAACAATCTCTTTTGAATCCTGAGTTGCGATCCCCCTCACAGCCCGTTTTTCAATCAGCCACCATACTGGCACCGGCGAACATGGAGTACGCCACACAATCTGTTCCTCACGAATCAACAAGGATGCTGATGATGAAGAGATGGCTTCTGGTGCTGCTCTGCACCCTGCCCATGCTGGCACACGCCAACGGATACACCCAGACCCGCTACCCCATAGTGCTGGTGCACGGCCTGTTCGGCTTCGACAAGCTGCTCGGGGTCGATTACTTCTACGGCATTCCCCAGGCCCTGAGCCGGGATGGTGCCAAAGTTTACGTGGCCCAAGTGTCGGCCACCGCCAGTTCGGAGCAACGGGGCGAGCAGCTGCTCGCCCAGATTGAGCTGCTGCTGGCGGCCACCGGCGCCGAGAAGGTCAACCTGATCGGCCACTCCCACGGCGGCCCCACCATCCGCTATGTCGCCTCGGTGGCGCCCGATCTGGTTGCCTCCGCCACCAGCGTCGGCGGGGTCAACTACGGCTCCGAGATTGCCGATCTGGTGCGAGCCAACGCCGCCCCCGGCAGCGCCGCCGAGAAACTGACCGCCGCCGCTGCCCACGCCCTCTCCGGCATGATTTCACTGCTCTCGGGCGGGAGCCAGCTACCGCAAGATCCGGTCGCCGCCCTCGATGCCCTCACCAGCAAGGGGGCCAGCCAGTTCAACCAGCGCTACCCGGAGGGGCTGCCCAGCCGCTATTGCGGCGAGGGGCCGATGCAGGCAGCCAACGGCGTCTACTACTTCTCCTGGAGCGGACGCGGCAACCTGACCAATCTGCTGGATCCGGTGGATCCTGCGCTGGCGCTGACCGGGGCTTTTTTCAAAGAGCCCAATGACGGGCTGGTCGGGGTCTGCAGCAGCCACCTCGGCAAGGTGATCGGCACCGGCTACCGGATGAACCATCTGGATGAAGTGAACCAGTCCTTCGGCATCCACCATCTGTTCGAGACCGATCCGGTCACCCTCTATCGCCAGCATGCCAACCGTCTCAAGGAGCTGGAACTATGAGGCTCGTGGCCCTGCTCGCCGTGCCCTGTACCATTGCCCTGCTGATCGGCGGGGTGCTGCTCTGGCCCACGGCACCGACGGCAGGCTCATCACCCGCTCAAGCCAGCCAGCACGCCCTGAGCCAACCACACGCTCCCGAGCAGGAGGCCACCGATGTGCTGCAGGCGCGCTATCGCACCTTTATCTCCGCCCAGAGCAGCCTGACGGTGCCCACCGAGATCTCCCTCGCCAGCCTGCAGATCCTGTTTGACGAGCGGGAACAGCTGCGCCAGCAGAGCTTTACCCCGGCTGAGCAAGCACAGCTGTTTACCGAAGATCGGCTGGTGGAGCAGCTGACCCTGCGCCGCAGGGCGCTGGCAGAGGCGAGAGACAGCGACAAGTCGCAGCTGGCCAGCGAGCTGGATCTCTGGCTAGCGGAGCAACCAAACTGGTTTCGCGAGGCGGAGGCCAACAGCCGCCTGCTTGAGGGGCTGGAGCAGATGGACCCGGCCAAACGGGAGTCCCTGCTGCTGGAGACGGGAGGGCCAGAGGCAGTGGATCGGATGCGCCAGCTGGAGCAGAACCGGCAAGGGTTCAACGAACAGCTCAGCGGCTTTCTGGCCGAGCTCAGACAACTGCCGAACGAGGCCCGGGCCGAACAGCAGCAGGAGCTGCTGGCACGCTGGTTCGAGCCCGGACAGTGGCGCCGGGTCGAGGCGCTCACCCGGCTCAAACTGGGGGAGCCACAAGCCGAATGAGAAGGGGGCCCGCGATGGGCCCCCTTGCTGTTGCGCTTATTGCGGCTTGTTGGCACCCGGCAGCGGCTGCCAGGTGAGGCGGGTCACCTGAGTGCCCTGCACCTCGCACTTGAGGCTCAGCTCCTGCCACCCCTTATCCTGGCGCAGGGAGACCTCCCCCTCGATCCCCTGCTCGCCAATCTTCAGCTTCTCCTGCTCGAAGATCACCTTGTCGCCGTGGGCGAGCTCCATCAGCTTGCCGTTGCAGAGCCAATGGGCGAGATCCGCCCCCTTCAGCTTGACGCTGCCCTTGGCGGCCTTCTGCTCGGCCGCGCTCACCACAAACAGCTTGCTCAGCTCGGCGGCCCGCTTGGTGAGCCACGCCTGACGCTGCTGCATGCTCATCTTGCTGACAAACTCGGCAGGCTGACCCTTCTCGTCCAGCCATTGGGTCAGCTTGCCGCTGTCGTCAAAGGCGAACTGGGCGGCGGGCTCTTTGACCCCGAACAGCTTGCCGCCCTTGAAGTAGTAGCGGCTCTCCCCTTCCAGCTTGCCCAGCTCGTTCATGATGGGCACGGCAATGATGACGGGGGCGCCATCGATCCAAGCCTTGATATCGACGCCGTCATGGCTGAATTGACGGGTATCGAGGGCGTTCTCGGCCCCCTTATCAATCAGGGTAAACTGCTCGGCGAGAGAAGCGGCCAGAGAAGGGAGGGAGCAGAATCCCAGGGTCAGCGCGATCGCTGTGTTGCGCATTGAGTTGTACATAGCACTCCTGTGATGGGCCATCCGGCCCGTGGTTAACTCTCTGTCAGCCAGGCTCGCAACCCTTCCCGATGAGCATCGCTCAGGGGCAGGGATTGACGGGCCCGGTAGTCAAAATGGATCAGGGTCGTTTCGGCGGTGACGGCCAGTTCGCCGCCCTGCCAGGCCTCCTGCCAGGCCGTGAAGGAGCTGGTGCCGATGCGGCGCACGCCAGTCTTGATGGTGACCGGCTGGCCGTAGAACAGCTCCCGTTTGAACTGCACCGTGTAGCCAGCAATGATCAGATGCCAGTTATGCACATCCAGCTCGGGGGAGAAGATCCGGAACAGGGGATCCCGCGCCGATTCGAACCAGATCGCCGGCACCGTATTGTTGATATGGCCGAGGGCATCTGTCTCTTGAAAGCGGGGTTGGATCTGCATTTCCAGCATGAGTTGACTCCTTGTCTCTTTGTTTCTGTCCTTGTCCTGTTCATTGGACATAAGTGGCCAATAGGTGGCCGCCAGGCATCATCAGCGGATCAGCATGTTACATGATACTGCTGGCCCAAGGACAGGGATGCCAGCAGCCCTGCGCGACCGGCCAGCGGATGTCGCAGCGCGGCGGATTGTGGGGCTATGCAGAAAAGCGGGCAGTAAAAAGCCCCGCACACAGAGAGTGTGCGGGGCTGGCGCAGCTAGCTAAACGGCTCGGGGACTAGCCCGGCAGATCGAAGCGATCCCCATTCATCACCTTGTTCCAGGCGGTGATGAAGTCACAGACAAACTTCTCCTTGTTGTCATCCTGGGCATAGACCTCGGCATAGGCGCGCAGCACCGAGTTGGAGCCGAATACCAGATCCACCCGGGTGGCCGTCCACTTCAGCGCGCCGCTGCGGCGATCGCGGATCTCGTAGAGATTGCTCGCTTTCGGCAACCACTGGTAGCCCATGTCGGTCAGGTTGACGAAGAAGTCGTTACTGAGCACACCAACCCGATCGGTAAAGACCCCGTGCCCGGTACCGCCGTGGTTGGTGCCGAGCACCCGCATCCCGCCGACCAGCGCCGTCATCTCGCAAGCGGTGAGCCCCATCAGCTGGGCGCGATCCAGCAGCAGCTCCTCCGCCGTCACCACATAGTCCTGCTTGAGCCAGTTGCGGAAGCCATCGGCCAGCGGCTCCAGCACCTCGAACGAGGCCACATCGGTCTGGGCCTGAGTAGCATCCCCCCGGCCCGGTGCAAACGGCACGCTCACCGTCACCCCGGCGGCTTGGGCTGCCTGCTCGATGGCGAGGTTGCCCCCCAGCACGATGAGATCCGCGACGCTGACGCCACACTCGGCCGCCAGCTTGTCATAGACCGCCAGCACCTTCGCCAACTTCGCCGGTTCGTTGCCCGGCCAATCCTTCTGCGGCGCCAGCCGGATGCGGGCGCCGTTGGCTCCGCCCCGCTTGTCGGAGCCACGGAAGGTACGGGCACTATCCCAGGCGGTAGTGACCCGCTCGCTGATGGAGAGGCCGCTGGCGGCGATCCTGGCCTTCACCGCCGCCACGTCATAATCGGCACGTCCGGCTGGCACCGGATCCTGCCAGATCAGATCTTCTGTCGGCACATAGGGGCCGACATAGCGGCTCTTCGGCCCCATATCCCTGTGGGTCAGCTTGAACCAGGCGCGGGCAAAGGCGTCGGAGAAGGCCGCCGGATCATCGCGGAAACGCTCGGCAATCTTGCGATACTCGGGGTCGAATTTGAGCGCCATATCGGCATCCGTCATCATGGGTTTGCAGCGGATCGACGGGTCCTCCACATCCACCGGCATATCCTCTTCGGCAATATTGATCGGTTGCCACTGATGGGCCCCCGCCGGAGATTTTTGCAGCCACCAGTCGTACTTGAACAGCAGATCGAAGTAGCCGTTGTCCCATTGGGTCGGGTGGGTGGTCCAGGCCCCTTCAATGCCGCTGGTCACAGTGTTGCGGCCGATGCCGCGGCTGTGGTGATTGATCCAGCCGAGCCCCTGCTCCTCGAGGCTAGCCCCTTCCGGCTCGGGGCCGAGCTGTTTGGCGTCGCCGTTGCCGTGAGCCTTGCCGACGGTATGGCCACCGGCGGTCAGCGCCACCGTCTCTTCATCATCCATCGCCATGCGGGCGAAGGTGACCCGCATATCCTGCGCGGTTTTCAGGGGATCGGGCTGGCCATCCACCCCTTCCGGGTTGACATAGATAAGCCCCATCATCACCGCCGCCAGCGGGTTTTCCAGATCCCGCTCGCCGGAGTAGCGACCGCCCGGCTTGCCGCTGGGCGCCAGCCACTCTTGTTCCGAGCCCCAGTAGATATCCTTCTCGGGGTGCCAGATATCCTCGCGGCCAAAGGCGAAACCGAAGGTCTTGAGCCCCATGGACTCATAGGCCACGGTGCCCGCCAGAATGATCAGGTCGGCCCAGCTGATCTTGTTGCCGTACTTCTTCTTGATGGGCCACAGCAGGCGACGGGCCTTGTCGAGGTTGGCGTTATCCGGCCAGGAGTTGAGGGGGGCGAAACGCTGGTTGCCACTGCCGCCACCGCCGCGACCATCGGCGATGCGGTAAGTCCCGGCTGAGTGCCAGGCCATGCGGATCATCAGGCCGCCGTAGTGGCCCCAGTCGGCGGGCCACCAATCCTGACTGTCGGTCATCAGGGCGGTCACATCCTGCTTGAGGGCCGCCATATCGAGCCCCTTCAAGGCTTGCCGATAGTTGAAACCGGCCCCCAGCGGATTGGTCTTGGTATCGTGTTGGTGAAGAATGTCGAGGTTGAGGCTCTTCGGCCACCACGCCATTCTGGACGTCTCGACGGAGGTGGCGCCCCCATGCATCACCGGGCATTTTCCTGCGGAATTGTCTGAATTGTTGCTCATCGTTTTCCTCATTTGCTCTGCTGTCCATAACCTGAAACAGCATGGCACAGAGGCATGACACAAACTGTGCAGCGGCGGCCGCTTTACGGATCTTTCACGAAAGCGACCCCAGCGTGCACGTCAGCCGCGACAGGAATTGGACGAACTATGGCGCCTCTGCGGGCTGATGGGCCGGCTCGGGCCGCAGCCAGACGCTGCGAAAATCGAACCAGCCGAGCGCGGTCATGCGAACCCCGTGCACGCCGACCCGGCTCTCCAGCTCCAGCCAGTGGTGAAACAGCGGCACAAACCAGCTCTGGTGCTGCACCCTAGCCAGCAGGGCGCGGGGGCCGGGCTCCTCTCCGCTGGCCCGCCACTGCGTCAATCCCTGCCACAGCTCGTGCTGGCTGCTCCACACCTTGCACAGCAACGGGGTGCCCTGCAACCAAGCGTAAGGGGCAAAGGGGCCGGCATGTTCGAGGTTGAGGGTGCCGAGCCAGAGATCCACGTCTTCATCCTCGCCGCTCACCCAGCGGCCGTAATCGAGGGTGCGCACCTCGAGCCGGATCCCCTGTTCGGCCAGCAGGCTGCTCATGGCGTTGGCGCACTCGTTGAACTCCAGATGCTGGTTGAAGCAGGCGAGCACCAGGGTCGTCGGCAACTGCGCCGGAGTGGGCAAAGGCGCGGGCTGTGCTTCGCGCCAGTGGGGCAGCAGGCCGAGGGCACTGGTCCAGCCCCGTTGCAACTCGGGGGCGACCCGCCCCATCAGGGTGACCGGATTGAGCAGCTGGCCGAGCCACTGCCGCAGGGCGGGATCCTGCAAGGATCCGGAACGATCATCCTGCAGCAGGAAGTAGCAGCCCGACTCCAGCTCCGACTCGCCGCGCATGGAGCCCAGCTCCGGGCGGTCGCGCCCCAGCTGCAGGTGGGTCTCCAGTCGCTCCGCCAGCTCCGGCAGCATCCAGATGTCGATCTCGTCGAGCAGGGCCCGCAAACCGAAAAAATCGTCGAACGCGGCAAGGCAAAGATGCAGGGGATCGTTGGCGGCGACCCGGTAGGGGCCGGTGCCCACCGGTTGCAGGGCAAAGCCCGCCTCCCCCTTGAGCTCCCGCGGCAAGATGGTCGCCACCGGCTCCGCCAGCAGCTGGGGCAGCCAGGGATCCGGACTGTCGAGATAGAGATCCAGAGTGCGCGGCCAGGGGCTCTCCAGCCGATCCAGATGGGCGAACAGCGGGCGATCCCGCAGGGCCAGCAGGCTCTCCATCACATCCTCCACCACCAGCTCGCGGCCGTGGTGAAAGCGCACCGCTGGACGCAGGTAGAAGCGCCAGTGACAGGGGCCCAGACACTCCCAGTGGTGGGCGAGATCCCCTTCGATTTCCCCATTTTCCTCATTTCGCCGGGTGAGGCCGTTGAAGATCTGGCGGCTCAGGTGAATTTCGGAGCGACGCATCGGGCCGGTGGGCAGCAACTGCGGCAGCGGCCGGTAGTAGGGCACCCGCAGGATCTGGCGCCCCTCGCGGGTGGCCTGACCGAGCTGCTCGAGCAGCAGCGGGGTGAGCAAATCGAGGCGATCTTCCGCCAGCCGCACCGCCTGCGCCAGCTGGCCCTGACTGAGCAGATCCCGCAAGCGGCGCCGGGTCAGACTCTCCTGACTGTCGAGCAGGGTGAGCCGGGAGCGCCGCCCCCGCCCCGCTTCGGCCGACCAGCTGAGCCAGCCCTGATCCTGCATCCGCCTCAGCAGCAGGCGGGCGTTGCGCGGGGTGCAGCAGAGCAGATCCGCCACCTCGGCGAGGCTGATCTCCCGCTCATCGCTGCCAAGCAGCTGGGCGAGTCGTTGAAATTGCTGGTAGAGGCGACCGGTCGGCATAAAAGAGGAAATCCTGTTGCTGTAAGCCATCAGTTTTTACTTCCGCATTTTAGCTCAATACTGCTGATGAACGTGAGAACCCCAGCAGAGGAGCACCATCATGAGCCACGCCAACCCCCTCAAACCGAACCGGATCCAGCAGACCTTGCGCCGTTACTTCAAGCGGATCCTGCCGCGCCCGCTGTCGCTCATCGAGGATCCCATGAGCCAGCTCAACCACCTGATGCAGTGGGACATGCTGCATATCGACGACAAGGAGTATCGCCGTCGCCTCTGAGTACAGCGGCCCTACCCGCCATCGGGCCACGCATCCCCTGCGGGCGACATTGCTTTGCCGGATCTTGCTGTTTACATCGGCCACGGGCCTGATAGATTGGACGTCTATCCATCTATAACTGCTCAGCTATAACTGCGACAAGCAACATCCAACAAGGAGTGTGTGATGAAAGATGCGACCCTGGCCCTGCACCACGGCTTTTCCAGCGACCCCACCACCAAGGCGGTCGCCGTGCCCATCTACCAGACAGTGGCCTACGAGTTCGAGAGCGCCCAGCACGGGGCGGACCTGTTCAATCTGGCGGTGCCGGGCAACATCTACACCCGCATCATGAACCCCACCAACGATGTGCTGGAGCAACGGATGGCCGCGCTGGAAGGGGGGATCGCCGCGCTGGTGGTCTCGGCAGGTTCCGCCGCCATCACCTACGCCATTCAGGCGCTGACTGCCGCCGGTGACAATATCGTCTCCACCCCCCAGCTCTATGGCGGCACCTACACCCTGTTCGCCCACATGCTGCCGAGCTTCGGGGTCGAGGTGCGCTTCGCCAAGGATGACAGTGCCGAAGCCATCGCCGCCCTGATCGATGACAAGACCAAGGCGGTCTACTGCGAGAGCATCGGCAACCCGGCAGGCAATATCGTCGATCTGGCCGCACTGGCCAAGGCAGCCCACGCCCGTGGCGTGCCGCTCATCGTCGACAACACGGTCGCCACCCCGGTGCTGTGCAAGCCCATCGAACACGGCGCCGATATCGTGGTGCACAGCCTGACCAAATATGTCGGCGGCCACGGCAACTCGCTGGGCGGCGTGGTGGTCGACTCGGGCAAGTTCCCCTGGGCGGATCACGCCGAGCGCTTCCCGCAACTGACCAAACCCGAGCCCTCCTACCACGGGGTTGTCTATACCGAGGCCTTTGGCCCGGCCGCCTTTATCGGGCGGGTACGCACCGTGCCGCTGCGCAATACCGGCGCGGCGCTGGCGCCGATGAACGCCTTCCTGCTGCTGCAGGGGCTGGAGACCCTGAACCTGCGGATGGAGCGCCACGTGGATAACGCATTGCAGGTCGCCCACCACCTCAAGCATCACCCCAAGGTGGCCTGGGTCAGCTACGCCGGTCTGCCGGGTCACCCGCACTATCTGCTGGCGGAGAAGTACATGGCCGGTCGCCCCTCGGCCATCCTCTCGTTCGGTCTGAAGGATGGCTACGAGGCGGGCGTGCGCTTCTACGATGCACTGAAGATCTTCAAGCGGCTGGTCAATATCGGTGACGCCAAGTCGCTGGCCTGCCACCCCGCTTCTACCACCCATCGCCAGCTGAGCGAGGCCGAGCAGGCCAGGGCCGGTGTCAAACCGGAGATGATCCGGCTGTCGGTGGGGATCGAGGCGATCGAGGACATTCTGGCGGATCTGGATCAAGCGCTGGAGGCATAAGTCAATCAACGAGGGAGCGGGCATCAGCCCGCTCTTTTTTCTCTGGCGGTGAACCGCCCCCCTCGCCCGCTCGTATACCCCATCCTACCACCGAATCGAGGTCGTTATGATAGTCCTGCACCACCTGAACAAATCTCGCTCCCAACGCATCATCTGGCTGCTCGAAGAGCTGGGCCAACCCTATGAGATCAAGGCGTATCAGCGCGATGCCACCACCTTTCTGGCACCGCCCGAGCTCAAGGCCATCCACCCCCTCGGCAAGTCGCCGGTCATCGAGCTCGACGGCCGGGTGCTGGCGGAATCAGGTGCTATCACCGAGTACCTGATTGCCCGCTACGCCGCCGAACGACTGGCTCCGGCACCAGATAGCCCGGAGTATCCCGAATACCTGCAGTGGCTCCACTTTGCCGAGAGCTCGGGCATTCTGCCGCTGCTGCTCGACATGTTCGTGCGCAAGGATGGCAGCCCGATGCGCTTCCTGCCGGACTACGCCAAGGCGGAGTGTGCCAAGGTGTTGGGCTACCTCAACGATGTACTGGCAACCCGTCACTATCTGGTGGGGGATCGCCTCTCCGGCGCCGACATCATGAACTCCTTCCTGGTGGATCTGCTGGCGCAAAGCGGCCAGCTGGCCCACTTCCCGCACCTGCAAGCCTACTGGCAGCGCCTCAATACCCATCCGGCCCGTCAGAAGGCCATGGAGCTGGAGCGCGAGCTGGATCAGCGCCCCTGATCCGAATCGCCATCATGCAAAACGCCCCGACTGTCGGGGCGTTTTTGTTATGCAGCGGGCTGCGGTTTACTTGGTCGCAGGCACCTTGTCGCGGCGCGACTTCCACCACCAGCGCAGCCTGATCTGGGAGATGAGCATTCCCGCCAACATCAGGGCGCAACCGGCGATGGCGCGCTCGTCCAGCGTCTCACCCAACAGCAACACGCCCCCCACGGCAGCAAAGACGGTCTCCAGACTGAGGATGATGGCGGCGTGGGCCGGATGAGCCCCCCGCTGCCCTACCACCTGCAGGGTATAACCCACCCCGACCGACACCAGCCCGGCGTAGAGCAGCGCCTGCCAACCGGCCACGGCACCAGCCACAGTCGGGGTTTCGATAACAAAAGCAGTGGCAAGGCTGAGCAGGCCGCAGACTATGAACTGCACCCCGGCGAGCTTGATGGGAGCAACCCGGTTGGAGTAGTGATCCACCAGCAGCAGATGAATGGCCCAGAACAGGGCGCCGACCACCTGCAGCAGATCGCCGTAGCCTATGGTGAACTCGTCGGTGACGCTCAGCACATAGAGGCCACTCAAAGCGATCAGGGCACCAATCCAGGTATTGAGCCCGCTCTTGTGGCGCAGCAACAGCCCCAGCACGGGCACCAGAATGATGTAGAGCCCGGTGATGAAACCGGCCTTGGCGGCGGTGGTATAGAGCAATCCCACCTGCTGCAGGGAAGCGGCACAGAACAGCACCAGCCCGGCCAGCATGCCACCGGTCAGCAGTTGGCGATGGTCGCCCGCGACGGCAACAGGTTGTCGGGATTTGAGCCACCAGAGCAGCGGCAGCAGGGAGAGGGCGCCGAGCAGAAAGCGCAGGCCATTGAAGGTATAGGGCCCCATGTGATCCATCCCGAGGCGCTGGGCGACAAAGCCCATACCCCAGATGGTGGCAGCCATCAGCAACATCAGATTGGAGCGCATGGCGATTATTCCTTAAATCGGCGCGTGACGGGTTATCCGATCCAAGATACCCGCCTCCCTATCCTCTTGTCTCCACTCTTTGTCTTCGCTCTGTGTCTCCACGCTCTGCGCCGCAGTGTTCTTCACTGTCGCTCGTTTTACAGCAGTGGCGGCTTGGTCAGCACGGCAAGCAGGGCGACCAGCACCAGATTGCCCCGCAGGATCCACACCACCCGGAAGTGCTGCTGGATGGAGATCATCGGCGCCTTGCCCAGACGCAGGGCGCGACGCCAACGATAGAAGAGACGGCTGGGGTAGTCGAGGGAGCAGACAATCAGTAGAAACAGCCCCATTTTGAGGCCGTGGACAGGATGGGCAAAGATCTGCGCCACCGAACTGGCATGCTCGTGGGCCAGCAGACAACCGGTGGCAAAGATGGAGAAGAGCGCCAGCGCCGCCACCCCATCTGCCAGCAGCAGACGGCGCACCCGCACCATATTCAGGCCGCGACGAAAGATCAGATATTCGACACAGAGGGCCAAGATCAGCACAGCTATGCTGCCGTAGTGGGCCATTGAGAGCAGAGTGTGGTTCAGCATCGGAAAAATCTCATTTTCTGCCTTTAGACGAGCCGCACCGCATCATATATGCTGGTGTCACCCGAGACGAAAAGGATCTGTTCATGTCCCCCGGCAAGCCCAAGAACACTTGGTCTTTGATCACCCGCATGCGGCTGGGCCTCCTGTTGCTCTTTATTCCGGTCTTGCTGCTTGGCAGCATCTACTACCTGCATATGAAGCGCACCCTGCATTACGAGCAGCAACAGAACCTGATTGCTCGTAACACCCAGTATTTCCACACCCTGATCGAACCCTATCTGGCGACACTCAAACGCCAGTTTACGCTCATTTATCAGCAGGTAAATTATCAGGACTTCAGCGGCCCGCAAATCCGCAATGGCGAGCGCTACCTGCAGCAGTGGCAGGCCTATCACAAGGTGATGGAGCTCGATTACGTCTATGTCGGCACCGAACAACGCAAGATGCTGATCCATCCGGCATGGCAGGCAGACGAGAAGTTCGATCCCAGAACCCGTCCCTGGTATCTGCTGGCCGCCAGCAACCCCGGCAAGATGGTCTGGACTGATCCCTATTACGACTACACCCTTGGCACTCTCACCATAGCGTTGGCAAGGGTGATTGAAGATCCTGACGGCAAACGGGTCGGTGTGCTCTCGCTGGATACCCAGCTCACTCCCCTCGCCAGCTGGCTCAACGACAAGCATGATGAGACCCATCCTCTGGGAGCGGGTTATCAGATCCTGCTCAACCATGACGGGCTGGTGCTGGCCCATCCGGATCGCGAGCAGGTCTTCAAACCCCTCGCCCACCCCGACTGGCTGGCTCGGATGCAACAGCCGCAGGGGTTCTTCCTCGATGATGCCAGCGGCATGATGGTCTCCTACGACCGCATCCCTGAGCAGCGCTGGATCCTGCTCAGCGTGATCCCAACCGCAGGCCTCAATCAGATAATCGACAACGTATCCCTCAACGTGCTCGCCATGATAGCGCTCGCCTCCATCCTCTATCTGGTGCTGGCGCTGCGCTGGTCACGTTACTTCCGCCGCATGCTGCAGGAGATAAGTGGCATGATCCGGGCTAGTTTTAATGGCGACCAACGCGTACCTGAACGCCAGATGAGTGAGCTATCGGCTATTTACGCCGAGATGGATGCCGCCAGCAAAGAGGTCGCGGATGTGCGCCTGCAAGCCAATCAGGACAAACTCACCGGCCTCTACAACCGCCGCTTCTTCGACGAGTGCCTGCAAAAGCAGAGCGGCAGTGGCGCACCTTTCGGGGTGGTGATGTTCGATCTGGATGATTTCAAACGGGTCAACGATACCCACGGCCATCAGGCGGGGGACGTGGTGCTCAAACGGGTGAGCAAGCTGGGCATGAATCTGTTCCACGACTGGGGCTGGTTCTGCCGCTACGGCGGTGAAGAGCTGGTGCTGATCTTCCGGCTGGAGATGAAAATGAACGAGGTCGCCTCCCTGCTGGAGACCTTCAGGCTCGCGGTCGAGCAGCTGGAATGGCGCGAACCCGACCTCAACATCACCATCAGCGGCGGGGCAGCCTTTAGCCACTCGGGCCTCTCGGCCAAAGAGCTGGTGGAGCTGGCCGACAAGGGGGTTTATCAGGCCAAGCGGGAGGGGAAAAACCGCATCTGCTTCCCCCAGAGTCGTGCCCATGACCCGATGGAAGAGGATCCCCCTCCTCACTTTAATCAGACTCGACGGCATGCCCATTAAGTGGAAGGGTGATCACCAGCGGGACACAAAAACCAAGAGAGAGGCAACTGCCTCTCTCTTGGTTTTTATCGCTGTTCTTGCCGCACTTTAAGCCTGTGTGAGGGCGCGACTCAGCGCAGCCACTCCCACACCGGCCAACCCAGCTCCCCGGCCTGCTGGCGCAGCGCAGGGGCCGGATTGACCGCATGGGGATGGCTCACCGCTCGCAGCATCGGCAGATCGTTGTGAGAGTCGCTGTAGCCGAAACTCCCCTGCCAGAGGTTATCCCTTCCGGCAAACAGCTGGTTGATGCGGGCCACCTTGCCCTCCCGAAAACTGAGGGTGCCGCGGGTCTGGCCGGTCAGCATCCCCTCCTCCTCATCAAGCAGGATGGCGACGCAGTGATCCATCCCCAGCATCTTCGCCATGGGGACCACCAGATGCTCGCCAGAAGCGGAGATCAGCACCAGATCGTCGCCCCGCTCCCGATGCCATTCGATACGCGCCAGCCCCTCGGGGTAGAGCCGCTCGCGCAGCACCTGCTCGGCAAAGTGGTGGCACTGCTGGCTGAGCCACTGGCGTGACTTGCCCGCCAGCGGCTGCAGGGTGAAAGCCATGTACTGGTGCATATCCATCTTGCCCTGATGGTAGAGGGACATCATCCCCTGCTCCTCGGCCATCATGCCCGCCGGAGCCAGCGATTCGGCCACCATGTACTCCAGCCAAAGGCTGGCGGAATCCCCGGCTATCAGGGTCTCGTCCAGATCAAACAGTGCCAGTGCCATGGGCGCTCCTCGCAGTGAAAATGGAAATGAAATGCGGTGTCATGCTACCTCACACAGCTGATCCCGGGCCACCGCCAGGGTCACGGCACTGCCGGTGGCCAGCAGATCGCCAGCCGAACGGTTGAGGCAATCCACCGTCAACAGCCCCGCCTCGCACTCCACCTGATAGCGGATCACGTTGCCGAGCAACTGTTGCTGGCGAATGATGCCGGGCAGGCTGGGCTCGCTGCTGGTCGCCCCGGCGGGCAGCAGGGTGATAGACTCTGGCCGCAGCGCCAGCTTGCCCTGAAAACGGGGGCCGAACAGCGACTTGCCCTGCTCTGCGCCAAGCAGGTTGTAGTTGCCGATAAAGCTCGCCACAAACTCGCTGGCGGGACGGGTATAGATCTGCTCCGGCGTACCGCTCTGCACTATGGATCCCTTGTTCATCAGGAAGATCCGATCCGACATGGTGAGCGCCTCCTCCTGATCGTGGGTCACGAAGATGGTGGTGAGTTCGAGCCGCTGCTGGATCTCGCGGATCTGCTGGCGCAGGCTGCGGCGGATGCGGGCATCCAGCGCCGAGAGCGGCTCGTCCAGCAACAGGATCCTTGGCCGTACCACCAAAGCACGGGCCAGTGCCACCCGCTGGCGCTGGCCGCCGGAGAGCTCCCCCGGATAGCGGCGCTCGAAGCCGATCAGCTCCACCAGCTCCAGCGCTTCTTTCACGCTGGCCGCAAGCTCCCGCCCCGGCTGGGGTTTCATCTTGAGGCCGAAAGCCACGTTGTCCCACACCGTCATGTTGGGGAACAGCGCATAACTCTGGAACACCATGCCGATACCCCGCTTCTGGGGTGCCTGCCAGGTAATGTCTTCACCGGCCACCCGCACCTGACCGCCATCCACCGGAGTGAGCCCGGCCAGCGCCCGCAGCAGGGTCGATTTGCCGCAGCCGGAGGGGCCGAGCAGGGTCACCAGCTCCCCCTTGCGGATGCCGAATTCGATCCCCTCGAACACCGGGGTCTCACCATAGGATTTGTGCAACTGATTGACTTCTAAATGAAACATCTTGGATCACCGATGAAATCTGTTGGCTGCCCAGGTGAGCAGCAGGGTCAGCAGGAAGTAGCTCATCACCAGCGCACTGGTGAAGTGGCCCGAAGTGGCGCGCATGTTGTAGAGGTAAACCTGCAGAGTCTCGTAACGGGTGCCCACCAGCATGTTGGCGAACACGAACTCGCCGAGCAGGAAGGAGAGGGAGAGAAACAGCGCCGCCAGCAATCCCTTGCGCAGACAAGGGATCACCACCAGCAGGAAGGCGCGGGTGCTGCTCGCCCCCAGCAGGTGGGCGGCATCCATCAGATCTTTCAGCGGCACCCCTTGTAGGCTGTTGGCCAGCGCCCGGTACATAAAGGGGAGCACCACGGTGAACCAGGTGCCGATCAGGATCCACGGTGTGCCGATAATGGGCAGAACGCCGTCGGCGTAGATCTGCAGCAGCCCCACCGACGAGACCACAGGTGGTACCGCGAAGGGGAGCAGGATCAGCAGGTTCATCCAGGGATCCAGCTTGGGGAAGTAGTAGGCCACCACCAGCACGGTCGGCACCAGCACCAGGGTCCCCAGCAGCAAGGTGGCGAAGCAGACCAGGAGGCTTCGGCCAAACGCCGCCAGAAAACGCGGGTCGCCCCACAGCTTGAGATACCAGTCGAGGGTGAAGCCATCCGGCAGCAGGGTCGCCCCCCAGCGGGTGGAGATGGAGTAGAGAAAAGTAGCCAGCAGCGGCAGCAGCAGGGTGGCGACCAGCCCACCCAGCACCCACTTGGGCCAGCGCGGCGTCAAATCATGCATGGGATTGCCCCTTGTTCACATAGCTCTTTTTCAGCAGCCACTGGTTGGCGGCCGTCACCACCCCCAGCAGCACCATCAGGATCACTGCCAGCGCCGCCGCCATATTGGGTTCGAGGAAGATATCGCCGGAGACCAGACTGGCCACCCGGATGGTCACCAGATTGAAGTTGCCGGTGGTGAGGGCGTAGGCGGAGGCATAGGCCCCCACCGCGTTGGCAAACAGGATGATCAGGGTGCCGAGCAGCGCAGGCGTCAGCACCGGCAGCGCCACGTGCCACACATACTGCCCCTTGCTCGCCCCCAACAGCGCGGCCGCTTGCGGCCACTCATCCTGCAGCGCATCGAACGCCGGATAGAGCAGCAGCAGGGCGAGCGGGATCTGGAAGTAGGTGTAAATGAGGATAAGGCCCGACCCCGAGTAGAGGTTGAAGCCGTCGATCAATCCCCAGGATTTCAGCAGCAGGGTAACCGCGCCGTTGATACCGAGAATGATGATGAAAGCGAACGCCAGCGGCACCCCGCTGAAGTTGCCGGTCATGGTGACAAACGCCAGCAGCAGCCGTTTGACCCGCTCGCCACTGTGGCGCAACGCCGCAGCCCCGAGAGTGCCGATGGCAAGCCCCGCCAGACTGGCGATACCGGCGATCCGCAACGAGTTGCCGAACGATTGTAGATAGAAGGGGGAGCTCAGGATCTCCCGGTAGTAGTCGAGGCCCCAGCCATCCGGGGTCTGAAAGCTGCCCACCAGCACCCACACCATGGGGGCGAGCTGGAACAGGATCATCAACAGGACAAACGGCAGCAGCACCAGCGCGGGCAGCCAGTGGCGGCGCACCTGGCGCCGGGTGGCCACGGGTTGATCCACGAGGATCTCGGTGGTTGCAGGCATCATCAGTGCACCTCGCGCATAAAGGCTGCCTTGAGCAGCGGAGGAGCCACCGGCTTGTCGTGGGGGATGCCCAGCAAGTCGGCCATCAGGGCACAGAGCTGGGTCTGGGCGATCACCACCCCATCCGGCCAGCGCTCGATAAAGGCATCGCCAAGCAGCCAGAGCGGCACGGTGCGCTCTTCAGGCAGGGTGCCGCCGTGGCTCAGGTCGTTGTTCATGCCGTGATCCGAGGTGACCACCACCTGATACCCCTCCGCCAGCCACTGGGGCAGCAGATCGGCCAGCAGGCTGTCCATCCGGCGCGCCTGATTGCGGTACTGGCGCGAATCGAGGCCAAACTTGTGGCCGGCATCATCCACCCCCATCGGGTGGATCAGCAGAAAATCGGGATCGTACTGGC
Organism: Aeromonas sp. EERV15; assembly: GCF_900079845.1. Lineage (NCBI taxonomy): Bacteria > Pseudomonadati > Pseudomonadota > Gammaproteobacteria > Aeromonadales > Aeromonadaceae > Aeromonas > Aeromonas sp. EERV15. The sequence continues at coordinate 31,084 of NZ_FKKY02000015.1, read as the reverse complement.
TGCGCAGCCACTCGCCATCCATCAGCAGATGGCTGTCGGGATAGTTGTCATCCCAGTAGAAGCAGCCGTGCTGGATCGGCAGCTGCTCGTCGTGAGTAAAGCGATCACGAGCCGCCAGCCAGGGGCTGCGGTTGTAGAGTTCGCTCACCCAGTAGTAGGCCGCCGCTGCGGTGCGTTTGCCCGCGGCGCGGGCCAGATGGAAGATGGCGTCGTGCTGGCTCAAGCGACTCACCCCGTTGTGGGTGATGCCGCTTGCCACCGGTGGCACGCCGGTCAGGATGCACTCGTAGAGAGGCCGGGAGAGAGACGGCAGGGCAGCATTCAGGGTCGTATGCAGGCCCCGCCCCGCCTCCACCATGCCACCGAGGTAGCCCATGGTGTGGGCTACCTCGGCTGCCAGACCATCCACAAGTACCACTATCACCTTGTGTTGCACTGGATTCCCTTACTGCATGTTGATCATGACGGTTTCTTGCCACTGGCGCGGCAGGGCCTTGGAGCTCTGCTCCCAGGCAGCATGGTCGCTGACCGGCTTGGCATTGGCATACTGCTCGGCTGGCAGCAGCTTGGCCTTCACGTCATCCGGCAGGGTCACATTGCTGCGGATCGGGCGGGCATAGCCACGGGCCAGGTTGATTTGACCGGCATCGGAGAGGATGTATTCACGGGCCAGTTTGGCGGCGTTGGGGTTCTTGGCCCACTTGTTGATGATGGTGGTGTAACCGGCGATGACGGAGCCGTCGCTCGGGATCACCACCTCAAACTTCTTGGGGTCGATCTGGTCGCGGTAGTTGAGGGCATTGAAGTCCCACAGCACCCCCACTTCCACCTCGCCCTTCTCGATGTTGGCGATGGTCGGGTCGTTCAGTGACAGGCGACCCTGCTTGGCCAGCTGGCCGAACAGATCCAGTGCAGGCTTGAGGTTCTTCTCGCTGCCGCCGGTGGCATAGGCTGCCGCCAGCACGCCGTTGTTGGCCTGAGAGGCCACGCCCACATCACCCAGGGTCACCTTGTAGTCGCCACCCAGCAGGGATTGCCAGCTGGTGGGGGCAGCCTTGACCAGATCCTTGTTGATCAGGAAGGCGATGGTGCCGGTATAGGCCAGCATCCAGTGACCGTCCGCATCCTTGGCCCAGTTGGGAATATCGGCCCAGGTGGAGGGTTTGTAGGGCTGGGTAACCCCCTGCTTGACCGCCACCGGACCGAAGGCGCCACCCACGTCACCGATATCGGCGGTGGCATTGGCCTTCTCGGCGGCAAACTTGGCGATCTCCTGCGCCGAGCTCATGTCGGTATCCTGATGCTTGATGCCGTAGATGCTGCCCAGTTGCTGCCAGGTATCCTTCCAGTTAGCCCAGCTGTCGGGCATGCCGATACTGCTGAGCTGCCCTTCGCCACGGGCGGCCTTCTCAAGATCCGCAATATTCTCGGCGGCATAGCTATTTGTGGCAAACAACGGTTGGCTGATGGCCACCAGGGCCAGTGCACTTGCGATCACGCTTTTCATCATCCCATCCCTCTGGACTAGGTCAGTTAAGGTTCGAGAGGGATGCTAGAGGGGAAATATGACGGTGGCGGGGCGCTTTGATGGCAGTTTGATGACAATTGCCCTGTCATGTCGCTGTCATCCAGCGCGGTTACAACTCAGGGCCGACAGCCGCTGGTCTACTCCATGCGGGTGCAAACCGGAATGACCAACAGGGATATGAGTGTGACCGAGCCGAGATTGAGCGAGCAGATATTGAACGAACAGAGAATGGCCGATGGCCGATCCTCCTCCAAGTGCGAACAGATTTGCCAGACCCTGCGCCGCTATATCGGCAGCGGCCAGCTGGTGGCCGGGCAGCAGTTGCCCGCCGAACGGGCGCTCAGCGAGCGCTTCGCCACCACCCGCATCACCATCAAGGAGGCACTCTCCAGCCTCGAAGCGGATGGCCTTATCTACCGGGCCGAGCGCCGCGGCTGGTTTGTGGCGCCGCCCCGCCTCACCTACGACCCCGCCATCCATACCCACTTTCATCAGTGGATCGGCGAGCAGCAACGCACCGCCGAAACCCGGGTGCTGGCCCACGGCAGCGAGCTTGCCAGCAGCGAACTGTGCCGCTGGATGGGACTTGCGCCCTTTACCCCGCTCTACGAAATCCGCCGCCAGCGGCTGATCGACGGCCGCCCGGTGCTGCACGTCAGCCACCACCTGCTGGCCAGCCGCTTTCCCGATATCGCCAGCGCGCCGCTGGCCAGCTCCCTCACCGAGCTCTATCAGCAGCACTATGGCATAGGCCAAGGCGGTGCCAGCCTCGAGATCACCCCCTCGGCGGCGCGGGGCGCCATCGCCCGCGCCCTCAATCTGGCGGAGGGGAGCGCCGTGCTAAGGCTGGTGCGGGTCAACTACGACGAGCGGGGCGGTCTGGTGGATTGCGATATCGAACACTGGCGACCGGACGCAATCCGTATCTGTCTCGATACGCGTGCATTGCAGCCGCTCGCTGGCAAGCTGCAACAAACTCGGCTCGCCGATTAGGGAATATCCAGAGCACTGTCGAGCACAGTGGCCATCCGCATCTGTCTGGACACCCGAGCGCTGCAACCGGTCGCAAGCAGATCGCAGACCTTTCAACTCACGGAATAACCAGACGCAACACGCGGATCCCGCAGGATCCGCCGGGATCAGTTGTCGATATTGGGGATCATGTCGTCGAAGCTCTGATAGCCACAGTCGGCCAGTTGCAGCGACATGGTGTAGGTCTTGGCATGCTCCCGCTGGCCAATGGCGGGGCGGTTGAGCTTGAGCTCCTGATGCCAGTACTCCTTCATCCGGTCGATCAGCGCCATTGCCTCACCCTCGTTGAGGTGCAACTGGCAGAGCGCCATATAGTTGTTCGACTTGTGCATGTTCTCCACCAGATACTCCCCCAGCACCGACATCGCTTGGCGTGCCTGCTGACGGGCGAAACGGCTGTGCTGCTCGAAGCTGATCCGCTCGCTGATCAGGAAGTGGTAACTGTTGTCGATACCGAGCTGCAAAATGCCAAGCTTCTCCAGCTTGCGCAGGTAGAGGTAGCAGGAGGCGTCGGTCAGGCTGTACTCCCGCTTGAGATCGATCAGCGTCTTGTCGCGCCAGAAGATATTGGCGAGAAAGGCGTAGAGCCCCGGCTCCTTGTGAAACGCCTCGTCCTGCTCCTGGGTGAAGACGGCGCGGCGGCTCTGGGCATCCTGAGTGCGATCCAGCAGCTCCTCGAACGACAGCCCCACCAGATGGCAGATCTCCAACAGGGTATCGAACGGCAGCGAGGGCTTGTTCATCATCCGTTTCACGGTAGCGATGGAGACGCCCATCGCCTCCGCCAGGGTCTGATAGCGGATCCCCTTGTCGGTCAGGGTCTTCTTCAGGGTGTCGAGAATATTGTTGGCCAGGGTCTGGCTGTAAGTCATGCCACTATTCCTTGTTATCGCACTTTCATTGCATGGTTATGCCGAGTCAGCTTCTGACCTGTTTTTACCTTCAAGGCTCAGATATTGACACCGAAAAAACACCCCAGAGAAAAAACCGCTTAGAACGCCCATCAGGACAGACCAGTTAAGCAGCGAGGTCGCAAAATCTGACACCAGACAGTGCATATCTTTCAACCCGCAAACATTTTGCTAGTGCTGCATAGAACATCGCGCATAATCGAAACGTATCGAATTCAAGACCCTTCCTGGTTGAGAAATCGATTGTTTGCTTCCAAATTTTTGTTTTTAAACCGCAAGGTTTTTTCTCTTTCCTGGCATTGGGCGGCGCTGATAGCACCGCCTTTTTCTTTTCCCTGAATTCGCGGGTCAGGTCAAGAGCCCCGGCAAGGGAAGTGTCACCGGCCACACGCAGCCCACCGATGAACCAGCCACAACGACCTCTCTGGCAAGGTATCCTAAACGGCCATCAATACCCTTTTATTGGCATCCAATATATTTAAAGCGGTGCATAACAAATCTTTATTTAATATAAAAACCAATATCAACCCTTCTTTTAAAATACCAAAAAATCATTTTTAAATGGTTGATATAAATATTCCAATAAAATTAATCACCCAGCGCTACCAATATCTGCTCATCACACCCCGCGCCCACCCCAACAAGTACAGCCAGGTGAAGAGAAAAGAAACCCATAAGAGCCCACCTGCGCATCTGATGGCAACATCAACACCCGCCAAAACAGCCTCAAAAGACCACCAAAAATCACAATGGGAACAATCCCAAACCACAAAAAGAGCAAAAAACAGGCAAAAAGATAGATTTTTTTCTCACGGTTTCATCTTGTGGGGCGCTCAAAAAACAACCACAAAGAGACTCGCGCCTATTAATGGCATCTGAGATGCCCATCTTTGGTCTCCTAGACATACCTCCGCTCTAAGATAAAAACTATACCGATAAAAATCAATCACATAGAATCAAAAGTGAACACGCCGACAGCCACTCAACTCGCCACTTAATTATTTTAAGCTCAATAAAGCTAAAACTCTAATAACACCATTTATTAAACAAAATAGCCCTACTTGCAGCCAGCGTCATTTAGATTCATGGAGAGATCACACTCTTGTTATTCAGAAATTCGCTGACTATACTGCGGCCCCTCTGTGGAAACAGAGATGTGACGGAAATATAAAAAGCTTCATGGATTGAGCAATATAAATCACACACAGTTCACGCAACATAAGGTTATTTATCCATGAACAAGTTTAATAAAATTGCCGCTTTCTCTCTGCTTGCCCTGACCATGAATGGCGGTGCCCATGCCGAAGGCTGGTACGCAGGTCTGGATCTGACCACCTCCAAGATGGATCTCGACGGTGCGGCCCAGCGCGTCTATGACGCCAAGGTGATCGACGACCAGCTCGACGGCGGCAGCCTGATCGTGGGTTACAGCTTCAAACCCTGGCTGGCCGTTGAAGGTGGCCTGCACGCCCAACAGATGGATCAGCTGACCTGGGTTACCTCCCAAGGTGCGACCGGCTTTGCCGACACTTCCATCGAAACCCGCAGCATCAGCCTGGCCGCCAAGCTGAGCCAGCCGCTGGCCTGGGGCTTCAGCGCCTATGCCAAGCCGGGCATCGCCTACACTCGCACCGAAGTGGAATTTGTCGGCAACGCCACCATCCTCGGTATCAGCGGTCAGGCAAGCGACAACGCAACCAAGAGCAAGGTACACCCTAATCTGGAAGTAGGTCTGGACTACGCCTTCAACGACCACTTCTCTGCCGGTATCGGTTACGAGCGCCAGTTCAACGCCCTGAGCCTGGGTGACGAGCACTACTCTCTGGATACCTTCAAGCTGGGCCTGCGCTACCACTTCTAAGTCGCGCCGCGTCAGTAACAATGCAAAAGGGCCGCAGGATCTTATCCTGCGGCCCTTTTTACTGGCGAGTTCGCCGTTAGCAGATCTGATTCTTGCCCAGCTGCTTGGCCTGATAGAGCGCCCGATCGGCACGCACCATCAAACTCTCCTTCTGCTCATCCCGCTGATACTCCGCCAACCCGAAGCTCATGGTGGTGGGGCCGTGGGGGCAGATGGGCTCGCTCGCCATCCATGCTTGAAGCTTGCCCGCCACCACCAGCGCATCATCACGGCCGGTGTTGGGCAACAGCACCATAAACTCGTCGCCTCCCCAGCGGGCCAGCAGATCGATCTCGCGGATATGGCTACGCACCCGCGCCACTGCATTGATCAGGGTCTGATCCCCGATGTGATGACCATAGCTGTCATTGATCTGCTTGAAGTTGTCCACATCCATGGCGATCACCGTAAAGGGCTGATGAAAACGGCGGGCCCGTTCGCACTCCAGCTGCAACGCCCGCTCCAGCCGATAGCGGCTGGCAGCGCCGGTCAGGGCATCAGTCTCCGCCAGCTGGCGATTCTCTTCTGCTTTCTGTTGCAGCGCCTCATTCAGCCGCACCAGCTCGGCGGTACGCTCAGCCACCAGCTGCGCCAGCGAATGATTGCGCAGCTCCAGCTGATCCAGCAGCAACTTGCTGGCGTGGATATTGTGATGAGCGCCGATCATGCGCGCCACAGAACCATCGGGGTTGCGCTCTATAATCCGACCGCAATCTTCAATCCAGATATAACTGCCATCCCGGCAGCGGCAACGATACTCGGCGCGATATTCAGGGATATTGCCGCTCAGACAGAGATCAAAATTCGCCATCACAGCGGCCAGATCATCGGGGTGGATCACCTGCTCCCAGGTAAAGACGGTATTGCCAAGGGTGTGAGCCTCATAACCCAGCATCCGGTACCAGCCGGAATTGCGATAGACAAAACCGGTATTGGCATTCCAGTCCCAGATGCCATCGCTGATCACCTCCAGAATGCCGTGCACCACGGCTTCGCTGACATCCGAGATCCTGACCCTGTCACTGTCCTGCACCATAGCGGTTACCCTTATTCTTCTGCCCCGCGCCACCACGGGGAATCGCTGTTTTATCGTGAGGCGCTACCTTGGCATATCGCCATACATCTGTCAGCCAGAACCCCACCGCATCACCGTTTCCCCGGTTATCGGCCACTCACGACACAGGCTGAATCAGGGGAGCCATAAGTGTGGTTCAAGTGCGCCCCATTTACCGGATTTAACGCACAATTCAGTCATTTGGGGGATGGGATTATCGGGTGGTGTAAGAGGAGTGACCAAGTGCAGCATATTGTGCCAACCCGCTCCCCTCACCCTAGCCCTCTCCCAAAGGGAGAGGGGATAAAGCGGCACCGGAAATATGATCGCCAATCATGTAGGTTCGATTAGTAAAGCGTAATCGGACAGCGGTAACGGCCTTGCTTCCTTCTCCCCTTGCGGGAGAAGGGTTGGGGATGAGGGGGAGGAAAAAAGAGATTACGCGGTAAACGTTGGGCTTCGCTACTCTCGGCCACAACCTACACAATCGGTAGGTTGGTGCTGAGCCTGCGAAGCCCAACATACGAGATATGTAGGGTGTAAAAAGCGAAGCGCATTACACCTTTTGGCAGATAAATAGCAGCGGTGCAATTCACTTCGTTCTTTGCACCCGACCCGCCCTCACCCTAGCCCTCTCCCAAAGGGAGAGGGGATCATCCGGCATCGAGGATATGGCGTTGGCAATGGTGGAATTTCGGGAGTGGCTGATTGCACGAATGTTCGATGCGATATTCGATTACATGATGCTCGATTACACGATTGTCCAATTACGCGATCGTCCGATTACGCTTCGCTAATCGAACCTACCCATGCCCGATAAACCTGTGGTGTAAACCGGCGTTGTTGCCCAAATCGATACAGCTTGAATGGAACTAACTGAGGAGGTGGGGATCTGATCACCACCATCCTCTTCAAGTCTGCATCATGGGCACATCACTTCATTCCATTACCAATTGGCCTCAATACAACAAGTCTTTGATTAACCGTGGTTCATTCACCTTCTGGGTTGATGCCGAGGCCATGAGCAACTGGTTTCACCACGACCATCATGGGCGGCGGGGCCGCAGCCAGCTCTACACTGACCAGACCATCTGTACCTTCCTGATGCTCAAGGGGATTTTCAGCCTCACGCTGCGAGCCACTCAGGGGCTACTCGACTCCCTGTTCGAGCTGATGAATGTGCCGCTGTGTGCCCCGGACTACAGCTGTGTCAGCAAGCGCGCACGCACAGTGAAGGTGGCCTATCGGCAGCCCCCCAAGGGGCGCATTACCGACCTGGTTATCGACTCGACGGGTCTGAAAGTGTTTGGTGAAGGCGAGTGGAAAGTCAGAAAACACGGCGCGGAGAAACGTCGAGTCTGGCGCAAGTTGCATCTGGCGGTAGACCCGGTGACCCACGATATCGTGGCGGCGGAAGTGTCGCTGGAAAATGTCCATGATGCCGAGGTGCTGCCGACCTTGCTCAACCCACTGCGGCGCAAGCTGGGACATGTTTATGCGGATGGCGCCTATGACAGCAAAGCCAGCCATCAGCTAATCTCGCGCAAAGGGGCGACAGCCTGTATCCCGCCTCGCAAGAACGCGGGGTTATGGGAAAAGGGACATCCGAGAAATGAGGCGGTGCTGGTGATGCGCAAGGAGGGGCTAGCGCACTGGAAGAAGATATCGGGATATCACCGTCGCTCGCTGGCAGAGACGGCGATGTATCGGTTCAAGCAGTTGATGACGGGCAAAATCAGTCTGCGAACATACAACGGTCAGGTAGGGGAAGTGATGGCGTATGTTGGTGCAATCAACAAACTGAACACCCTTGGTCTGCCTGTCAGAAAGCCCCGAGTGTAGCGGTCACCTAGGGCTGGGGAAGTCATGACTTGCTGGCTGATTTGGGAAACAACGCCGTGTAAACCAACTCAAAGGGAGCCAAATCTCCCTTCTCCCCTTGCGGGAGAAGGGCTGGGGATGAGGGGTAGGAAAAAAGAGAGCACGCGGTAAACGTTGGGCTTCGCTACGCTCAGCCACAACCTACACAATCGGTAAGTTGGTGCTGAACCTGCGAAGCCCAACATACGAGATATAGATAATGCAAAAAATTTTATATTAACCGCATATAAGATAAGAAAAATTCACATTTCAATATAAATACGCATTGACTCATCAAGCGTTTTTTGGTGATACTGACTTATAAATCAATCATAAAAACCACGATATAGCCAAGAGCTTTAAAATATGGATATCAGTTCTGAGTTACTCGAGTTATTGAGGCAGTTATTACCTGGGTTTTTAACTGCTTGGGTTTTCCACGCATTAACCGCGTATCCTAAACAATCTCAGTTTGAAAGAGTAATACAAGCTTTAATTTTCACACTATTGGTTAAGGTTCTTTCAGATTTATTCAAAGAGATAACTATCCACATTGGCGGTTTTTATAAGGTTTTTGAATGGTCTGCAGGAAAAGAACTAGCAACATCTATCATCATTGCATTTCTGTTGGGCTTGGTTCTCTCTTATTACACAAACAACTCTAAATTTCATGAACTCCTACAAAAATTAAAAATAACCAACCAGTCATCATTTAATAGTGAGTGGGAAGACATATTTAATAGCGTAACATCTTTTGTAATATTAGATCTAAAGGATGGACGAAGGATTTTTGGTTGGCCTAGTGTATGGCCCTCAGACCCATCCAAAGGTCATATTGTTTTACAAAATCCAGAGTGGATATCAGAACAAGGTGAATATATACCTATGTTGAGCGCACAATACATAGTAATCAAAGCCGAAGAAATAGAATTCGTTGAATTTTTGAAGGAGGGTAATTCTGATGAGCAATGAGAATAAAAAGCCTATTGAAAAGTCCGGAAAAAACCCACCACCACCATTAAATTACGTAAAACCTAAACCAACACCAGCCCCTCCAACTCCAACCAAAAAGTGATGGTGATTTATGTCTGATAAGAGAACATATCCAGGCCCAGATACACAAAAGAACAGTAGAAATCCACCACCCCCAACAAGATATGAAAAACCATCGCCAACCCCACCGCCCCCACCTAAAAAAAATTAACTTCAATTATGTGTTTAGCAGGCAATTATGCCTGCTAAACACAATTACTCCCCCAACCTCTCCGCCAATCCGGAATAACGCTCGGTCTTTTTCCTGACCGCTTGTGCCAGCAGGGCGCGATCGCCGTAGAGATCGAGCCGCGCCTTGGCGCGGGTGATGCCGGTATAGACCAGCTCGCGGGTCAACAGCGGGCTGGAGCTATCGGGCAGCACCAGCACGGTATGGGCGAACTCCGAACCCTGGGATTTGTGGATGGTCATGGCGTAGACCGTCTCATGGGGCGGCAAGCGGCTTGGCAGAAGGGCGCGCAGGGTGCCATCCGGCTGCTCAAACCAGACCTTGAGCCGCCCGGTTTCATCGGGCAGGCAGAGCCCCATATCGCCGTTATAGAGGCCAACGCCGTGGTCGTTGCGCACCACCATCACCGGGCGACCGGCATACCAGTCGCCATCGCGAGCAATCAGGCCAGTCCGTGACAGGGCCAGTTCGAGCCGCTCGTTAAGCCCCAGCACGCCGAACGGGCCATCGCGCAGGGCGCAGAGGATCTGGAAGCTGTTGAATGCCTTGAACACGGCGGCGGGCGCCTCCCCGGCGCGGGCCGCCTTCAGATAGCTGCCGTAACCGGCCACCCCTTGGGCAATCAGGCCATCGTAAGCCTCCCCCGCCCAGGGGTGCAGGCTGATATCGGCGAATCCTGCGCCCCAGACTGCCTCCACCGCCGTGGCATCGCCGCTGTTGCAGGCGCGCGCCAGCTGGCCGATGCCCGAATGCTGATCAAAGCGCCAGCTCTTGGCCAGCAAACAGAGGCTGTCGCGCACCGGAGCCCCCGCTGGCGTGCCCTGCAAGCGGTAGCCGGTCTGGCGGGAGAGCCAGTCCGCCTGCGCCGGGCTGATGCCCTGTTCGATAAAGCTACAGATATCGCCGAGCACGGCCCCCGCCTCCACCGAGGCGAGCTGATCCTTGTCGCCGAGCAGGATCAGGCGGGCGTGGCTGGGCAGTGCATCAAGCAGGCGCGCCATCATCGGCAAATCGACCATGGAGGCCTCATCCACCACCAGCAGGTCGAGGTGCAGCGGGTTGCCCGCGTGGTGGCGGAACTGGCTGCGCCCCGGGATCACCCCAAGCAGCCGGTGCAAGGTGCCCGCTTCGGTGGGGATCGCTTCGACCCATTCGGGGGGCAGATCGAGGGCCTGCAGGGCAGAGCCGATACTCTCGGTGAGGCGCGCCGCCGCCTTGCCGGTGGGGGCCACCAGCCGGATCGCCGGGGCCTTGCCTGCTTGCAGGCCGGTCTCCACCAGAATGGCGAGCAGTTTGGCCACAGTCGTGGTCTTGCCGGTGCCGGGGCCGCCGGAGATCACCGCAAAGGGGCGCGCCGCCGCGGTGGCCGCCGCCAGCTTCTGGCCGTTGCAGCAGAGCGCCTCGGGCACCAGCGCATCCAGCTTGCTCAAGTCGCTCGCCGCCTGGGCGCTGGCCAGCAGCCCTTCGATGGCGGGCCAATCCACTTCGCTCGGGAACACCAGATCGAGGTACTTCTCGATAAAGTGGCGGGCCGAGAAGTCGGGGGCAAGGCGGGCTTTGAGCAGCGCCGCGAACACCAGCCCGTAGTCGCGGGCAAACAGCCGCGACAGGGCGGGGGCTATCTCCGGCCATTCGGCTCTTTCACTCAAAGTGCGCAGATGGCGGGCCACCCCCTGCTCGTGATCGTGGTAGCGGGTGAGGTAGAGCCGCCCGTGCCACAGCCGCAGCGGCCAGCGCGGGGCAAGCCCGTCATCCTGTTCTGTGCCAACGAGCGGGCTTGCTGCAAACAGGGTGGGCCAGCGGGCAGGATCCGCCAGATCCAGCAGCAGATCCCGGCTCTGCTGGGGATCCAACCCGAACGGGCGCAATGAGCCGGCGATGAGCATTTCAAGCGGCAGACAAACATGGCCACGCCCCAGCTCGAAGCAGGTGATCGCAGCCCCCAGCACCAGCTCGGGGCTGCCGCCCAGATCGGCCACCAGCTTTGCAAATTGCAGATCCAGCTGGCGAATACGGCCAGCCAGCGCCAGTGCTTTTAACCGTTCAACCATCATTGCGCTGGTCGCGGTGCTGATCATGGTGCCGCTCATGCTTCTACCTCGTTCAATGCTTGGAATCCCGCTGCTGGCAGCTCACTGCCTTCGCGAAACAACTTATCCAGCCCCTGCACCAATTCACGGCTCGGGCGGGTATGGAAAATGCCCCCCTGCGGCATGCCGCGCAGGAACAGATAGAAAACCCCGCCAAAATGCTGCTCGAAGTCGTAGCCCGGCAGGCGCAGGGTGAGCAGCCGGTGCAGCGCCAGCGAGTAGAGCTGGTATTGCAGGTCGTAGCGGTGCTCGGCCATCGCCCGCTCCAGCGCCGGACGGCTGTAATCGGCGGGGCTCATGCCGAGATGGTTCGATTTGTAGTCGAGCAGATACCAACGCCCCTGCCACTCGAACACCAGATCGATAAAGCCCTTGAGCATCCCCTGCACGGTGGCAAAGCTCAGCGGCTTGTTGCCCCGCGACAGCGGGTCGTGCTGCTGGCAGAGGGCGGTCAGCGCCGGTGCCGTCACCCGCCCCATGGGCAAGAAGAACTCCAGCTCCACCTGCTTGCGCTCGGGCGCCAGATCCCGCAGCCGCACCGGCTCGCCATGCTCAACTGGCAATTCGGTATCGAGTACCGCCTCCACCTGCTGTTGCAGCACCTCGGCCCAACTCTCGTCAAAGCCATCCTGCGCCAGCAGTGTGGCGATATGCTCTGCCAGCGGCTCACCAGCGGCGCTTTGAAAGTCGATGGTCTCGAACAGGCTGTGCAGCAAGGTGCCGGGGCGCGCCCCTTTCGGGAAAGTGAAGATGGAAGGCTGGGACGCCTCCTCCTGTTGTGCTGTAGACAGTTCGGCAGCCAGCGCGGCCGCCTCGGTCACCACCTCGTCATCGAAGCCGGGATTGGCCAGCACCCCCTTGCTGTGACCATTTCCTTGCGCCGCAAGCCCGGAGTAGGAGCTGATCCACCAGTCCCGCTCCAGCCGACCGGTAAAGTGGCGCACCTGCGGCTCGCCCAACTGCTCCTCTTCAGGCGGCAGCGGGGCCGGACGGGTGAGCGAGGGCTCACCGACGGCCACCCCGGGCAGCGCCTGTGCCAGTTCGGTTAGAGCGGTCGCCAGCGTCTGCGCATCCCCCTCTTCGCCCTTTTGCAGCAGGTAGCCGATGGCGGTGTGGTGCAGATCGGTCTTCTCCGACTTGCCCGCCCCCGCCCGCACCGGCGCCAGCCCCAGCCAGGTGGCGTAGACGCCCCGGGTCAGCGCCACATAGAGCAGCCGCAAATCTTCGGCGAGGCGCTCGCGGTCGGCCTCCGCCAGGGAGCCCTCGGCGCCGGTGAGATCGAGAATGGTGCGATTGCCCGCCTCGTGATAGAGCGGGGTCTCGGCGGGTCTGTGGCTGCAGATAAAGGGCAGGAACACCAGCGGGTACTCCAGCCCCTTGGATTTGTGGATGGTGACGATCTGCACCAGCTTGCGCTCGGATTCGAGGCGCAGTACCTGCTCCGCATCTTGCCCGTTGGGGCGGCTCACCGCCTCCCCCAGCCAGCGCAGCAGGGCATATTCCCCGTCCAGCTCGCTGCTCACCTGTTGCAGCAGCTCGCCAAGATGGAGGAAGTTGGTCAACCGCCGCTCGCCGTAGGGGCTCGCCAACAGCGAAGAGGCAAGATTGCGCCGGTGCAGCAGGGCGCGCAGCATCGCCAGCACACCGCGGCGGTGCCAGATCTTGCGGTACTCCATAAACTCCTGCACCGCGCTCTCCCACGCCCGCTCGTCGCTGGCCAGCCCATCGAGCGCCTTGGCGTCGAGATCAAACAGGCCGGTGGCGAGCGCCGCCCGCAGGCTGCGCTCTTCGCTCGGGTTCTGGCAGGCGTGCAAAATCAGCAGGATCTCCCGCGCCTCCGTCTGCTCCAGCACACTCTCGCGGTTCGACAGATAGACGGAGGCGATGGCGAGGCGCGCCAGTTCCTGCTGCACCAGCTTGCCCTCGGCGCCGGTTCGCACCAGCACGGCGATATCTCCGGACTTGACCGCCTTGTCGCCGATCAGCGCCTTGCCCTCGCGGGCCAGGGTCAGCAGACGGTGGATCTCAGCGGCGGTGGCGCGGGCCATCTTGCTCTGGTAATCCCCCCGATTGAAGGTGGGCTGGCCGCTCAGCTGCCAGCAGTGGAGCACAGGTGCGGTGGCGCCATCGAGAACAAGCGCCTTACTCTTGCCCTGCGCCTCCACCGGCAGGAAGGGGATATCCGCCTCGTAGATAAAGGGATCCTTGGCCCGCTCGAACAGGCCGTTGACTGCCCCCACCAGCACACTGCTGGAGCGCCAGTTGCGCCCGAGGGTGTAGTGGGCGCTCACATTTCGCCGTGCCTGAATATAGGTAAAGATGTCGGCGCCGCGAAAGCCGTAGATGGCCTGCTTGGGGTCACCGATCATCAACAGCGCCGTGTCTGTGTGGCCGCCACTCTCTTGCAAACCATAGAGCCGATGGAAGATGCGGTACTGCTGGGGGTCGGTATCCTGAAATTCGTCGATCATCGCCACCCGATAGGTGGCGCGAATGCGCTCGCAGAGTCGCTCGCCAAGGCTGGAGCCGAGCGCCCCGTCGAGATCTTTGAGCAGGTCATCGAACGAGAGCTGATGGGCCTGCCGCTTGCTCGCCTGCATCCGGCTGCGCACCACCTTGGCGGCCCGTTGCAGGATCAGATCCCGAATACCGGGGCGGCTCGCCAGCAGCTGGTCGATCTGGCTGAACAGCGGCAGGGTCGGCACTGCGCCCCCCTTCTTGAGGTTCTCCTCCAGCACCGTCTGGCCAAAGCGCTCCAGCTCCTTGGGAATGGCGTAGCCACTGCCCTCGTCCTGCGCCCAGTCGGCTATCTTGGCAAGCCACCCTTCGTAGTTCTTGCCGGTGTAGCGGCTGATCTGGCCATCGGTCTGGCGGCGGATCTCGTCCGCCTGCGCCAGCCATTCGCACTTCACCGCCGCGATGCGACTCATGGCCACCTGATGACGGGCGGCGAGGGTCTCGTCCCCCAACGCAGGGTGGATCTCCAGCTCGCTGTTGTCGAGCCAGCTGCCCATCTCCCGCAGCAGGGCGGCGGGGCTCGGCCAGAGCGCGCGCACCGAACTGGCGAGGGTTTTATCCACCGGATAGAACTCGGCGCGCCAGTAGTCGCTCACCGCCTGCAGCCTGAGCTGGCTGTCGTCGGTAAGAAATTCGGTTTCAAAGAGGGCGCCCGACTCGAAGGCGTTCTGCTTGAGCATCCGCTGGCAGAAGCCGTGGATGGTAAAGACCGCCGCCTCGTCCATCTGCCGCTCGGCGGCCAGCAGGCGACGGGCCGCCAACTCGTGATCGTCTACCTCGGCCAGCAACTGGGCCAGCAGGGTGTCACTGCTATGGCCGCGCATAAAGGCGAGCCGTGCCTCGTGGATGCGGCCGCGGATCCGCCCACGCAGCTCGGCGGTGGCCGCTTCGGTAAAAGTCACCACCAGAATTTCGGTCACCGAGAGTGGCCGCTCGTGGGCGCTCGGCTGACCGGCATCAGCCCCCTCTTCGATGAGCGGGCCGTGGCCCAGCAGCAGGCGCAGGTAGAGACCGGCGATGGTGTAGGTCTTGCCGGTACCGGCGGAGGCTTCGATCAGTCGTTCACCATGGAGGGGAAAACGCAGGGTATTAAGCGGGTTAGCCATGATTACATCATCTCCATGGTGGTCAGCAGCGGGGTCAGGTGTTCGCGGGCCAGTGCCTGCAACTGCCCCAGCACCTCGTTATCGAGTTCGGGGAAGCAGCGGGCGACGTAAACGTCCTGCCCTTCCCCATTGATCATCCAGCCGCCGTTGAAACGGGTGAGGGCCGCCTTGTCAGCCGCCTCCGGCTTGTCGGGATCCTTCTCGATCGCCTTGAGCCAATCCCAGGCGGTGTTGGGGAAAAACGGCAGCGGCCGCTTCATCCCCTGCGCCCAACACGCCACCAGCGCCGCCAGCTTGGGCCGCGCCTCGTCGGCCGAGAGCTTGGGCAACCGCAGACTCTGTTTGGCGTCGAACAGCAGGGTGTCGCCGGGGGTGCCGCTCAATGAGAGGCAGAGGTGCTGGATCCAGCCCAGCAGCAGATCCTTGCCGTTGAAGCTGCCGGGTTTGACCACCAGCAAGCGCCCCTTCTGGGTGTCGATCCAACCTTGTAGCTGGCCCTGAGTGAGGGAGATATCGATCTCCACCGCCTGCTTTTCTGACTCATTGGCAGCAACCCATGGCCGCAGCCGGTCCGCCAACTTGCCCATCTCGGCATCCAGATCGTCCAGCAGCAGGCTGCCAAACCACCCTTGCGGCAGCAGGCCGGTGAGCTGCAACCGTTCGCGACGCTCGGTACTATCTCCTTCCGCCAGATGGGCATCGAGCAGCAGATCTTTCAGCTGATAATGTTGCAGGCCATCCAGCTCGAATGGCTCGCTGTCCTCGATGTTGGCTTCGTTGAGCTCAAACCACACCTTGAGGCGGCGGTTGAGGAAATATTTGGTGGGCTGGCGATAGAAGCGCAGCAGCTCCGCCAGCTCCAGCCCCTGCTCCTTGCCCCCCCCTCTGTTCCAATCTGGCGGCAAAGGCAGCTCGCCGCTCTGGAAGTTAGCCGCGCCGCGCTCTGGGTTAAGGGCGGGCAGCCAGTCGGCGGCATAGGTAAAGAGGCGTGAACCCGGCTCCGGGTAGAAGTAGTTGCGACTGTAGGGGGTGAGCGGATGCGCCACCATCAGGTGGTTGAGCAGCCGCTTGCCGGAGGTTTCGTCGTCGAGCTCCTCATCCCCCGCCAGCACAAAGCCCTGCCGCACATAGTCGATCAGCTCCGCCAGCAGCACCGAGGGCACCTTGTCGCTGTTGTCCTGCGCGCTGAAGCCCTGATAGCTGATATAGAGCCCCTGCTGGGCACTGAGCAGCGCTTCGAGGAAGAGGTAGCGGTCATCATCGCGGCGGGAGCGATCCCCCCGCCGCGACGCCACCGCCATCAGATCGAACCCCATGGGAGCCAATGTGCGCGGGTAGACGCCGTCGTTCATGCCGAGCAGGCAGACCTGCTTGAAGGGGATGGAGCGCATCGGCATCAGGGTGCAGAAGTTGACCTGACCGGCGAGGAAGCGCTGGCTGGAGCGGGACTCCCCCAGCACGCTGCCGAGGTAATCCTGCAGCAGGTCGGCGGTGATGGGCTGCTCGAAGCGAGCCTCGCCGAGCCGGGTCTGCCACTCGACCAGCTGGCTGCGAATAAGCTGGAGCTGACGCTCTTCATCCTCGTCGGCCAGATAGAAGCGCTCCAGCAGCGCCAGCAGGCAGGCGTTCCACTCGGCCAGCGGCTGCGCCTGTTGCAGCCGGGGCAAAAACTCGGCCAGCGAATCGACAAACCAGGCCAGCTTGCCGAGTGCCAGCCCCTGCTGACCTTCGATATCGGCGTAGGGCAGGATACCCGCCACCGGCTCGCCATCCCCCATGGCAAAGCCGAGCAACATGCGGCGCAGACCGAACAGCCAGCTGTTGCCGGACATGGGCGGCAGATCGAAACGGACGGGGTAGCCGTCGTCCAGCCCCCAGCGGATGCCGGTCTCCTGCACCCAAACCCGCAGCTGGTTGAACTCGTCGTCATCCAGCTCGAAGCGGCGCAGCACGGCGGGCACCTCGAGAATGGCGAGCAGCTCGCCCGCCCCGAAGCGGGCGTTGGGCAGCCTGAGCAGGGCGAGGAAGCTTTGCAGCAGCGGGCTCTCCTGACTCGCCGCCCGATCCGAGACCGCAAACGGGATCTGGCCCCGCGCCCCAAACACCGCCTGAATGTAGGGGCCGTAGCTGTTCACATCCGGCATCATCACCACCACATCTTTCGGGGTGAGGGTCGGGTCCTGCTCGAACAGCGCCAGCAGCCGGTCGTGCAGCACCTCCAGCTCCCGCATAGGGCCGTGGCAGGCGTGGATCTGCAGGGATCCATCCGCCAGATCGATCGGGCTCTTGTGGTGGCTGCTGTCGAGATCAAATTGGCCCTCGCCCCGTGAACCTAGCTCCAGCACATCCTTCTGGATGGCGCGCAGCAGGCTGACATTGCCTTTGGCATCCACTTCGTCGATATCGACGAAGGCCTCGATTTGCGGCACCTCCAGCTCCATCAGCTGATGCAGGTAGTCGCGCCCCAGCTTGCCCATGGAGGCGAGCAGCGGGTTGGCGGGGCCTTGCAACGTCTCGATATCGGTGCCGGGTTTGAGCTTGTTCTCCAACCGAGCCAGGGTCTTGCGATCCAGCAGATCCCCCCAGTAGTAGCGACAGGGGTTGGTGACGAACAGGTGCACCTCCACCTCCGGCCGGCTGCCGAGGGCCAGCAGCGCCTCCACATAGCGCGGCGGCAGCGCCGAGATGCCGAACACGAAGACCCGCTGCGGCAGCTTGCCCGGCAGATCGGCAGTGCGTTGCAGCTCGTGGATAAACTCCTCGTAGAGGTTGGCACGGTGGTAACCGCTCGGAGAGAGCGCCAGCGTGCGGGCCACCAGCTCGCGCCACAGCTCGGGCTGCCAATCCTGACCGCTCACCCCAGCCAGCTCCTGACTGCCTGTGCCAACCAGTCCCTCCCCCTCTTCCCAACGGGCGATCCAGTCCGGCCGGTAAACCAGATACTGGTCGAACAGATCCGCCACCTTCTGGCAGAGCTGCCACAGCCGCACCTGCTCGGGATCCTTGGCGGGATCCACGTCATCCCCACCGCCCAGATAGGCTGCCAGCGGCGCAAAGGCGGGCCTGTCCAGCAAGGCGGGCAGAATGGTCATCAGCTGCCAGCTCATGGAGCCCTTGTTGTAGGGGCTTATGCGAGGCACATCCGCCAACACCCGGGTGAACATCTCCCAGATAAAACTGGCGGGCAGCGGAAAGTCGATATTGGCGGCAATGCCAAACGCTTTGGCCAGCTCCAGCTTGAGCCACTGGGCCATGCCCGGGCTCTGCACCAGGATCTGCTCCCGATCGAAGGGGTGAGAGAGAGGGGCCTGCCGGATGCGGCTCACCAGCAGCTCTTTGAGCAGATCCAGCTGATTGGAGTGGTAGAGGGTAAACATGAGCAATTCCCGCCTGTGGATGAGAGGGGGCGAGGGAAAAGGCGAGCCATTTCCATCACTTCACAAGAAAAGGAATTGTCAGGGATCGGGGGATAAGATGCAAAAGGCACTTGTGGCCAGCGGCAGGCAAGCGGCGGAATCATGAGGGGCGCCGCAGATTTGGTCCGCCGCCTCACCTACCCGGAAAACACAGGCAGAAAAAAGCCGGTGCAGTTGCACCGGCCAAAAGGCATTGGAAACCTCAAACTGACTGGCTGTTACCAGTTTTTGCCGAGACGGGCATCCACACTGAATGCACCCGCACCAGCCGCCGCCAGCGCCAGGAAACCACCGGCCACTGAAACGTTCTTCATAAACATCAGCATCTGCATCTGTTCGGCAGGCTGATAGTGGAAAATAAAGGCAGTCATCAGGGTGAAACCGGCCAGCAGCACGGAGAGGCTGCGGGTAAAGAGGCCGAGCACGATGGCAAGGCCACCACCCAGCTCCAGCAGGATCACCAGCGGCAACATAAAGCCCGGCACGCCCATCGCTTCCATATAACCCTGAGTACCAGCGTAACCACCGATCTTGCTCCAGCCCGCCATTACGAACATCAGCGCCAGCAGTACACGACCCGCCAGCAGTGCCAAATCTTTCATCTTGTCCATTTCATATTCCTCGTTTGTGTCACATCACCGCTGACTGCTTCAGGGTAGGTCAAATAACAGGGCTTGAGTGGCACTGGTCGCGACCAACTCCCACCGGTATTCATCACGACTGAGAACCCCGTCGCCGGGTCGGGCAGCCAGACCGTTGGCGGCAAGCGTACCTGAAATCATCTGCAGGTAACCGTGTCGGCCAGCCAGTGCCCACTCGAGCGTTTCGCCCGGGGCCAGCTCCAGCCGCCATACGCGGGCCTGTTGGCGGATCCTGAACGATCCCGCCTCGCCATCCGGTGACGCCACCAGCGTCATGCCCGGTCTGGACTCGATCTTCTTCTGCTGATATCCGGGTGGCGTGCCGAACTCGTTCGGCTCGATCCAAATCTGCAACAGGGAGAGAGGTTCCGTCTGCGAGGGGTTGTACTCGCTGTGGCGGATCCCGCTGCCTGCGCTCATCAGCTGGAAATCCCCTGCCGGGATCTGCTCGGCATGGCCGAGGCTGTCCTTGTGCTCAATGTTGCCTTGCAGCACGCAAGTGAGGATCTCCATATTGGCGTGAGGGTGGGTGGCGAATCCGCCACCCGGCGCAACCAGATCCTGATTGATCACCCGCAGCACCGAGTGTCCCATCCACTCCGGGTCATAGTAGTGACCGAAGGAGAAACTGTGGCGCGCGTCCAGCCAGCCGAAGTTGGCCTTGCCCCGCGCTTCTGCGGCTCTCAATTGCATCATGGTCTGCACCTCATCTATCCGGGGTTCGACTTAGCGGGGGTTGCCACCACCGATGCCGAACGGAATACGGTATTCGCTGCTCTGGCCAGCCAGGCTGACGGTCACTGTGCCTTGAGTACGCAGCGGCAAGCGAATTTGTTGTGTGCCAGTCAGGTCGGCATGCGCGGAGGTGATCAGGTCACCGGCTTCATCGCGCACTTCCAGCATCGGATTGGCTTTGCCATCCATTGCAGCGGTGGCGTTCCAGTTCACAAACAGCACGCCGGGCATGGCGTTGAAGTCAGCCGGTACGGAAGCGTTGGCGAAACCTGTGGTCATCAGGCCTGCAACGGCCAGCATCTTGATTACGTTTTTCATGTTCATTCACTCTCTTGTTTTATATGTCATTGCCAAGGCCTTTTCGGCCAGAATCAATGCATCCATGCAAGAGGTTATTCAAATAGTGTGTTGTTCTTTCACCGACATCAGACAGACCGATTTGGAGTGTCACAGTGCGGAACTTCCCGCATATTTGGCCGCTCGACGTTCCTGCCTAAGCGTTGATTGAATATTAAAGACACTTGGCCTAACTTGTTAGCGAGATAAACTGGCAAACATATTCAAAAAAATTGAAGGTATGAAATGGCCAAGGAATCAAACAAGGAACGGGCGCTGACCCTGGAGGCAATCCGGGTGCTGGACGCCATCGACCGCCGTGGCAGCTTCGCGGCGGCGGCCGACGAGCTGGGCAAGGTGCCCTCGGCATTGAGCTATACGGTGCAGAAGCTGGAAGACGAACTGGATGCCATGCTGTTTGACCGCAGCGGCCACCGTACCAAGTTCACCCCGGCGGGACGCATGCTGCTGGAGCGTGGTCGAGTGCTGCTGGAGGCGGCCGAACATCTGGTGGGCGAGACCCGGGCGCTGGCCCGTGGCTGGGAGACCGACATCACCATCGCCGTCGATGCGCTGGTCCCGCTGCAGGCCCTCTACCCCCTGGTGGAGAAGCTGGCCGAACAGACCGATACCCGACTGCGGCTGCGCGCCGAGGTGCTGGCGGGCAGCTGGGAGTGTCTGGAAGATGGTCGTGCCGACCTGCTTATCTCCTCGATCAATCCCGATATCATGATGACCGGCATCAAACATCAGGTGATCAAGGAAGAGGTGATGCTCTACGTCGCCCATCCCGATCATCCGCTACATCAGGAGCCGGAGCCGCTGGCGGACGAAACCCTGCGCCGCTACCGCGCCATCGCAGTAGCCGATTCGGCCCTGCGCAAGCCGGTGCTCACCTATCGCCTGCTGGACAAACAGCCGCGCCTCACTGTCAGTACCATGGCGGAGAAACGCGACGCCCTGCTGGCAGGGATTGGCGTCGGCACCATGCCGCAAAGCTGGATCGACGAAGACATCAGGGCCGGGCGACTCAAGGTAATCAGCCCCGAATATCGTCATCAATTGCAAGTGGTGCTGGCCTGGCGGCGGGACACCATGGGCAAGGCCAAGAGCTGGCTGGTGCGGGAGATACCAAAGCTATTTGTGGCCGGTGAGAAGTGAGAACCAGTTAACAGAACACTCAATTATATGCCTCACTTGACACCCGAGGCTTTTATTGGTTCCATAGCCGCCTCATTTGAACCAATGGAATCTGTAGAAAATGAAAAAGACTTTGCTGGTAGCCCTCACCACCCTGCCCCTGTTTGCCAATGCTGGCCTGATGGACTCGCTGACCGACAGCGTCACCAGCAGCGTAAAAGATGCGGCCAATACCGCCGTATCTGGCGCCGTGGACAGCGCATCCAACGAAGCGATCAAGCAGGCGCTGGATATCAAGGAAGGCGGCTCCAACAAGCAGGCTATCAAAGAGAAGCTGGGCGCACCGGCCTCTACCAAGACCGAAGCCGGCCTGGAAGTGTGGACCTATGATCTGGATGCCCTGAACAAGGCCTCTCCGCTGCTGGCAGAAACCACCAAGACCCTACTGAAAGATACCGACGCAGCCAAGAAGAACGTCGTTATCAAGTTCGAAGGCGAAACCGTCAAGAAAGTAGACCTGACCGACAAGGCTCAGGGCTAAGTTCACTCGTCCGGTGGACAGGGCGACACGCCCGCACCTGCACGGATAGCAAGAGGGGGAGCATCAGGCTCCCCCTCTTTCATTATCTGCTTGTTACACCTTGAAGCGATGCACCAGTGCCACCAGCTGGCGATTGGACTCTAGCAGGGTGGCTGAACTCTGTTCGGTATTCTGCCCGTTATCTACCAGCAGATTGACCATGTCACGGATAGTGACCATGTTGCGGTTGATCTCTTCGGTCACCCGGCTCTGCTCCTCTGCGGCAGTCGCAATCTGGGTGCCCAGATCGTTGATCTGCACCACAGCATCAGCCATCTTGTCGAGCCCGCCGGTCACCTGCTCGGTATTTTCGGTCGCCGCCTGACAGCTCTGCTTGGTGTGCTCCATGGCCACCACTGCTTCGGCCACCCCCTGCGTCAACCGGGAGAGCATGCTCCCCACCTCGGCGGTGCTATTCTGGGTTCTCGCCGCCAGCGCTCGCACCTCATCGGCCACCACGGCAAAACCACGGCCCTGCTCACCAGCCCGTGCCGCCTCGATGGCCGCGTTGAGTGCCAACAGGTTGGTCTGGGCGGCAATATCGCCGATCACGCTGAGCACACTGCTGATCTGGCGGGCATCTTCCTGCATCCCTAGTACCTTGGTCGCGGCTAGATCGACTTCATCGATCAGCGCCGCCACACTGGCAGAGGCCTGACCCACCACCTGACGGGACTGAATCGCCTGACCATTGGCCGACTCGGTAAAGCTGGCAGAATCGCTCGCGTGGTGCGCCACGCTGTCGGCAGTGGAGCTGAGCTCGGTCAGGGCTGTCACTATCTGATCGGTCTCAGCGGCATGCTCACCGAGAATGCGTCTGGCCTGCCCCGTCTGCTGGTCCAGCTGGGCCAATTCACGGGTAATCAGCTCTGTGGTCTCGGTCACCTGCAACATCATCTGCTGCAGATAGGCGATAAAGCGATTCACCGATTGGGCGATATGGTCCAGCTCATCGTGCCCCTTGACCCGGATCCGGGCGGTCAGGTCAGCATCTCCGGCCGAGAGCGCATCGATATTCTGCTTGAGGGTGTCGAGTCGACTGCCCAGTTGCTTGATGGCCATCAACATCAGCGCAAACAGCAGCACCACCAGCGGTAGCTGGATCGCTGCCAGCGTCTTGAGCACCTCCTGACTGTCGTGGGTCAGGGTGCTGGTCGGCAGCGCCGCCGCCAACAGCCAGGGGGTTCCTTCGATGGGTTGCATCAGCAATGTCTGCTCTTCACCCAGATCCTGAAAAGTGGTGCGCTGCAACGCGGCGCCATTACCCAGCCCCAGCAGGCTGGCGATGGCGCTGGCAAAGGGATAGTCCCCGCGAGATGAGAGATTGCCCAGCACCACATCCCCGTTCAAACGGCCATTCTTGCTGAGGATCTTGCCATCGGCTTCGACGATCATCACCTGACCACCGATCTCCTGCTCTTTTTTGGCGACCAGATCATTGAAGAAACCCAGCGTCACATCGATGGTGGACACCCCGTAGAGGGAGCCATCACGGTAGATCCCCATGGCGCAGTTGGTTCGCGGTTGCTGACTGGCACCGTCCTTGTAAGCCGCCGCCCAGACACACATGCCTTTCGCCGCCTGCTGCCCGGCTCTGTGCCAGGGCTGCTCGAAATAGTTGGGTGCCTCGGCCGAGTTCCAGTAGGTGTTGGGGATCAGCTGGTTGGCACCATCCCGATGAAAGAAGGTACTGAACTTGATGCGACCAGCTTCCCGCTGATCCGGCATCGGCCAGATGCCGCCACCAAACACCATGGCATTGCCATATTGATCGATCAGAGCAGGGAGAACGGCATCGATTTGCTCGCTCGGCAGCTGGGCAACCAGCTGGGTGATACTGCGTGACTGGCTCTGCACCCCGTTGAGCTGGTCGCGAATGTCGGTCGCAATCTCGCTGACCCGCAGCACCAGATTCTGCTCACCCGCCCGTTGCAGCTCGGGCTTGACCCATAACTGGATGCCGATAACGGTCAGCACACAGACCGCCACCATGAATCCCAAAAAAACGGCGGTATATCGCCCCTTGATCGTCCCCAGATCCCAACCCATACCCTCTCCTGTTTACGGCCACTGCTAACTGCAGCTTGTTATATGAGCGAGCATTATCTTGCAATTCGCTCATGGCGCGTTTGCCATCGCTCACATAAGCGATAGCAAGATAAGGATTCGAGCAAAAATGGATCGATGGGATCACAAAAAGGGTGGCCTCGGCCACCCTTCGGTTTGTCACTGTCATGTGCAACAGCAGGCGCTGTTACTGGTTCGCGTCGGCGAACTGCTTCATCGCTTCGGCGTGCTTGGTCATGCCGGTGACACGCTCGTTGAGGTTCTTGATGAACTCCGCCTTCTTGGCTGGATCTTCAATGCGGTCATAACGTTGCTGCAGGTTGGCCTGGATCTGCTCCGGGGTCATGTTCTGCATGCGGGCCATCTTGTCGTGGCGGCCACCGTGGTGTTTGCCACCTTTCATACCACTGCCATCCATCGGGCAGTCCATCATGGCACCGGGCTGACCGGTGGGGACAGCTTCACTGGCGGCATAGGCGCCCAGCGGCAGGCCAAGGATCAGGGTGGCGGTCAACAGGGTTTTGGTCAGCTTTTTCATGGTCTATCTCCGGTAGGGATGATTCTGGTTCGGCGCTCTTGCCTTGCCCTCAAGTAAACACCCGTCAAGTGTCTGAACTTTGCCAGCATCGCCCTTTTTTGTAGCAGAGTGTGGCATCGTGCGGATCTGGCACACTTTGACACAAACCGCAGGTCGGATTTTCGTATACTCGTGCCAACGTCAAGCAGGAGCCCTTCCCATGAATCAAGGCAACACCCACATTCTGGTGGTCGACGACCACAGCGAGATCCGCGATCTCTTAAAGCGCTTTCTGGAACAGCACGGCCTGCGGGTCAGCTGCGCCCGGGATGGCAAAGAGATGAAGCGACTGCTGGAGGAGCGGGAGTTCGACCTGCTGGTGCTGGATCTGATGATGCCGGGTGAAGATGGCCTGACCCTCTGCCGCGAGCTGCGGGTCAAATCGAGCCTGCCCATCATCATGCTGACCGCCATGGGGGAAGAGACCGACCGCATCATAGGGCTGGAGATGGGGGCCGACGACTATCTGGCCAAGCCCTTCAACCCACGCGAGCTGCTGGCGCGCATCAAGGCGGTGATGCGCCGTACCCAAGCAGAGACCCAGCCCGCCGCCGAGACCCTGACCCGGGATCTGCGTTTCGATCGCTGGTTGCTCGACATCAATCGCCGGGAGCTGGTCGATGAGGATGGGGTGGGTTTGAGCCTCTCCACCGCCGAGTTCGATCTGCTCAAGGTGTTTCTCGAGCGCCCGCAGCGGGTGCTGAGTCGGGATCAACTGCTGGATCTGGCCCGTGGCCGCGAGGCGGTGGCGTTCGATCGCGCCATCGATACCCTGGTGAGCCGACTGCGCCGCAAGCTGGAGCGGGATCCCAAGAACCCCGAGCTGATCAAGACCATCTGGGGTGGTGGCTATATGTTCTCCGCCGACGTGACGCAGGTTTAAGCAGTGAGCGCCTTGCGAAGACTGTGGGCACGGATGTGGCCCAAGGGACTGACCGGCCAGATCATTCTGGTGGCGCTGGCGGGGTTGATCCTGATCCAGCTGCTCAGTATCCAGATCTACCGCTCGGATCGGGAGGAGGCGCTCGGCTTCGTCAACAGCCGCAACGCCATGCAGCGGATCATCTCGGTGGTGCGGCTGCTCTCCCTCTCCCCCCCGTCTCTCTATGATGAGATCCTCAAAGCCAGTCGCAACGAGACCCTGCTGCTGCGCCTCTCCGATGAGCCGCTGCAACCGGATAACCGCAGCCCCCGCTTCGAGCAACTGGTGCGCTCGCGCCTCAACTATCCCCCCGGCCTCACCGTCGAGATCAGCGCTGAGCTGAAAGAGGATACCCAGCGCAGCAAGGCGTGGGAGCATCACGCCCGCATGATGCGGGATCGCAAGGGGCCGCCCCCACCACGGGATATGCGGCTCTATGGCTCCATCGAACTGCCGCAGGGGGGCTGGCTGCAGTTCAGCTCGCTGGTCGACAAGGAGGCGGGCAGCTGGTCGTGGCAGACCACCCTCAACCTGATGCTGGTCGCCAGTCTGGTGATCGGGCTGATGGTGCTGCTGTTTCGCCGTGCCACCCGCCCGCTACAGCAGCTGGCAGGCAACGCCGAGCGGCTGGGTCGCGGCGAGGATATCGAACCGCTACAGGAGGTGGGGCCGACCGAGATCCGTGAGTCGATTCAGGCCTTTAACCGGATGCACACCCGGCTCGACCGCTTCGTGCAGGACAGAACCCGGATGCTGGCGGCCATCTCCCACGATCTGCGCACCCCCATCACCAGCCTGCGGCTGCGCACCGAGTTTCTGGCCGATGGCGAGGACAAGGAGCGCATCCAGCAGACCCTGCAACAGATGGAGCAGATGCTGGCGGCAACCCTCAGCTTTGCCCGCGAGGAGGGGCAACAGGAGGCGACCCGCGAGCTGGATCTGGTCAGCCTGCTGGTCAGCCTGTGCGATGACTATGCCGATACCGGCCAGCCGGTCACCTGTCTGGCAGAGGGTAAAGAGGTCTACGCCTGCCGGGCCAACACCCTGCGCCGGGTGTTGCAGAACCTGATCGGCAACGCCATCAAATATGCCGGCAGCGCCGAAGTGTCGCTGGAACGCTGCAAGGAAGAGCTGTTGATCCGGGTTTGCGACAACGGGCCGGGGATCGATCCGGCGCGGCTGGAGGATGTGTTCAAACCCTTCGTGCGGCTGGACGAAGCGCGCAACACCGAGTCGGGCAGCGTGGGGCTCGGGCTCTCCATCGCTCGCACTCTGGTCCATCAGCATGGCGGCGAGCTGACCCTGCTCAATCGACCACAAGGGGGACTGGAAGCGCGGATCAGCCTGCCGCTGTAAGTAGTCACTCTATCCGCCAGCCTTGTCATGGCGCCTTTTTCATCATGCAAACTTCATCATTTGAGCGCTTGTTCTTCGATGAGAAAGGCGGTGATAATCGGTGACCACGGGACGGTATACGGCAACGGATTGGAGCAAGGATGGCCTCTTCCAGGACAGGAGTCATAGTCAGTATCGGATGGGGGCTCCTGCTGCTCGCTCTTGCCCTGCCTGCCTGGGCCAAAGCCCCGGAAGAGCCGATCATCATTACCAACTCCAAAGCCTGGCAGCCCTTCTCCTATATCAATGAGTCGGGCCAGCCGGATGGCTTGCTGATCGATTTGTGGCGCGAATATGCCCGGGTGACCGGCCAGAAGATCGAGTTCAGGCTGGTCGACTGGCAGGGCTCCCTCGACTTGCTCCATGAGGGGAATGCGGACGTTCACGCGGGGCTGCTCTGGTCACCGGAGCGGGACAAGCTGTTCGACTATGGTCAGCCCCTCGCCCAGCTCGACTCCCAGCTCTTCTTCTCAAGCGAACTGCGCGGCACCGATGTCCACTACTACCTGCTCCATGAAACGGTCGGGGTGGTGGCCGGTGGCTACGAGGAGTATTACGCCAGACGCTACTTCCCCGGTACCAGACTGCAGACCTTCGATGACAATGACACCCTGCTGGCGGCGGCCTTTCGGGGCGACATAAAAGCCTTTATCGCCGATCTGCAGGTCGCCAACTTCTACATCTATACCTCGGACGATCCCACCCGCTTTATTCCGGTTCGCCACCTCTATACCGACCAGATCCGCTTTGCGGTGAAAAAGGGCGACCTTGCCCTGTTAAACCGGCTGGAAGAGGGCTTCGCCAAGCTCAAAGAGAGCGATCGGGAGCGGATCATCCGCAAGTGGATGCATGTCGAGACTGTCTATCCCATCCACCTCGGTCCCTGGCTGCTACTGGCCGGGGTGTTGATCATGGTGGCCCACATAGTGCAGCTACGCCGTGCCGTCGCCAGCCGCACCGCCGAGCTGAGCCGCGCTAACGCCAGACTGGAGAAGCAAGCCAGCACCGACCCCCTGACCGGCCTGCTCAACCGACGGGCATTCATGCCCGCCATAGAGCAACGGCTGGCAAACGGCACGCCCTGCGCACTGTTGCTGTTCGATGTGGATCACTTCAAGGAGACCAATGACCGCTTTGGGCATGGCATCGGGGATCTGTTGCTGGAAAAGCTGGCCACTACGGTAACGAACCTGTTGCCCGAAGGCGCTCTACTGGCCCGCATCGGCGGCGAGGAGTTTTGCCTGCTGCTGCCGCTGACGACGCTAGCAGAGACAGAACAGTGGGCCGAGCGCATTTGCCTAGAGAGCAACCGGCAAACCCTGCACACCAGCAGCGGCGAGGTGACCCTCTCCATCAGCACAGGGGCCGTCTGGGTAGAAGCAAAGAGAGAGGCTGATGCCGACCAGCTACTGCGGCAGGCTGACGCCCTCATGTATCAGGCCAAGGGACTGGGGCGCAATACCTGGCAAGCCGCCCCCTATCAGGCATAGCCCCCTGACGGACGTGCAATAAAAACGGCCGCCATCAGAAGATGGCGGCCGCATGACAGGTTCCCTATCAGAAGTTGTAGGTCACGCCAAGGTTGTAGCGGCGACCGTCCAGCACAGTGCCATAGCTGCTGTAATCCACCGTCTTGTCGAACAGGTTGTAGACCCCGGCGGTCAGATCCAGATGCTTGTTGGCCTTGTAGACCAGACCCATGTCAAAGAAGGTGTAGGATGGGGTTCCCTCCGCCATCTTGACCCGGCTCAGGTACTCGGAAGTCTCGCCACGGAAGTTGACCCGTGACCAGAGGCTGAGATCCTCGGTGGTCTGCCAGTCTACGCTGCCGTTGAACATATGGCGGGGCATCTGGTTGAGGGCATACCCTGCCAGTGGGCCGCTCTTCTGCTCGGACTGGGTAAAGGTGTAGCTGGAACTGACCGACCAATCCTCATTGATGGCCCAATCCATCATCCCCTCGACCCCGCGCATGTTCGCCTTGTCGACGTTGACCCGGTCACTGATGAAGTCATAGCTGTGACCATTGAGGGTACAGGCGGGATCGCTCTTGCTGGTGCAACGACGCACTTCGGAGATCTTGTTCTTGAAGTCGGTGTTGAACAGGGTAACCCCGGCGTTGAAGCCCTGATGACCGTTCCACAGCAGACCAATCTCTTCACTCACGCTGGTCTCCGGTTTGAGATCCGGGTTGCCGACCAGCATGCCATCCAGGCTGCCACCACCGGTGACCTGACCCCAGTTGGCCGCCGACATCCGCAAGTCAGGGGAGCGGTAACCGGTCGAGCCCCCCCCTTTCAACGTCCAGCTCTGGTCCAGATGCCAGACGCCGTAGAGGCGCGGGCTCCAGTGAGAGCCGTAGTTCTGGTCCCGATCCATGCGGGCGCCACCGGTCAGAGCAAAGCTGTCAGTGAGTGACCACTCATCCTCGACAAACATCGCCCAGCTCCAGCGGGTCAGCTGCTCGGCAGGGTTGGCTACTTTCAGGGTATTGCCCTGATCGTGCAGGTCTTCATAGCGGTACTGACCACCGACACTCAGGTAGTGATCCCCAAGAATGAACTGGGTATGGGTGTCGGCGATGGTGTTGGTGAGCTCCATCTTGCGGCCGGGGTTGGTGTTGGTCTCCTGCTGCAGATAACTGCTGGAAGATCCGAAATCATACTGACCATCATGGGTCAGCGCATAGTTGGTGCGCTCGTAGCGGTTAAGGCTATCTTTCGCCTTGGCATCCAGTGAATTGCCGGCCGTACGATCCCGATCCTGCAGGCTGCGACTGGCTTCCAGATCGAAGCGGTTATGGTCGT
Source organism: Aeromonas sp. EERV15 (assembly GCF_900079845.1). NCBI lineage: Bacteria > Pseudomonadati > Pseudomonadota > Gammaproteobacteria > Aeromonadales > Aeromonadaceae > Aeromonas > Aeromonas sp. EERV15. The sequence goes on along the minus strand of NZ_FKKY02000015.1, from coordinate 1,248 downwards.
CAGGCTTGAAGCTGAGCACGGCCGTGCCACTGCGAGTCTCCTGCTCAGCAAAGCCCTGGGTAAATTTGTCTTCACCACGATGCGCCAGCTGACCATTGAAACGCAGCCCCAATACACCATCGATCAGTGAACCTGCGGTATAAGCATCGGTCTGGAAGCTGTTGCCGGCATCCTTGTTCTCCTGGAAGGTAGAATCAGCGTGCACCGAGCCCTGCCAGGCCAGTCCGGTGGTCTTACGGGTAATCACGTTAATCACGCCGCCCATGGCATCCGAACCATAACGGGATGACATGGGGCCACGGACGACCTCAATCCGCTCGATCGCCTGCAATGGCGGCAACCAACCCTGTTCGATACCCGGGCCATCGCTATTGGGGCGAGTGCCGCGGCTATCCACCTTCTTGCCATCAACCAGCATCAAGGTGTATTTCGAACCCATACCACGAATGCTGATATCACTGCTGCTGCCACCACCCGTCACCACAACGCCGGGTACATCCTTCAGGGCATCGGTCACATCGCGATATGCCCGCTTCTCCAGCTGCTCACGGGTGATAACGGAGATGGAGGCAGCAGAGTCTTCAATCTTCTGCTGGAAGCCGGAGGCGGTGACGACCATCACCTCTTGTTCGGCAGCATAGGCTTGGGACGCAAGAAGGGAGCAGATCAGCAAGGCAAGCTTGTTCGGTTTCACTGTTGTCATGTTTTGGCCTGAACGTTTTTAGTAGGAAAGTGGCGTATTCCCTTACTTCACTCGTTACAACGCCCTGGCATCCGGCCAGGCGCAGCATTAGCAAAGGCTCATTTGAAAAGCACTTTATTAATCAGCCCGCATTGTAACGACCCCACCCAGATCACTTAAACAATAATCATTATCATTTGTGACTTTAAGTCATTGTCCTGCAGAACAGACCGCCATACCTCATAGAGATCGGTGTTAAATTAACAAATAGATAAATATCATATAGTTACAGAAACTGGGGTTTATGGCAGAACCGGAGAAAATAGAGGAGGAAAAACAGAGAAAACGGCAGAAGAAGAGGGAATAAAAGGTCAATTATCAGGCGACTTGCTGAATTGCAGCCAATAAAAAACCCCGCTCATCGAGCGGGGTTTCTTGTATTGGGTGCCTGGCAGTGTCCTACTCTCGCATGGCGAATGCCACACTACCATCGGCGCTACCGCGTTTCACTTCTGAGTTCGGCATGGGATCAGGTGGTTCCACGGCGCTATGGCCGCCAGGCAAAT
>NZ_FKKY02000098.1:0-481 GCF_900079845.1 Aeromonas sp. EERV15 | reverse complement strand
ATCTCGAGGCCTGGCACGCTTGGTGATGGAGAGACGTCCCGCTAGATGCCGCGAGAAGTAGGGCTCCGTGGGCGTAAGGTGCGTGTGGCCGGGTTCGAGAACCGGGGAGCAGGAGATCGGCTCCTGCGGTGGGTTCCTCGGCGAGGGGCTGGGACGCGGAGTCCGGCTCGCTGCACGCCAGGGGATCGCTCGGACCGTGAGACCCTGCCGGTCGGCAACGGGTTCTACGAGATCGTCTCCAGGCTGGCGACGGGAGGCATGGCCGCGCTGTTCCTGGCGCGTCGCGTGGGGCCGTGCGGGATTTCGCATCCGGTGGTGATCAAGCGGCTCTTGCCAGAGATGCAGGCAGACCCTGCGACCGTGCAGGCATTCCAGGCCGAGGCATGGATCGCCGCCCGATTGAGGCACCCGAACGTGGTGCGATTCCACGACTTCGTGCGCCACGAGGGGAAGAGCCATCTGGTACTGGAGCACGTGGAGG
>NZ_FKKY02000092.1:0-490 GCF_900079845.1 Aeromonas sp. EERV15 | reverse complement strand
AGATTCCACATTGCTCGCATACAGCTGAACTACTTCAGCCCCTTCCTTTGAGCCAATATTCTCAAGAGTAAACTTTACAGTAACATTATCCTCTTCATTAACATACCTCTTGCTTATGTTAATATCGGAATATGCGAAATCAGTATAGCTTAGACCATAGCCGAACGGATAGAGCGGCTTGCCATCAAAATACATATAGGTTCTTCCGTGCTGAGGCTCATAATCGTCCCAAGGCAGGAGCTGATCATCGGCGGCGAAGAAAGTTGCAGGGAGCGTGCCGGAAGGAGAATTCTTGCCGAACAATATATCTGCCAAGCCATTACCTCCCTGCTCGCCGGGATACCACATATTAACAATTGCAGGAATATTTTCGTCCATCCACGTAATCGCCATTGGGCTTCCGATTTGCAGAACAACAACGACATTCTGATTTACCTCGTAAACCTTCTTGAGAAAATCAAGCTGCTCGGAAGGGAAGGCAAGCGTGTTT
>NZ_FKKY02000133.1:0-456 GCF_900079845.1 Aeromonas sp. EERV15 | reverse complement strand
CTGGCCAGAAGGCCGGAGAGGGGGGAGGCAGAGGTGCAATCGCTGGCTCAGGCGCTCGCGAGCTCGAGATTTCCATCCCGCGCCGGACCATCTCGCTCACATCACCCCAGGCATTCTCCTGCGCTTGATCAGCGACCCGAGTCGCCACGTTGTCGTCGTCCTCGAGCATCTGTTCGTGGTTCATGGATGCATAGCCCCCCGCTGACTGATCTGGTCCGAACCACAACCTGGCGCCTCCGAGCAGGTCTTCGATCGATGGGTCCAGGGGGGTCCAGACGCCGAGCACGTCCTGACCATTCACCATGGTCGGAGCGACCATGGCGACACTGCGCAGAGAGAGCTGAGCGCCATCGAAGTAGAACTCCGCGTGCTCGGCTGCGACCCCCGGGGCTGAAAGCAGCCAGGCGGCGCGGGTGGCGACCAGCAGGGGGCCCATCGGTTCGCCTGGGATGATCC
>NZ_FKKY02000097.1:0-486 GCF_900079845.1 Aeromonas sp. EERV15 | reverse complement strand
CCTGCCAGTAGCATATGCTTGTCTCAAAGATTAAGCCATGCATGTCTAAGTACACACGGGCGGTACAGTGAAACTGCGAATGGCTCATTAAATCAGTTATGGTTCCTTTGGTCGCTCCCCTCCCGTTACTTGGATAACTGTGGTAATTCTAGAGCTAATACATGCCGACGAGCGCCGACCTCCGGGGACGCGTGCATTTATCAGACCAAAACCAACCCGGGCTCGCCCGGCGGCTTTGGTGACTCTAGATAACCTCGAGCCGATCGCACGCCCCCGTGGCGGCGACGACCCATTCGAATGTCTGCCCTATCAACTTTCGATGGTACTGTCTGTGCCTACCATGGTGACCACGGGTAACGGGGAATCAGGGTTCGATTCCGGAGAGGGAGCCTGAGAAACGGCTACCACATCCAAGGAAGGCAGCAGGCGCGCAAATTACCCACTCCCGACCCGGGGAGGTAGTGACGAAAAATAACAATACAGGCC
>NZ_FKKY02000054.1:0-728 GCF_900079845.1 Aeromonas sp. EERV15 | reverse complement strand
CCTCCCACCCCGCTCACAGTTACCCCTACCACATCTGTCAGGTTGGTATCGTTCGCCGGCTTGGTGTGTGTCTGTGCTGCATTAAGGGTGTAGCTGTAACTGAGCGTCGCACTCTTGTCGCCATCCGCACTGCTATAACCCGTGACCTTGAGCGTCCCTTCCCCCGTATTAATCCCCGCCGATGGAGAGAGCGACGAGAAGCCCTTGAGTGCACCAAGCGAGAATGTCACACCGCCAATCACGACCTCCTTGATGCCGTCACTGGCCGCCACCTGGAAGCTATCACTGTCCGTTTCTCTGCTGCCCGATGCCGTCGAACCATTCGGGTTCAGGTCCGCTTCGTAGACTGTCGAGTCCGGCCCCTCAACGGCTACCGTCACCCTGGCCGTATCAACCGCACCCTGGATAGTAATGGTCAACTTGGCCGGACTGCTGTCCCCGTCCGCATCACGAATGGAGTAGGTCAGGTCGACACTCTTGAGGTCATTTGCACCCAGCGCCTGTACCGCTGCACTGGCATTATTCAGGGTAAAGCTGTACGCACCGGTCACGTCATCCAGTACCAGCGTACCGTATTGCGCCAACTCGGCCTTGGCGGCCGTATTGGCATCCCACTCCACGTAGTCAACACCCTGGCCATCTGCACCAAATACATCGTCAGAGCCATCGGTCAGCACATTGCCACTGACCACCAACATCCCATCCTCTGTCACGCCAACCGGGCCATC
>NZ_FKKY02000047.1:0-1385 GCF_900079845.1 Aeromonas sp. EERV15 | reverse complement strand
TCATGTACAGGATCTTTAGCGGCAACCAATTGAAATAGATATAAAAAAGGCTTCGTTTGTGATCTGATTTTATCGCCAAACAAAATCAACACGCGCGAAGCCTATGACCATTATTAATGCTAATCACTATCTGGAGCAACTCCTGGCTCCCGCCGCACTCGAGCGCATTGCTCGGCTCTGCAAGTTTTGTCTGCGTCAGCGTGCCATTACCCCAGCCATGCTCGTACCTGCACTACTGCGGGCCATGGGGGGCGACCAGGTCAATGATATTGCCGGGTTACACCGTCATTTCAATGCCTTGCAACTAGTGAACGCGCATCAGGTTTCCTACAAACCGTTTCACAATCAGCTGCGCAAAGAGAGCTTTGCCCTGTTTATGAAAGCGCTGGTCGAACGGGCCATCGCCTTGCGTATCGACCATCAACTCAAAGCGGCTTCCCTCGGTGCGTTCAAGCAGGTGTTACTGCACGATGGCACCTCCTTTGCTGTGCATCGGCGCCTGGCTGCTGACTTTCCTGGCCGGTTCAAGACCATCAGTCCGGCGGCTATCGAGTGCCATATGACCATGTCTTTGTCGGAGCAAAGCCCGCTGTGCATGAGTGTGTCTGCCGATACCGCAGGGGAGCGGCAATTTCTCCCTGAGGCCCACAAGCTGGCCAACTGCCTGCTGCTGGCTGACGCGGGTTACATTGACAGGGCCTGGTTTGAGCAGGTGAACGACGCTGGCGGATTTTATCTGGTGCGAGGCACTCAAAACCTGAACCCCAAGATAATCCAGGCCTGGCGCAGTGATGGACGGGAAGTGCCAAAACTGGCGGGACTGTCACTGAAAGAGGCCGGACGGCGGCGCTGTCGGGCCGAGGTGCTGGATATGGTGGTGAAGTCCGGCAAGGTGGAATATCGGTTGATCCGGCGCTGGTTTGCCGAGGAAAAGCGGTTCTGTCTGTGGATGACCAACCTGCCGCGAGCAACGTGGTCAGCAGAACAGGTGATGAGCCTGTATCGCTGCCGTTGGCAGGTGGAGTTGTTATTTAAAGAGTGGAAATCGCACAACCGGCTCAAGGGGTTTGTGACGGGGGAGAAAGCCATCGCCGAGGGATTGGTGTGGACGAGTTTGCTGTCGCTGGTGATGAAAAGACGGGTCGCGCAGAGTGTGATGACAGGGAAGCTATCGATGTTGAAAGCGTCAAAGAACAGTACGACATGGTGGTTGCCGCTATTGGAAGCAGTGGCCCATAGGGCGCTGACAGAAATAAGGGAAAGACTGGAATGGGCAGCTGATTATTTGGCAAAGAACGCCTGCCGAACCAAGCAGAGAAAATCGATACAGAACAGGACCTTGGAAGGCGTTTTAAAGGGGCTCAACGCTTAAGGTCCTGTACATG
>NZ_FKKY02000052.1:0-952 GCF_900079845.1 Aeromonas sp. EERV15 | reverse complement strand
TGCTGAAGCAAAACAAATCACGTAATCTAAGCATGGCCAACAAGCGCAGGCTCTGCTGTCTGAATGAACAATATTTGTTCGAATGTATGGGGTTGTTCAAAGTATAAACACTGATGCGTCAGCCCTGCCCCACCGCCAGCGCTTGCCAGGTCAACCAAGGTAGCGGACAGGTTTTCCGGTGAGGCAAGAATATAAGCTCCACTACTAGAAATCGGATTGAGGTAGGTACCTGTATCCACATTGATACCAATCGCATGTGCCTGGAAAGGATTGGTGGCGGAATTATTATCACTATCAACATTCCCATTTGTAATAAATGCTTGCCATGCAGTTATCGCTGAAACTTGGCCTGCAGGACCAGGTTCAGGATTACCGTCAGAGACAAAATACAGCTTGTTTTGTTGGTCTTTGTCCGCACCGACTGCATTAACATCAAGCAGAATTTGCGCTTTGGCTGTGTTAAGAGCATCTGCGTAATTAGTCCATCCGTCTGCGCTAAGCGCATTAACTGCATTTATCAGGTTGATATAACCAGTATCACTAACCGAGTTGAAGTTATAGTCACCAACATTGGAGGAGCCCGTTGCGAAGGTCACCAAATTGACATGGATAGGGGCATCTAGCCCTGCGTAAGCTTGCACCAAGTTAGCAACCGCTGCTTTAAGTGCAGCCAGTTTGTCCCCCTTCATGCTGCCAGAGGTATCCAAAACCAGCGTCACATTAACTAGCGGTAATGGTGACTGGATTATACAAGCAGGGCCATCGTTCACCGCCACCGGTACATCGTCGATGATCGCTATCGTCACGTTACCACTGGCACTACTACCTCCCACCCCGCTCACAGTTACCCCTACCACATCTGTCAGGTTGGTATCGTTCGCCGGCTTGGTGTGTGTCTGTGCTGCATTAAGGGTGTAGCTGTAACTGAGCGTCGCACTCTTGTCGCCATCCG
>NZ_FKKY02000076.1:0-527 GCF_900079845.1 Aeromonas sp. EERV15 | reverse complement strand
AAGGCTTCGGTATCTGCAGTACCGGTCATCCCCGCCAGCTTGTTGTAGAGACGGAAGTAGTTCTGGAAGGTGATCGAGGCCAGAGTCTGGTTCTAGTTCTGGATCTTGGCCCCTTCTTTCGCTTCAACCGCCTGATGCAGACCATCGGCCCCGCGACGACCCGGCATGGTGCGACAGGTATGCTCATCGACGATGACGATCTCATCCTTCTGGACGATGTAATCCACGTTGCGCTCAAACAGGGTGTGGGCACGCAGACCGGCGTTGACATTGTGCAGCAGGCTGATATTGGTGGCAGAGAACAGGGAGTCATGCTCATCGAGCAGCCCCTCTTTCTTGAGCAGCTCTTCCACGAAAATCTGACCGTTTTCTGTCAACAGGGCCTGACGGTTCTTTTCGTCAACCGTGTAGTGCCCCTCACCGGTGTACTCCTCGGTGTCTTCTTTGTCCTGCTTGACCAGCACAACGGTCAACCTGCCGGTTATGCCCAGGATCCGGTGGAAGTGCAGAACTATGTCGACAAGCAC
>NZ_FKKY02000049.1:0-1164 GCF_900079845.1 Aeromonas sp. EERV15 | reverse complement strand
CTAAATAACTGATCCTAATAGTGCTACACCTTCGCTGTGCCATAGCCATTCCCCGGGAAAGGAGACACGGTATCCATGAAGTGTTTCACTCGGGCCAGCAGGTTGGCCATCCCTCTGCATTGATGATTGCGCGTGATGGTTTCATGTAACTTGTGCCACAGCCGTTCGATGTGATTAACCCAAGGACTGTAAACTGGCTGGAATACCAGGCAGAACTTGGGGTTCTTCTTCAACCATCGCTCGGTCTGTTTGCTTTTGTGAATGATGTAGTTATCGAGGATCAGCGTGATGGTTTTGGCTCGTCGGTAGTGGCGACGCAGCTTTTCCAGCAGGGCGATAAACAGGGATGAGTTTTTCTTTATCCCACTGACATAAAGTACTCTTCCGTTACCTGCATGGAGAACGCCTGCCAGGTAATGTTTCGCGTTCTGTCCCGGTGTGACAACCCGCTTTTGCTGCGCTCTGAACATCCAGTCGGCCCCTAATTTGGGATTGAGGTCTATATCGACTTCATCCTCATAAAACACCGGATTATCGGCATCACAGCGGGCCAGCGCAGCGTCGATATCCGCCATTTTCTCCTGATAGGCCGGGTCTTTTATCCGCAAGGTTGGCACGGGCCTTCGCCAGACAATGCCCATACGAGGTAACCATCGGCGGAGCGTGGAGGCTGCCATATTGAGGCCTGTTAACCGATTGATTTTGATAGCCAATAGTTCGGTACACCAGCGGCTGCGCTGATAACCAAAATCTTGCGGAGAAAACTGCATAAGCAGCACCAGTAAGGTGACAATCTTGGCGACAGGTAAGACTGGGGCACGGCCAGCCGGTAAGGCTTCTAACGCACCCACACCTTCATCCCGATACCACCGAAGCCAACGGCCGATGGTCGAACGAGCAGCGCCGGTAAGGTGATGAACATCAGTGATCGTGCGTCCTTCATGTAACAGCAAGATGGCCATCAAGCGACGAGCATGTCCTTTATCACGCGTGGCATGGATGATTTTGTGAATGTGGCGCCGTTGTGGTCGTGGCAGGGGTGGTAGGATAGGCATCAACTCAGTCCTTTGGGTGTGGCTTGTTTTGTTTGGCGACTAATCAGATCGCACAAACTGGACTGAGTTCCCTTCCTCCAGTGATCTACTATTCGGAACAGTTATTTAG
>NZ_FKKY02000090.1:0-490 GCF_900079845.1 Aeromonas sp. EERV15 | reverse complement strand
CGAGCTTCGAGCGCGGGCTCTACGAGATCCTCGCGCTGCTCTACAAGGACGAGGATAAGGTCCACTACCTGATAGGGCCCGAGGAGAACGATCTCGCCCGTGAGATCGCGCCGGACGTGAAGGCGCTCGACGTGTTCCACATGCTGCCGGGGTACGCCGCGCCCTCCATCGCGCACAGCGAGACGAGGGGAGGCTGGATGCGGCTCGCCCCGACCCCGTTCGACGTGGGCTGCGCGCTGGCGCAGATGGCCGTTCGCGACGAGGTCGAGAGCGTGAACAGCCTCGCCGCGCGGGACGACTACCACGCCAACGTCAGCAGTGAGTTCACGACCCAGTTCGTTGCGCTCGGGGGCAGGGTCCTCCCCTCGGTGACGTTCACGTCGGGCGAGCCGACGTACGCGACGAAGATCAAGTCCGCCTTCGGCTCGGACGCCGGCCGCACGCTCCTGGCCGCGTACCCCGCGACGGCCTCGACCATCGTGACCGAGTG
>NZ_FKKY02000059.1:0-606 GCF_900079845.1 Aeromonas sp. EERV15 | reverse complement strand
TGAATCGCCCCTAGTTTTCTAGACACTCTGTTGTTGAACATTGAACTGCTTTTCAAACTCTACCGGTGACAGCCCATCATTGGAACCATGGCGCCTGATTGGGTTGTAAAACATTTCGATATAATCAAACACATCGCTGCGGGCTTCGTCTCTTGTCGGGTAAATCCTGCGCTTGACCCGCTCCCGTTTGAGCAACTGAAAGAAGCTCTCGGCGACAGCGTTGTCGTGACAGTTGCCACGTCGGCTCATGCTGCAACTCAGATTGTGAGCCCTCAGGAAGTCCTGCCATTCACCACCGGTAAACTGGCTGCCCTGATCCGAATGCACTAACACAAGCTGTTTTGGCTTTCGGCGCCAGACGGCCATCAAGAGTGCATCAACCGCCAAGTCTGCCGTCATGCGTGACTTCATCGCCCAGCCGACGATCTGGCGAGAGAACAGATCGAGCACCACCGCCAGGTACAACCACCCTTCTTGAGTGCGGATGTAGGTAATGTCAGTCACCCAGGCGATGTTGGGGGCAGGCACCTTAAACTGACGTGCCAGCGTGTTTGGGGCAGCCTGTGGGCTCTTGCCTCCATAATGCCTCTTACGGCGTTGATAGCC
>NZ_FKKY02000028.1:0-40129 GCF_900079845.1 Aeromonas sp. EERV15 | reverse complement strand
ATCATCAATGCAGAGGGATGGCCAACCTGCTGGCTCGAGTGAAACACTTCATGGATACCGTGTCTCCTTTCCCCGGGAATGGCTATGGCACAGCGAAGGTGTAGCACTATTAGGATCAGTTATTTAGTACTAATGCTGCGCAGCTTATGAAACAAGTAATGATAGTTTTTTGGGTGTTAAAGTTGTCATATTGCAATCAACCAATTTAAATATATCAGATTTTTGATAGTCGAAACATCTTACTTGTTATGATTATAAATATCAAATTTCTTGATGTTATTTATGATGGCCTTGAAAGGGTGAATGCGTTTAAGTTTAATTAAGTGGAGCTCATTGCACTGCTTTTGGAATGTTTTTATGAATATGTTGATGTAAATTTTACTTAGTGTATTGCACCATAAAACAGATTATGGCATGTCATTTATGTGGAGGTGAAATACAATTCATTTCGATACCGATTCATATCTACATTTGTAGATACAGATTGACGTTATCAGCCCATTGAGGCTGATAACGTCAATTTATTAAGTAAAGTACTTTATCAGAATCTTTGTTACACTGGGTTTTATGAATAACTAGATTACAATTTTGAGAATAGTTGGTGGTACTGTAAAACCGATAGATATGAGTAAGCAAGATAAAATGTAATATATACATTCTTCTACAATCTAGCTAAACACAAGGTAACTCAGCAATACAATTAGACCATGTTCTCGATATATTTTTAGAAATTCAAATTTTTAATGTAAGATAATGATAAAGTTTTTAACTAGAAAAGATGTTTTTTCAGAAATTTATTCATGACTGAGTCTCCATATTATAATTCCGCAAGAGATTTGCGGTTTTATTTAATTATCACAAGACGCAAGTTAATACAACAACAATTTTACTCAATATACCAAGGTATGAGATGAGTATATGCAGAGCCTATCGCTCTCATTTTTTACTTGGAACGATTTAACTCAGGGGGGCATAACCATGCCAGCTACAGGATACCTGCCATTAGAAACACCTTCAGAAGGAACAAGGGCGTAGATATGTGCATCAAGGGGCTGCCCATGAAGAAAGATGCGATTCTTTGCCCGGCATTCAAAGGTTGCCCCGGCGGCAATGGCAACCGCTTCGCTGGCGCTGTTGCCAACTCCCATCACGATCTCCAGCCGAAATAGGCCTAACTGCTGAAAGCCAAAATCACGGAGCAGAGTGACCGCTTGTCGGGCGATACCGCAGCCTTGGCGGGATTGGCGTACCCAGTAACCGATATTGCCGTAGCGATGATGGGGCGACAGTTGGTTGATTCCTGTGCCACCCAAGAGCTGGCCGGTGGTGGCGCAGAAAATGCCCATGTCAAAGGCACGTCCCGCCGCGCGATCCTGCTCGCAGTTGGTAAACCACTCCAGCGCGTTTTCCCGAGTAAATGAATGGGAGCACCAGCTCATCCATTTACCGACCGTCTCGATCGATTCGTGGGCCGCGCGGACAAACTCGTCGGCATCAGCCGGTTCGAACGGGCTGATCACGATATTGACGTTGGCAAGGCGCTGGCATGTCATCACTTATCCTGCTTTTTCAGGAAGTAACTGATATGCCCCGGCGGCATATCGGGCAGCTGGCCAAAGACCTCGTAACCCTGCTTCTGGTAGAAGGGGAGGGCCTGAAAACTGGTGGTTTCCAGATGGTAGTTGCTGATGTCCTTGCTTTGGGCGTACTGCTCCATGGCGCCGAGCAGGCGGCCGCCCCAGCCATCGCGGCGGATGCTTTCGTCGATCCAGAGCCAGTCGACATGCAGCCAGCCCCACTTGATGTCGGCGATGATGCCGCCGTGTACCTTGCCCTCTTTATCCTTGATAAAGCTGGCGATCCGCTCGCGCAGATGGGTGCCTGCGTGATCCTTGTTGTAACCCGAGAGACCAATGCGCAGCGCTTCGATCTCATTGTCCTGAGGCGGTTGGGGTGGGGTTAGTTGCATAGTGCTTCCTGCTTGATGGTGGTTGTCTCTAGCGGATTGCCGCTTCCAGCGCGGCTATCTCGCCGCCGCCAATCAGCTTTAAGTTCCGGCTGATCTGCTCCACCGGCCAGTCCCACCAGGCTATGGCGTTGAGACGGGCTACGGTGTCGTCGTCAAAGCGGTAGCGGATCACCTTGGCGGGATTGCCGCCGACCACGGCGTAGGCGGGCACGTCGCCGGTGACCACGGAGCGGGCGGCGATAATGGCGCCGTTGCCAACTTTTACACCCGGCATGATGAGTGCCTCGAAGCCTATCCAGACATCGTGGCCGATGACGGTATCACCCTTGTAGGGCAGGCTGCCCGGGGCGGGGGCGGCACTCTCCCAGCCGTTGCCGAAGATAAAGAAGGGGTAGGTGGAGAACCCGGAGCTCTGGTGGTTGGCGCCGTTCATGATGAACTTGACCCCGCGGGCGATGGCGCAGAACTTGCCGATGATCAGCTTGTCGCCGATGAAGGGGAAGTGGTAGAGGACGTTGCGCTCAAAGCCCGCCGAATCCTCCGGGTCGTCGTAATAGGTGTAGTCACCCACCTCGATATTGGGCCCCTTGATGGTGTTCTTGATAAAGCACACCTGGGGGAAGCCGTTCATGGGGTGGGGATTGGCGGGATCGGGTCCGTGCATCTGGGTTCCTTGGGTTGGCCGGGCTAGAGCGCCGGGAAGTAGCAGGCGCTCATGTCGATGGGGTGATCGGGGCTGCCTGGCAGATAGAACTGCCAGCCCGCATCGGAGAAGGCGCGCAGTTCGGTTTCGACAAATTTGATGGCGAGGCTCAGGGCTTGCAGGCTGTCGACGCCGTAGATAAAGGTCTTGTCGCTGAGCCCCGCCAGCTTCACCTTGCAGCGCCAGTCACCGCTGGCGGACTTGGGGTCCGGCTCGGGGGCCTTGATGGCGATCTTGAGGATGAGCTGTTCCCCTTCGGTGCTGATGGCGTCGAAACGGGCGGTGACGATGGCGTTTTTCATCTGGCGATTCCTTTTCCGTGGTACAGCCCCTGCGGTTGCGGGTGGCTGGCGTCCCTGATGGCTGATGAGGTGAAAATGTAGGCTCAGGAGGGCCAGCGTAAATGAACTTGTGAGTTGAAACAATGAGATATCCGCGACCGGATGAGGTGGCTTTCGCCACTGTGAGCGAGCGTGGGGTCGGGAGGCGGGGCGTGCTGGCAAACCTTGTTGGCCGGGACGCTCGCGGGCTGCTAGATGTAAAGGATTGTTGGCTGTGGCGGTAAATTAACCATCTGTGTCGATGAGGGCAGTTGAGTCCTCTTGAGGCAGAATGTCACCCCCCTGTTTGACGCTGAAGTACAGGAGTCTCCGTGGCGCTTTCGATAACCCAGCTTTATGAAGTGATGGCCCAGCTGCCAGATCCCATCTTTATCCTCAGTGAAGATGGCTATTACATGGAATATATCGGCGGTATGGAGCAGCAATCCTACCACGACGGCAATCCGCTGGCGGGCAAGCAGCTGGCCGATGTGCTGCCGCCCGAGATGGCCGGGTGGGTCAAGGCGCAAGTGGCCGAGTCGCTGGCCAGCGGTCAGGTGCAGGTGGTGGAGTATGAGCTGGCCGCCACCGAGGTAGGGGGGATCAATGCCGCCGTCGGGCCGCAAGGGGTGCAGTGTTTCGAGGGCAAGATTGCGCCGCTGCCCTCCCTCTACGACGGCAAGCGGGTGGTAGCCTGGGTGACCCGCAATATCACCCGCCAGTTCGAGTTGCAGCAGCGGTTGCAGCGCCAGAGCGAAACCGACCAACTGACCGGCCTCTACAACCGCCGTTTTTTCTTCGAGCACTGCCAGCAGTTGCGGGCAGGGGAGGCACCCTGTGGCCTTATCATGCTCGACATCGATCACTTCAAGCAGATCAACGATCGTTACGGTCATCAGCAGGGAGATCTGGCTTTGCAGCGCTTCAGTGGCTGCATCGATACCCTGTTGCGGGCGGACGACCTCTTTGTGCGCAGCGGCGGCGAGGAGTTTCTGATCCTGCTGCCACGGACTGATGAAGCCGGTTTGCTGCAGATGGCGGAGAAGATCCGCGCCGCCGTCGAAGCGCTGCCTGCCGATCCGGTCGCCATGACGGTCAGTCTGGGCACTACCCTGGTGCCGCCGGAGGAGGAGATCAAGCAGGCGCTGGCTCGGGCCGACGAGTGGCTCTACCGGGCCAAGCGGGCAGGCCGCAACCGGGTGGCACACGGCCCGGCACGCTGAGCCTCTCTGCCCTGTTATTGGCAAAAATGACCTGTCTTTTTGCCATCAATAATTTGGCTGATATCACTGTCAATGAGTGGAAAAGTTGGCCGTATTATTTCACTCATATTCCACTGGCTATGGTGTTAATATTATTGGCCTGATCGCTAGTCTTATTTGTGTTGTTGGGCAACAGGATGAGGTTTTATCGGTATGTTATCAAACAGGCTTGAATCGGGTTTTGGATGACGAATGTGATACATCTCGTTGTCTTTTGAAACAATCCGATTCAAACGGTCATGAATTATTAACCTTGACCCGGATAGCGATTTCAACGATGGTAGCGTGGCAGCTCCGTTTCCCTCCGGTGGCCCTGTTGGCCGCTGGCGGCGTTGTTTTTTCATGTGCAGGGCGATATGCAACGACATATCTCCAGCCTGTTATTCGGGCCTATAAAAATAATGATGACAGACTAATAAGGTATATATTGCAATGAGTGTTTCTATTGCTGAAAAGAGTAACCCTGTTTCAAAATTGAAATGGGAGAAAAGCGATTCGGTATGGACCATGGGCTTATATGCCACTGCTGTCGGTGCCGGCACGTTATTTCTTCCTATTACTGTTGGCAGTAATTCCCCGGTTATTTTGCTGTTTATTTTATTACTGGCTTTTCCGCTCTCTTATTATTCCCATCGGGCATTGAGTCGCTTTGTGCTCTCCAGCTCCCATCGGGAAGGGGACATCACCCATGTGGTGGAGGAGCACTTCGGTGCCAAAGCAGGCAAGCTGCTGATGCTGGTCTATCTGATGGCCTTCTACCCCATCATTCTGGTCTACAGCATCTCCATCACCAATGCGATCCAGAGCTTCGTGGTCCACCAGCTGGGCAACGCCGAATTGCCGCGCGGCTTGCTGGTTGTGGGGGTGATGCTGTGCCTGCATCTGATCCTGTTGGCCGGCAAGCAGATCGTGGTATCGGCCATCAGCGTGCTGGCACTGCCGATGGTCGCCTTTCTGATTGGCCTCTCTATCTATCTGCTGCCCCAGTGGAGCCTCTCCTATTTCAGCGAGAGTCAGGCGGTGGAGTGGCGTGATCCGGCGTTCTGGAAATCTCTCTGGCTGATCGTGCCGGTGATGGTTTTCTCCTTCAGCCATGCGCCCATTATTTCCTCCTTCAGCGCGGCGCAGAAGAAGCGCTGTCAGGAGAGTGCCGACCTGCGCGCCAAGCGGATCATCAAGTGCAGCAGCCTGCTGATTTGCGGTAGCGTGCTCTTCTTCGTGGTGAGCTGCGTGATGAGCCTGAGTCAGGCCGAGATGGCGCTGGCCCGCACCGACAATATCTCTGTGCTGTCGGCGCTGGCGAACAAGTTCTCCAATCCGCTGATCGCCTATGTGGGGCCGCTCATCGCCATTCTGGCTATGTCCAAATCCTTCCTCGGTACCTCCATGGGGGTGAGCGAGGGGACGGTGAGCATGGTGAGCGGTGCCTGTCAGGGGCTGGGGCTCTCCCTCAAGGAGTCGACCATCGCCCGGGTGTCATCGGTGATCCTGTTTATTGTGACTGCCGTCATCACCTATCTGAACCCCAATGTGCTCGACATCATCGAGCGCGTCAGTGGCCCGCTGATCGCGGTGATCCTGTTTCTGCTGCCAGCCTGCTCCATCTATCGCTTGCCCGCACTCAAGCGTTATCGCGGGCCGAGCACCCTTTTTGTGTTGGTGATGGGGCTGCTTGCCATCTCGGCCCTTATCTACGATCTGCTTTGACCGGGCGGTATCCCGCACAAATCAAAAAGGGCGACCATCTGGTCGCCCTTTTTCTGTGCGTCGGGGTTAGCCGAGCAAGCCGCTGGCGCTCTGGCCCGCCATCAGTAAGCCGAATGCCAGCACGCTGAACCAGACCAGCGTGGCCCCCACCAGCAGGTAGCCGCTGGCGACGAACAGGCCATCTCGCTGCAACATGCCGGTGCAGAGCAGCAGAATGGCCCAGGCGGGCATGGCATTGGTGAAGGGGATGGCGCCAAGGGGCAGCATCAGCAACAGGGCGGCCAGCATGATCAGCAGGCCGTTGCAGCGGTTGACCGCGCTGCTGCCGGTCAGCATCAGCAGGCGTGGGCGGATAAAGCGATCGACCCGGGCCAGCAGATCCGCCCCCTTGTGCAGGGTCGGCTTGAGCTGGTCGGCAGCGAAGCGGCGCTCCATCAGTATGGCGGGCAGCCAGGGCACCCGGTTGAGGGTGATGCCGATGCCGATAAAGAGGATCAGCAGGCCGAACGGGGTGCTGACCCCGGGAATGGAGACCGGCAGCAGGAAAGGCACTGTGAGCAGCACGCAGAACAGCAGCATTCCCTGCTCGCCCACCAGCTCCAGCATCTGGCGCAGGCTGACGTGGCTCTCGTCGATGGCGTGGGCGGTGGCCCGCAGGGTATCCGCGAGGGTGGTTTGGGGGTCGTGAAGTTGCGCGGCAACCATTCCCTGATGTCCTTCTGAGTGGTGATGGCGGGCCCCGATGACCCGATTTTTCGCCAGCATACGTGGCAGAGGTTAACCGCCGATGAATGGTGGCGGCTGGCGCATCGCGGCGGTGGTGGCACGGGTCTGGTGCCGCAACAGCCGAGGGTCAGTCGCGTCATGAATGTGATCCGGTACAGCCGCCGTTTAGGAGTGGCGCAGAATGAAGCTGGTATGCTTTCTGAACAATCACACAGGGAGCAGGGGATGATAATGAAGAGAGCCGGGATAGCGATGGTGGGGCTGTTGCTGCCACTGGGGCCGGTCTGGAGTGGCGAGGTCGCGGCCACATCCGGTTGGCAGTTGACGCCGTTTTTCGGCTACAGCTCAGCCATCGATTTCGAGAAGAGCGACGATGTGGTGGAGCCGGTGGCGCGTTCGGCCTCGCTCGATTCACTGCAGGGGCAGCGCTCCGGCAGCTGGGGCCTCTTTATCAGCAAGGAGGTGGATGATCCCGGCATGATTGAGCTGCTCTACAGCCACCAGTCCACCACCCTCTCTCCCGATCAGCCGGATCGCCTGACGGTGGATACCCTGCACTTTGCCGGTGCGCTGACCCTCTCTGACAACCTGATGGCGCCCTATATCGGTGCCGGTATCGGGGTGACCCGCTTCTCCGCCTACGACAGCGAGGTGATGCCCTCTATGTCACTGGCGCTCGGGGTACAACCCCGGCTGACCGAGCATCTGGCGCTGCGAGCCGAGGTGCGCGGCTATGGCTCGCTGGTCAACGACAGCAACCAGTTTCTCTGCAACCCGGAGCAGTGCGTGTTCAAGGTGCGCGGGGAGCTGGTGACCCAGTGGCAGGCCAATATCGGGCTTACCTTCCGCTTTTAAGCCGCAACAATTTCATGCTGAAGAAAGGGGCCGTCTGGCCCCTTTTGTCTGGATGTTTGCTGCTGTGCTCATCATTGCGCTGGCAGATGCTCACGTCTCGTGACTGGCCGGGGTTGCCCACACTGCGCAGTTTCTGCCAGCCTCTTTGGCGCGATAGAGCGCCTGATCCACCCGCTTGAACAGCGAGACAGCTGGCTCCTTGGGCTCACGGATCCCCACCCCCAGACTGACCGTCAGGGGTCTGGCCGGATCGGGGGCTATGGTGCGGGTCGCCGCCAGCAGGGTGCTGGCCAGTTGCTGCAATTGTGCTTCGTTGGCGACGGGCAGCAGCAGGACGAACTCCTCACCACCAATGCGGGCCGCCAGCGCCCCGGGCGGGCAGTGTTGCTGCAACAGCTCGCCAAACTGCTGCAACACCCAATCCCCGATATCGTGGCCGTAGTTGTCATTGATCCCCTTGAAGTGATCAAGGTCCAGCAGGATGAGCGCATGGTAAACCCCCCGCTCCAGAAACAACTGCTGATGAAAGTAGCGCCGGTTTGGCAGTCGGGTCAGATCGTCAAACAGCGCCTGTTGTCTGAGCTGGGCATTGATATGAAAGAGGTGGTGCATGGTGCTCAGGATGCCGATGCTGCTGAGCAGAATGCCGCTGGATCGCAGCAGATCCTCGGCGTAGATGGCGAGCCAGAGCGGTTGCTGCACGATTTCATCCATGATGTCGGCGGTGGCCCCCATGATCCACAACATCAGGCCACAGGAGAGCAGGCGGTAGGTCTTGGCGGGCAGATGGGCGCACTGTACCACCCAGAACAGGAACAGCATGGTGAACCAGTTGATCACCTCGAAGCCAAAGCTGACGGCGTAAAAGCGCTCGTAGGGAAAGTGGGGCAGCAGCCAGAGATGCAGGAGCATGATGGTCAGCATCAGCACTCCCAGCAAGGCGATGTGAGCGCGGTGCTCCCCATCGAGAATGCGGTAGTGGGAGAGGCTGATGTCGAGACGATCGAACTGCATGAGGTTCCTCGGATGTGGGCCTGCCATCACCTTGCAACCAGGGGCTCGCGTAATGGTGTGCCTTGGGCAGATAACAGCAAGTGACGGGCCTGACAGTGTAAACGAGCTGACCCGGGCAGTGCGATGGTAATGGCATCAGCTTGTGGGCTGGCTCCGGGTTTGCGCACTTCTGGTGCGCACGTTATTGCCTGCCCTGTCACAGGGCGCTGGCGTTCAGGTTAGCGCAAGTGCTGCGCTATTTTGGTGCGAAAGGTGTGCTCTTGATAGTTAATCTAATGATTATAAAGGATTTAAATTTATGGCCCGCTTTATGCTTTTTACATATCAGACGGTCTCTTGCGGTCATCGGCGGTAGACGCAGTGATGTGAAGTGGCAAGAGACATCCCCGTGCCGGGCACGGGTGTGATTCTGGCGGGTTGCAGCAACACCTTGCGGCTTGCCACAGATTCAATCAGGGAAACGGAGCCGGTCTTGTACCGGTACGACAGGGAAGGAGAGTGCTCTATGGTCAAAAAATGGATGATGGCGGGTCTGCCGATATTGATGACGTTGCTGGCGACCCCAAGTTGGGCCGAAGAGGTCGCTCAGGTACAGGCTGCGGTGGCACCAGTTGCCGCCATGACTATCAACAAGGGTGACAATACCTGGATGCTGCTGTCGGCGGCGCTGGTGATCCTGATGTCGATCCCCGGTTTGGCGCTCTTCTACGGTGGTCTGGTGCGGGCCAAGAACATGCTGAGCGTGCTGATGCAGGTCTTTACCCTGTTCTGCCTCATCTGCGTGCTGTGGGTGATTTACGGCTATTCGCTGGCTTTTACCGAGGGCAACAGCATCTACGGTTCCTTCAGCAAGGTGCTGCTCAAGGGGGTCACGCCTGACTCCATCGCCGCCACCTTCAGCAAGGGCGTTGGCATCAGCGAGCTGATCTATGTGGTGTTTCAGGGGGCCTTTGCCGCCATCACCTGCGGCCTTATCGTGGGGGCCTTTGCCGAGCGCATCAAGTTCGCCGCCGTGCTGCTCTTCTCGGTGATCTGGTTCACCTTCGCCTACATCCCGCTGGCTCACATGGTGTGGTACTGGGCGGGCCCGGATGCCTATACCAGCGCCGAAGCTGCCGCGACGGCGACCGCCACTGCCGGTTATCTGTTCCAGCATGGTGCGCTCGATTTTGCCGGCGGCACCGTGGTGCACATCAACGCCGCCGTGGCGGGTCTGGTAGGGGCCTATCTGGTGGGCAAGCGTCTGGGCTACGGTCGTGATCCCATGACCCCCCACAGCCTGACCATGACCATGATCGGCGCCTCCCTGCTCTGGTTTGGCTGGTTCGGCTTTAACGCTGGCTCCGCGCTGGAAGCTAACGGTATCGCCGCACTCGCCTTTATCAACACCTGGGTGGCTCCTGCTGCGGCGGCACTCTCCTGGACCTTGGCCGAGTGGGTGATGAAAGGGCGTCCCTCTCTGCTGGGTGCGGCCTCTGGCGCGGTGTCCGGTCTGGTGATGATTACCCCGGCTGCCGGTTTCGTCGGGGTCGGCGGTGCTTTGGTGATGGGTCTTATCAGTGGCGTGGCGGGTCTGTGGGGCGTGCACGGTCTCAAGCGTTTGCTGGGTGCCGATGACAGTCTCGATGTGTTTGGTTTGCACGGAGTGTGCGGCATTCTCGGTGCCCTGCTGACCGGCGTTTTTGCCAGCCCGGATCTGGGCGGCACCGGGGTGTGGGACTATGTCACCAATCAGGTTGCCGAGGGCTACTCCATCCTGACTCAGGTGAAGATCCAGGCCATCGGGGTGGGTGTCACCATCCTCTGGTCCGGTGCCGTGGCGGCGATTGCCTTCAAGGCGGTCGACATGCTGGTGGGGTTGCGGGTGAATGGCGATGCCGAGCGGGAAGGGCTGGATGTGACCTCCCACGGCGAGAAGGCTTACAGCATGTAATCCCGAGTGCCAGACAACAAAAAACCGCCGATTTCGGCGGTTTTTTTATGGCTCGCGAGCGGTGGCGCGTTTAGTTCACACTCTTAGTTCACGACGGCCACGTTGATGCTGCCATTGCCCTGAGTCATGCGCACCCGCGCGCCCGGGGTGAAGGTGGGGCTGGCTTTCTGCACCACCACGATGGCTTCACCATTCTCTTTCTTGATCTCCAGCTCGACGCCGTCGACCTGATTCATCTTGTTGCCGACGGCGTTGCCTGCCGCCGCACCGGCGATGGCGCCCCCTGCAGCTGCGATATCGCGTCCGGTACCGCCACCTATGGTGCTGCCCAGCAGGCCGCCGACTACTGCGCCGCCGATGGTGCCCATCAGGGAGTTCTCATCAGCCTGGATCTTCACCGGGCGGGTCGAGATGATGGTGCCGTAACTGACGGTCTGCACCTGTTTGGCGCGGTCTTTGGTGTAGACATCGCCGGAGTAAACGTCGCTATTGGCACAACCCGTGATGGTGGTTGCGGCCAGCAGGGCAATAAGGGTCATACGCTTCAACATGGTGAGCCTCCTGGGCTGCATGGAATTTGAACAATCCGGTTGATGAGCTGAACTCTACTCCAACCTTGTCACACATGAAATCGGCAAAATGTAACCAATTATGCGTTCTGTTACCGGTTTTGTCCTTGAATCGCAGCTGTACCGGAGAGGGTTTTGACCAGCAGCAGGCGGTCTTCTCCGGGGCCGAAATAGTCGGCTACCTCTGCCTGCAATGTGTAACCGAGCCGGTAGTAGAGGCGCTGGGCCGGATTGGCGGGATCAACGGTGAGTCGCAACGTGCTGATCTGTAACGCCTGCTGGTTTACCTCCATCTGGCGCATCATCCGCTCCGCGAGGCCGAAACCGCGCGCCTCGGGCAGTACCGCCAGCGACAGCACCCAGCCTTGCGACCGCTCCTGACCAAAGCCACCCAGCACATAACCCACCAGCTGCCCCTCGTATTCGGCGACCAGCAGCAGCTCGGGCCACAAGTCCATCGCCTGACGGAAGAAGAAGGCGGGATAGACGTCGTCGCCAAAGACCTTGGCATCGATCTGCCAGATGGCGTGCATATCGGCATGGGTAGCGGTACGTAGCAGGGGTGGGTTGTGGTGCATCAGGACTCCATCGGCAGCAAGAGGGGCGGTTAGGGCCGCTGACCCCAAGGTCAACGGCGCAAAAGAAGTCACAGGGTAGTGGTCATCCCCTGCCTGATGCAAGGGGCTGGCGCTCAGGGGGGAAGGGGTCGGCTATGGGGCAGTTTTGGGGCCTTGCGCCAGCCATCGAGCAGGTGGTAGATAGCGAGCCAGGGGTGGCGCAGCAACATGCGCGGGCCGCTCCACTTCATTACCTGCTGGATCTGTTTGCGCATCGCCGGGGCGTAGCAGTGGATATTGCAGTTGGCGCAGGTGGGTTTATGGCCGTGGCCGTAACGACAACGATTGAGCCGCTGATGGGCGAAATCCCGTAACTGATCACAGTGGCGGCAGTGGGGATCCTGATGATGGTGCTGGCAGTAAAGGCGGATCATGGCGCTGACGGTCTTTTTCTCGCGCATGAGTCTGGGGTGGTCACTCGCCTTTTTGCTGATTGCGGCGTGTGGGCCCCTTGCTGGGCTGACATGATGACTTTTCATGGCTGCCATTGTCCTGACCTGTTTAGTGAGGGTGTTGATACAGGTCAAAAGGGGGGACAAAAAACAGGGCCCGCAGGCCCTGTGTCATCAGATGAGACTGGTCGCTTGTTCCAGCCAGGCGAGATCCTCGCCCTCGAGCAGCGGGCTCAGGCGACGGAACACCTCGATATGGTAATCGTTGATCCAGCGAAACTCTGCCTGACTCAGCAAGCTGCGGTCGATCAGGCGAGTATCGAACGGCACGTAGGTCAGGCGCTCGAAGCCCAGCATCGGCAGTTCGCCAACCTGTTCCAGCTCGGTCACTATCACCAGATTTTCGCAGCGGATGCCAAAACCATCTTCCCGGTAGTAGCCCGGCTCGTTGGAGAGCACCATGCCCGGTTGCAGGGCGACCATGCTCCCTTTCGGTGCAATGCGTTGCGGCCCTTCGTGGACGCTCAGGAAGTGGCCGACGCCGTGACCTGTGCCGTGGTCGTAGTTGTAACCGGCTTGCCACAGCGGCATGCGGGCCAGCACGTCGAGCTGGATACCGGCGGTGCCGCGGGGGAAGCGGGCCTGATCCAGCGCGATATGACCCTGTAGTACCCGGGTAAACATCGCTTTCTGCTCGTCGCTCACTTCACCGACCTTGATGGTGCGGGTGATGTCGGTGGTGCCATCCATGTATTGCGCACCGGAGTCCAGCAGGTAGAGGCTGTCCTGACCAAACGCACGGGGGGTGCCATTGGTATGGTGGTAGTGGCACATGGCTGCGTTGGGGCCGAGCGCGGAGATGGTATCGAAGCTCGGCTCGACGTAGTGTTCCTGCTCGCGGCGGAACGCTTCCACCTGATCGGCCAGGGTGCCTTCATCCACCCCCTCGAACTCGCCAGAGGCGATCAGTCGATCCAGCCAGGCGAGGAAGCGGGTCATGGCAACGCCATCACGCAGGTGAGCGGCGCGCATGCCGGTCAGCTCTACCTCGTTCTTGCACGCTTTCGGCAGCATGGTCGGGTCTTGCCCTGCCACCAGAATGGCGCCCGCCTCTTCCATGATGAGCTGGGTCCAGGCGTTGGCGCTGTCGGGATCGGCCAGCACCTTCTGCTGATCTTCACCGATGCGCCGCAGCACGTCGCCCAGCTTGTCGATGGGGTAAACAGAGACATCCTGCCCCACGTGCTGGCTGAAGGCGAAGCAGTCGATCTTGTCGGCATCGACGAAAAAATCCATGGTGGTGTTGGCGTAGAGCACCGCAAAGCCCAGCACCACCGGCAGCCGTTCGATGTCACGGCCACGCAGATTGAGCAGCCAGTTGATGGGCTCGGCCTGGGTCAATAGCACCGCATCCAGCCCGCGCTTGCGCAGATCGGCGGCCAGCAATTCCCGTTTGGCCTGGCTCGATTGCCCTGCCAGCTCTTCGCTGTAGAGGATGACCGGAGTTTTGGTCGGCTCGGGGCGATCGCACCAGTGCTGATCGATGGGGTTCTGCTCGATGCGGATCAGCTCGATGTCGCGATCGGCCAGCACGGCTTTGGCATTGTTGTACCAGGTCAGGCTGTGCAGGCGGGCATCGAAGCCAACCCGGGAGCCTGATGGCAGCTGTTCAGCCAGCCATTGCACATGGGGATCGTTGTTCAGGTGGAGAAATTCGAACAGCTCGGCGGGAGTCTGCATCCGCGCCTGTACCGTATAGCGACCATCGACAAAGAGGGCTGCCCGCTGCGCCATGATGATGGCCACCCCGGCAGAGCCGTTGAAACCGGTGATCCAGTCAAGTCGCTCGGCATAGGCGGGGATGTACTCGCCGAGGTGTTCATCATCGTGGGGGACAATAAATGCGTCCAACTCCTGCATGGCCAGCTCGGCCCTGACTTGGGCGACGCGGGTTTCAATTATCTCGAAATTAATCATGTCGTTAGTGCCAGATGGTTGCTATATGAGTGTTCAGTTTTGATGGCCGCTATCCAGGATCCGTTTGATCGACTGGCCTGCGGCTTCGATATGTTGTTTGAGCAGTACCACCGCCTCATGCTTGCGCCGGGCGCGGCACAACTCCAGCAGTTGGGCGTGTTCACGCTCCGCTTTGTCCACTCCGCCCTGGGCAAACAGTAGCTCGAAGCGGACATAGCGGTCACAGCTCAGATTGATCTGGGCGATCAGTTCAAGTGCCTGGGGGCGACCGGCTGCCTGATAGAGGGTGGCGTGAAAGCTGTGGTTCAACTCGGCCCAATGTTCGATCTGGGTGCCTGACTCCAGGGCGTGATCAAACTGGGTGAGGATCGTCTCCGCTTGGGCGAAGGTGGCTTCTGTCATCTTGTCGACGGCGTGAAACAGGGTATCGGCTTCCAGCAGTGCTCGCAAATAAAAGAGCTCGTCGATGGCCGAGGCATCCAGCATGGTGACCACGGCGCCGCGGTGTGCCTCGAACTTCACCAGCCCCTGCGCCTCCAGCTGCATCAGGGCTTCCCGCACCGGAATGCGGCTCACCGCCAGCTCTTTGGCAATGGCATCTTGTCGCAGCGGGGCGCCGGCGGGGAACTCCCCACGGAGGATCCTGCCGCGGAGGTTTTCCATCACCATCTGGGTGCGAGTCTGGTACGGGGGGGTCATGGTCGGGTCACGATTGGGCGTTGCAACATGGTAGATAGGAGCGAGTTTGGCTGAATCTACCCCGCCCGGTGTGGCAAGGCAAGGTTGGTGGCGCGCCCAGTCGGGGCTTGGTCACGAAAATAGCGGGGCACCATAACAAAAATGCCGGTCAGCAAGGCTGACCGGCATCATCTCTCTTACGCGAACTTACGCGAAGTGAGTCCGTTACAACTGTGGACCGGCGGCGATCAGACGCTTGCCTTCGTCGTTATCGGTGAAACGCTCGAAGTTCTTGATAAAGCGCCCTGCCAGATCCTGCGCCTTGGCATCCCACTCGGCCTTGTTGGCGTAAGTGTCGCGCGGGTCGAGGATGGCCGGATTCACATCGTGTAGTGCGGTTGGCACTGCCAGATTGAAGATTGGCAGCACCTTGGTCTCGGCCTTCTCGATGGAGCCATCCAGGATGGCGTCGATGATGGCGCGGGTATCCTTGATGGAGATGCGCTTGCCGGTGCCGTTCCAGCCGGTGTTGACCAGATAGGCATCTGCCCCTGCGGCTTCCATCCGCTTCACCAGCTCCTGACCGTACTTGGTCGGGTGCAGGGAGAGGAAGGCTGCGCCGAAGCAGGAGGAGAAGGTCGGAGTCGGCTCTGTGATGCCGCGCTCGGTACCGGCCAGTTTGGCGGTGAAGCCAGACAGGAAGTGGTACTTGGTCTGCTCCTTGGTCAGCTTGGAGACCGGGGGCAGCACGCCGAAGGCGTCGGCAGTCAGGAAGATCACCTTGTTGGCATGACCCGCCTTGGAGACCGGCTTGACGATGTTTTCGATGTGATAGATGGGGTAGGAGACGCGAGTGTTCTCGGTCTTGGAGCCATCATCAAAGTCGATGGTGCCATCGGCAGCAACGGTCACGTTCTCCAGCAGCGCATCACGACGGATGGCGTGGTAGATGTCCGGCTCTGCCTCTTCAGACAGCTTGATGGTCTTGGCGTAGCAGCCACCCTCGAAGTTGAACACGCCGTGGTCATCCCAGCCGTGCTCGTCATCACCGATAAGCGCGCGCTTGGGATCGGTAGACAGGGTGGTTTTGCCGGTGCCGGAGAGGCCGAAGAAGATGGCAACGTCGCCGTCCTGACCCACGTTGGCAGAGCAGTGCATGGAGGCAATGCCGCGCAGGGGCAGGAAGTAGTTCATCATCGAGAACATGCCCTTCTTCATCTCGCCACCGTACCAGGTGCCACCGATGAGCTGCATTTTCTCGGTCATGTTGAAGGCAACAAAGTTCTCGGAGTTGAGACCCTGCTCCTTCCAGTTCGGGTTGGTGCACTTGGCACCGTTCATCACCACGAAGTCGGGCTTGAAGGTTTTCAGCTCGTCATCGCTCGGGCGAATGAACATGTTTTTCACGAAGTGTGCCTGCCAGGCCACCTCGGTGATGATACGCACCGCCAGCCGGGTATCCGGGTTGGCGCCGCAGAAACCGTCGATCACAAACAGCCGCTTGCCGGAGAGCTGCTGGGTCACCAGGGCTTTCAGATCTGACCACACAGCCGGGCTAATGGCTTTGTTATCATTCTTACCCTGGTCAGACCACCACACAGTATCCTGGGTAGTGGCATCTTTGACGATATATTTATCTTTTGGTGAGCGACCGGTGAAGATCCCGGTGTTCACGTTGACTGCGCCCATCTCGGTGACGACACCGCGCTCGAACCCTTCCAGGTCAGAACGGGTCTCTTCGGCGAAAAGTTGGTCGTAAGAGGGGTTGCGAACGATTTCTTGGCTGTTTTTGATGCCGTACTGGTCCAGTCCTAATTGTTGGGCCAGGGTGGGTTCTGCCACGATTGTCATTTTATTCTCCTGGGTTCAGAGGTGTGTAGGGTTCTATCTGAGAGCCATCCTATCACTTAGGTGGTAGAGTTTAGCGATCACCATCAAAGTTTATAAAATATGGCGTATTTTTGTTATTAAAGTTAAAGGCGGGTTTTGCCCGCCTTTAATTAGTGTAACTTGTTTGCATCATTACCAGGAGTGCTACTGAACAGGGTTTCGACATCGATCCCATTAAATTGGTACTGGGCACCGCAGTAGTCACAGTGCATATCGATTTTGCCGAGTTCCTGCACCATCGCCATCGCCTCTTCCTTTTCGATCTGCAGCAGAGCCCCTTCACAGCGCTCGCGGGAGCAAGTGCAACGGAACTCGACCGCCTGCGGGTCGAATACCCGCACCTTGTCCTGGTGGTAGAGACGGTAGAGGATCTCTTCTGCCTGCAGGCCGAACAGCTCTTCATCCTTGATGGTGCTGGTGAGCTGGGTCAGGTGCTCGAAATCATGGCTGTGGTCTTCGTTCTGGGCAGGCAAGGCTTGCAGCAGGATACCGGCTGCACGGGGTTCACCCTCATGGTAGCCAGTGCGGATCCACAACTTGGTGGCCAGCTGTTCGGATTGCTCGAAGTAGCGCTCCAGGCAGCCTGCCAGGGTGTCGGCGTCCAGCGCTATGATGCCCTGATAGCGTTCGCCCTGCTCCGGGGTGATGGTGATGACCAGTTGGCCGTTGCCGATCAGGCTCTGCAGCTTGCCATCGCTCGGTAACTCGCCCTCAAAACGGGCCACGCCACGCAATTGCAGGTTGTTATCACCGTTGATGACGGCCAGACGCACCGGGCCATCGCCCTGCAGTTGCACCGTGATGGAGCCTTCAAACTTGAGGGTGGCGGTCAGCAGGCTGGTCGCCACCAGCAGCTCGCCCAGCAGTTTTTGTACCTGTACCGGGTAGATCTGGGCTTCCACCACATGGCGGTAGGTGTGATCCAGCTGGACCAGCTCGCCACGCACTTCGTACTCTTCAAACAGATAGCGATACAGCAGATCTTGGTTACTCATCATTGATTCCTGGATTGTTCGGTGAGGTAAATCGGTTCGGCTGGCGAGTGACCGCAGGGTGCCTCATCAGCCTTGTGTTAACGGGGTCAGGTCAGTACTGCTTGACCTTGATCAGCTGGCGTCGCTCCTGCTTGTCGGGGCGACGCTCGGGGCTGGGGGCAAACTGGCTGTTGAAACGGCGGGCTTCACTGTTCTCTGCCCGCATTTTCAGGCTCTCGGCGGTCTCTTCATAGAGTAACTGGGCAAGCGGGGCCGATTTGCGTTGCTCGCTAATGGCCAGCACCCGCACTGTCCGTTCATCCTGACCCTGCCAGAGGCGGATCAGCGCCCCCACTTCCACCTGTTTGCCCGGTTTGCTGCGCTGACCATTGTAGTGCACCTTGCCCCCGTCGATCTGATCCCGCGCCACGGAGCGGGTCTTGTAGAAACGGGCTGCCCACAGCCACTTGTCGAGACGAACCTCAAGGGTACTTTCTGCATGATTGGGCATGAACAGGCTCCATAACGGGGAAAAGTGGGTATCGATTATATCAGAGGCCGGGGCCGGGATAGCAACCGGGTGGCAGCCGCGCGGGTGGGCAACTTATGCCCATGTGCTGCAAAATATGGGCAGTGTACTGATTCACAAGGGAAAGTAGGTGACTGGGGGCGTTTGCACCGGGTTGCCGGTGGGGGCTGCTTATATAGTGTATAAAAGATGCCGCCCCTGTTTGGCGCGGCATCTCTCACATCAAGCGACCACGGATGGGATTAGAAGTGATCCTGCTGATCTGGCTTCTTCTGGTCGTGCGGGCCTTCGCTGTGAGCGATGGCGGTGCGGATCAGGTCAACCCCGGCGCGGATAATCAGCACCCCCATGTTGACCAGCTTGACGCAGACCCACATGAAGGTAATGAGCAGGATCAGCTTGAGCACGGTCTGGAAGGCTTCCAGGAAGTTCTGCTCCAGCTGGGCGGTGAGGCCGTTGGCGCTGCTCATCAGCCAGGTGTAAACCTCGCGTACAAACGGGATGCGGCTTGGCATCTCCAGTACATCCAGTGCGGCAGGGAGCGCCTGGAAGATGACGATGCTGCCGAACAGTATCAAAATGACACCGATGGCGATGCCGAGGAAAAAGCCGAACTGTCTCATGGAGGACTCCAGCGTTTGCTGCATGAAATTGAAGATAGCCGCCAATAGTAGGGAGTGCTCTGCTTCATCGCAATCTTCCGTGCACCGCCATCGCGGTGGAAACGGCGGCGATCCGGCCGCTACCATTGCCCAACTATCTGATTTCTGGGAGGCTTGTCGCCATTGAGCATAGGGAAAGCAAATTGATGTCGAGAACCCTCTTTTTACTGTTGCTGACGCTGTTTACCGTTGCGCCAGCCTTGAGTGCCGAGCCTGTTGCACCCACGGCGGCGGCCTGTGCCATCCGTCATCAGGAGCAGTTGTTGCTGGTGCAGGATCGTATCTCCTCCCGCTACAGCCTGAGCGGTGGCTACATCGATGGTGGCGAGAGCCCGCAGCAGGCGGCGCTGCGCGAACTCCATGAAGAGACCGGCTTGCAGGGGGAAGTGGTGCAGGAGCTGGGCCGCTGGCAGCGAGCGGTTATCTTCGCCTGCCGCACCTTGGAACCGATTGTCGCCCAGCAGGGTTCCGGTTTTGTCTCCATCCTGAAGGCTCCCAATCTGGGGGGCGAGATCCTCAATGCCCGGCTGATCGCCATCGATCAGCTCCCCCGTGAGCAGCGCCGCTTCCCGGATCAGCTCGACTGGCTGCAATCCCGGCTGGATCAGGTGCTAGAAAGCGAGGTGCGCTGGCAGGCCGATTTCGTGGCGCAGGGCAGCGTGCTGCATCAAATCGAGATCCCGCTGATAATGCGCGTGCAGCAGTGGTTGGGGCCCGGTGTCTGGTGGCTGTCGGTCAGCAATCTGTTTGGTTCAGGCGGCTTTCAGCTTGCCCTGATACCTTTGCTGCTCCCGCTGCTGGGGTGGCCGCGGTTGCGCCAGCTGCTGTTTGCCATGCTGTGGCTTGGGCTGCTGGTGCAAGCGGGCAAGGAGGGGATTGGCTGGCCGCGCCCCTTCCATCTGCAACCGCTGCTGGCAACCCAGAGTGCCCAAGGTTTTGGCATGCCGAGCGGCCATACCGCCTCGGCGCTGCTGTTTTGGGGCGCGCTGCTTTGCTGGCTTTGGCCGACCCACCGCTGGCGGGCGATCTCGCTGGCTCTGCTGTTGGCGCTGGTCACCGGTCTGGCGCGGGTTTGGCTCGGGGTGCACTTTATCTCTGATGTGGCTGTGGGCCTGCTGATTGGCGGCCTGTTGCTGGCCGCTCGCCCCTGCTGGCGACTGGATGGGCGAGTGGCAGGCTGGCTGCTACTTATTGCAACCAGCTTGCTGATCGCGGGCTGGGTACAGTCGGCTCATCTGGCCGGGATTGGGCTGGCCGCATTGGGCCTCTGGCTCGGTGGGCTGGCGCCCTTGCCCCGTGACGGTTATTCGCCGCTGTTGACCGGTGGTGTGACGTTGGCGGGGGGCGCCGTGATCGGTGCCATGCTGTGGGGGTTGCCGCTGCTGACCAGCAGTTCGCTCACTATCCTGCTCGGCCAGTTATCGCTCTTTTTCGGGCTGGGGCTCTGGTTGAGCGCTGGCCTCTGGTGGATACTCTCTTTCTTGAAAAACGACTTACGACCCAAGGGCAAATGCCCGAACAAGGGAATTTTATGAATGTGAAAAAAGTGGATTTGGCCAAGATAACCCTGGGGGTGCTGTTTATCAGCATCCTCATTATCTCTTGCTTCATGGTGTTGCAACCTTTCCTGCCTGCGCTAGTGTGGGCCACCATGATCACCATCGCCACCTGGCCATTGATGTTGATGATGCAGCGGCTGCTGTGGGGCAAGCGTTCGCTGGCAGCGCTGTTTATGACGCTGGTGCTGCTGCTGATATTTGTTATCCCGCTCTTTATGACTCTGGCCAATGTGGCGGAGAAGGCCCCCATGCTGATCGAGCTGGGCACCAATATCAGCCAGTCACCGCCGCCGGAGCTGCTCTGGTTGCAGCAGATCCCGCTGGTGGGTGGCAAGCTCTATGACTTCTGGCAGCAGATCCTGGCGAGCGGTGGTCAGGTGCTGTTTGCCAAGCTGACCCCCTACTTTGGTCAGACCGCCCGCTGGCTGGCCTCTCAGGCCGGTAATCTGGGCTTGCTGTTCGTTCACTTCCTGCTGACGGTCGGTATCTGTGGCGTGCTCTATCACTCAGGTGAAGTGGTGGCGACCGGTATTCGCCGCTTTGCCCACCGGCTGGCGGGCGAGCGTGGTGACAATGCTACCGTGCTCGCTTCACAGGCGATCCGTGCCGTGGCGATGGGGGTGGTGGTAACCGCGCTGGTGCAATCCTCGGTAGCCGGTGTTGGTCTGCTGATTGCCGGCATCCCTTACGCCATGGTGCTGGTGGTGGTGATGTTCCTGCTGATCGTCGCCCAGATCGGCCCCTTCCCGGTGCTGATGGCCAGCGTTGGCTATCTCTACTGGAGCGGTGACACCACCTGGGGCACCTTCCTGCTGGTGTGGTCACTGATTGCGGGCACCATGGACAACTTCCTGCGCCCCTTCCTGATCAAGCGTGGCGCCGATCTGCCGCTCATCCTCATTCTGGTGGGGGTTATCGGTGGCTTGCTGACCATGGGGATCATCGGTCTCTTTATCGGCCCCGTGGTGCTGGCGGTGGGTTACACCCTGTTGGATGCCTGGATCAAGGAAGATGACCAACCGGCGACCGCTGCGGTTGAAGCGCCCAAGGCCGAGTGACGATTCGGTAACAAGGCGATTCAGCCATCCATCGCTGATACAAAGAGCCGCCCATTGGGCGGCTCTTCTGTTTTTGGCGATCGTGATTTATGGCGATGGCGTCAGATTGGCTGATCCGTGCCAACTTGCATTCACCACACATTACCGTCTCATGTAGGTTCGATTAGCGAAGCGTAATCGGACGATCGAGATGCCGCTATCCCGGTTGTCTCCGTGAGTCAGCTGCGGCCTGCCAGAGCGGAAATGCGGCTGGCCGTTATAGCAGGAGAATTGATTTACGCGAACGTCCGATTACGCCTTACGGCTAATCTAACCTACGGGCTGGCTATACGGAGTTTGTTCAGAAAGGTGGATTTCCTAATTTAAGACTATCTTCTTTGACATATTGTAGCCAGAAATGGCAAAGCCAACATCTTGATACAGTTTTAACGCTCTTTGATTATGGTACGCTACTCGCAATTTAATTTGCTCAATCCCAATTGATGTTAATTGTGATTCAAACGCAGAAATTGCCAATTTCCCATAGCCATTATTGCGATGATTTGAGAAAATGAAGAAGTCATAAATAAATGTGGATTTATCATCGGCGTTAATAGAATGCCACAAATAACCAACTAACTCTAAATTTGATTCGATGCACAATAATTCATGTTTATTGGTTTCCAAGCCATTAGGAAAGCTACGAAGAAGATCCTGATTGGCTAATTCGATAGCTCTATCTATCGAGTGGCCATAATTTTGAGCTATTTCACGGCTGTAATCATCAATAAAATAATCGCAATATGCTGGATACTCACTTGCGGTCATGGGTCTGAGTTTAATCATGTCTAATCCTTTAAAGCGAGATAATGCCATATTAATGGGTGAGCTACACCGCCACCTAACCTAAATCATTGCACCGTAAACACAAAACCCAACCTTACACCGAAAATGCCAAGCGTTGCGAATCATTCTGAAATGCTTTGCTATGTGGGCGTGAATTTTGTGAAACATACTATCGATAAAAAGGACATCCATCTTGGCGTGCTGGCGATACAGCAGTTTTCTCAGGAAGGTGGGTGTCCTAATTTTACGGTTGTCTCCGTGAGTCAGCGGCGGCCTGCCAGAGGGGAAATACGGGTGGCCGTTATAACGGGAGAATTGCTTGACGCAAACGTCCGATTACGCCTTACGGCTAATCGAACCTACGGGCTGTTGTTTTTGACGATCGTGATTTATGGCGATCGTGTCAGATTGGTTGATCCGCGCCAAACGGCATTCACCACATATTACCGTCCCATGTAGGTTCGATTAGCGAAGCGTAATCGGACGAACGAGATACCGCAGTTCCGGTGTTTCCGTGAGTCAGCGGCATCTGCCAGAGGGGAAATTCGAGTAGCCGTTATCGCGGGGGAATTAATTTACGCGAACGTCCGATTACGCCTGACGGCTAATCGAACCTACGGGCACCGGTAAGTCATTTTAAAATGTCTTTATGTATTTGATTTTAAATATAGTGAGCAAGCAGTCAAATTTTCGTTCGTAATTCTTACGAGGTTTTCATATAGTTCTGTATGTTTTTTTATGTATTTCAAGTTAATGTCTTTGAATGACATTTTATGTTGCATCAAATTATACACATATAATTTAAGTCGCTCATTTGCATTTTTTATTTCTCTGTCACAAGTCTCTATCATCGTAGCCTCTGCGACATCTAATGAAATTAAAATATCATAATTATAACGCCATCTGTTTAACTGATATTCATAACGCCACATGTCAAAGTAGCCAGAGTTACTCATAAAATCAGTTATCTTTGAATCAATACTAGGTGTAGTTACAACAAGGTCTGTCAACTGTTCAAAAGTTTGAATATCATGTCCAGAAATTTCTCTAGCATAGTGGAGAATTGAGTTTGTAATCTGCCTCTGATGCTCTAATGGATTGAATTTTTTGGCAAATGTGATATCTTCAGCTTCGGCTTTTCGCACGCACTTTTTTATTTCGTAAAACTCACTAGAGTTGTATATGTCTTTCGGGGTACAGTAATCAATTCTGCGGCAGATTTTTAATCCTGCCTCAGAATATGATTGGGCAACTAGGCGAGAACAGAATTGTCGATTTCTTTCCTTTGCCAAGAATAAATTATTTTTTGTTCTTATTGCTTCCTTGATTGAGTATTGCTTGCCAATCTGTGTTCTCGCAAAAACACAAGCCATGTCTATATATTTTTGTTGATGAGGTCTTAAGACTGCCACATGCTTCTTACTTTTTAACAGAAGGCGTTGAATATTATCAGCATGAACTCCCTTGCTATCCGAATGAATATAACTTCCTCCACCAACATATAGTGTTGCATGTGAAAAATTAGACCATGTAGATAAGCGAACGCCTTTACTAATCCATGCTCTTTCCGCCGTTAGGATAATGTCGCCTTTTTGTAAGGCATTTATATCTAATATGTACATCGCTGTGTCTCAAAAAATAATGGTGATTAGATGGAAGGTATTATTAATCCGACAGGAGAGGCTTCCATATAAATTTAAATCGTGCTGATAACTTCCACGGAAAAAGTACTTAAAATCATGAGATTACCAACTTTCTCTGGTGCTAAACGTATCAGCAAGGCATCCTCTTTTGGCTCTACTTTTGGCCGTCTGGTAAAAAGTACACCCAAGGAGCGCCCATGGAAAGCGCCACCGAGTCTCAGCCTCTTGAATAACTCGGGAGTGTGATCGCGGTGACACCCCATATGGCGTAGTGGGCCAATATGCGGAACAGCGGCAGGTCAGGGGCTCGTGGTTAACAAAAATGGCATGGCGATATAACCCGGGGCGTGGCAACGCCCCGGGTTATCAGTCGGTAGGGGAGGGTCAGGCGGGCTGGTGCAGGGTGATGCAGTGAATGCCGCCGCCACCGGCGGCAACCGGGTCAATATTGATCTGCACCACCTTACGACCGGGGTAGAGCTTGGCCAGCAGATCGTGGCAGTAGCTATCGGCGGCCTTGTCGCCAAACTCGGGGGCGATCACCGCGCCATTGATCGGCAGATAGTTGATATAACCGGCGGCAAAGTCGCGGCTGCGGCTAAAGCGGTTGTCCCGCACATCGAGCGGGGGCGGCAACACATGCAGCTCCAGTTTGTTGCCGTCGGCATCGGTGGCCTGCTTGAGGATGGCCAGATGCTGGCGGGTCACCTGGTAGTCGTGGGATGCCGGATCGTTGTCCATATTGACTACCACCACCCCGGGACGGACAAAGCGGGCATAGAAGTCGACGTGGGCATCGGTGATGTCCTTGCCCTTGATGCCCGGTAGCCAGATGATTTTGCGCAGCCCCAGATTGGCTTTCAGCTCCGCCTCCAGTTGCGCCTTGCTCAGCCCCGGATTGCGGTTGCTGTTGAGCCAGCAGCTCTCGGTCATGATGCCGGTGCCGTTGCCATCCACCTCGATGCCGCCCCCCTCGCCAGTCAGCTTGCTCTGCAGATAGTGGGCATCCGCCTGCTTGCTGACCAGCTCGGCCACCCCCGCATCCTGTTCGTGCTCCTGCTTGTCGCCCCAGCCGTTGAAGTTGAAATCCACCAGCCCCAGCTCCCCTTCGCCGTTCTGAACGAAGACCCCGCCGGTATCCCGCAGCCAGATATCGTCCAGCTCGGCGACGATAAAGCGGGTGTTCTGCTCGCCACAGAGCTTGCGGGCCAGCGCCTCCTCCTCTTCGCGGCAGAGCACACTCACCTTGGTGTAAGGGGTCATGGCGTTAACCAGCCGCCCTATGGTGGCTTGCACCTCTTTGTAGTCGCGGCCCCAGATGTCGGCGCTGGCGGCAAAGGCGACCCAGACCTGCGCCTGAGGGGCGGCTTCATCGGGCATATGGAACGGCTCGCCGCTGGCGCTGGCAGCATCCTCATCGGCATTGCTGCTGGCCGCGTGGGCCTTGCCCGGCAGATTGCCGAGCCCGGCCAGCACGCCAATGGCCGCCAGCTGTTTCAATACGTTGCGTCGGGATGGCATGAAAAACTCCTTATGATTCATAGGCTGCTCTTGAAGCGAGTCCAGGCTCGCATGCGGGCACGCATCTCTGGTTGCGATATATCCTGGCCCGGGATGAGCCGCTGATAGGTGGCGTCATCCAGATAGATATCCGGGTTGCCGGTCATGGTGGCATCGACCAGCGACCTTGCTTTGGCACTGGCGGTGGGATAGCCGGTGCTGTTGGTGATGGCTGCCATGTTGGCCGGGCGCATCACGAAATTGATAAAGGCGTAGGCGTATTCAGGATGGGCGGCATCGGTCGGGATCGCCATGGTATCCATCCAGATAGTGCTCCCTTCTTTGGGTAAACGGTACTCGAACTGCGCTGTTTTTCCTGCCTCGGCGGCGCTGCGGCTGGCTTGCGTCATGTCACCGCTATAACCGAGTGAGAGGCAGAGATCGCCGTTGACCAGCTGGGTCACCGGCTGGGACTGGAATTTGCGGATATGGGGCTTGAGCCCCTTGAGCAGCGCCAGTGCGGCATCCAGATCCTCGGCTTTGCCACTGCGGGGCTCACGCCCCAGATAGTTCAGCACCACCGCCAACACCTCGTCGGGGGAGTCGATGATGGAGATGCCGCAGTCGGCAAACTTTGCCGCCAGTTCGGGTTTGAACAGCATGTCGAGACTGTTGACCGGGGCATCCGCCATCCTCTGCTTGATCATTCCGGCGTTGTAGGTGAGCCCTATGGTGCCCCAGGTGTAGGGCACCACCGCATCCCGTGAATGGGGATAGGCTTGCTGGATCCGCAGCAAGCCCGGCTCGATATCGGCCAGATGCTGCAACTTGCTCTTGTCGAGGGGTTGCAGGCTGCCAGCGCGCATCAACCGCTCCGCCACCGTATCGCCGGGGAAGATCAGGTCATAACCGCTGCGACCGGCCATCAGCTTGGCTTCCAGGGTTTCGCTGCTGTCCATGACGTCATAAATGACCCGGATCCCGGTCTCTTTGGTAAAGGCGCTGAGGGTATCGGGGGCGAAATAGTCCGCCCAGTTATAGAGGCGCAACACTTTTTCGGCCGATTGTTCTTGATCGAGCGCTTCTGCCGCGATGGCGGTGCCGTTGAACAAGATGGCCGTGAGCAGGGCCAGCGTGGGGGATAATTTGCGTGTCATGTCCGGACTCCTCTGTGGTTGCCTGCCATTTGGCTGTGATGGCCATCCAGACTCAGCAAGGCGCCATACATCTCGGGGCGGCGATCCCGATAGATGCCCCAGCTCATGCGCTCTTCTGCCATGGCGGCGAGATCCAGCTCCTGCACCAGCACGCCCGGGGTGGTCCTGTCCGCCTCGGCGAGCAGCGCCCCCTTGTGGTCGGTGATAAAAGAGGAGCCGTAGAACGCCATCTGTAGGGTGGGATCTGTGGTTGCCACCTCATTGCCAATCCGGTTGGCGGCTATCACCGGCATTATGTTGGCGGCGGCATGGCCGCGCTGGGTCAGCTGCCAGTGATCGCGGGAGTCGAGATGGGCAGCCCCCGGCTCCGAGCCGATGGCGGTGGGATAGAGCAGCAGCTCCGCGTCCTGCAGGGCCATGCTGCGAGCGGCCTCGGGGAACCACTGATCCCAGCAGATGCCGACGCCGATCCGCCCCGCTGCACACTCCCAGACCCGAAAGCCGGTATCGCCGGGGCTGAAGTACTCCTTCTCCTGATAGCCGATGGCATTGGGAATATGGGTCTTGCGATAGACCCCCAGCAGCTTGCCGTCGGCATCCGCCAGTGCCAGCGAATTGAAGAAGGCGTTACCGGCCCGTTCGAACCAGCTGATGGGCAGCACGACGCCCAGCTCCCGGGCCAGTGCCGAGAAGCGGCGCAGTACCCGGCTCTGTTCGAACGACTCGGCCAGTGCCAGATGGCCGTGGTGCTGCTCGATGCAGAAGTAGGGGGTGGCAAACAGCTCTTGCAGCAGGATAAGACCCGCCCCCTTGGCGGCGGCTTCCCGCACCAGACTCTCCGCCATGTCGAGATTGCGTGGCAGATCCCAGCTGCAGGCAAACTGGGTCGTTGCCACAACGATTTTACTCATCAGCTCTTCCTCCCTGAATGCCAACCAGCACCCTGCAACGGGCAAACTGGGTCGTTGCCACAACGATTTTACTCATCAGCTCTTCCTCCCTGAATGCCAGCCAGCACCCTGCAACGGGCAAACGGGGTGGTCGCGACGGTGATGTTGCTCATCGTCTTATCCTTTTACCGGCCATGCCGGTTGTTGCTGGGTGATGCAGTGGATA
Source organism: Aeromonas sp. EERV15 (assembly GCF_900079845.1). Classification (NCBI taxonomy): domain Bacteria; kingdom Pseudomonadati; phylum Pseudomonadota; class Gammaproteobacteria; order Aeromonadales; family Aeromonadaceae; genus Aeromonas; species Aeromonas sp. EERV15. The sequence goes on along the minus strand of NZ_FKKY02000028.1, from coordinate 12,494 downwards.
CCGCCGCCGCCGTGTGCCAGCTGGTTGATCTGCACCGGCACCACCTGCCGCTGCGGGAATGCGCTCTGCAGAACTGCTGCCGCTTCCCGGTCGCTGGCCACGCCATAGGCGGGCATGATGATGGCGCCGTTGGCGATGTAGAAGTTGGTGTAAGAGGCGCAAAAGACCTCGGCCTCTGCATCAATGGCCTCGCTGGCTTCATAGAGATCCTGCAGCTCGAACGTGCGCCCTTTGGCATCGGTGGCCAGCATCAGGGCGCGGCGGTTCTCCCTGACGATGCGGGCATAGGTCGAGCTGGTATCGCGGGTGGCATCCACCAGCAGCTGGCCGGGGCGACTGAAGGCACAGACTCCGTCCACATGGCCATCGGTCATGTCGCCGGTGACATGGTCGGGATCCCCCGGCAGCCAGATGGTCTTCTCGATGCCGAGCAGGCGACTGAAGATCTGCTCGATCTCGCTCTTGCTGATCCCCGGGTTGCGATTGCTGTTGAGCAACACAGATTCGGTGGTGATCAGGGTGCCTTCGCCGTCCACATGGATGGCGCCCCCTTCGTTGGCCAGAAAGCTGCCGATGGTATCGAGCTCCAGGCTGTTGAGGATACGGCGGGCCAGCCCTTCGTCGAGCGGGTGGGCCGATTTGCCGCCCCAGGCGTTGAAGCGCCAGCTCACCCCGGCGCTGCCCAGTTCAGGGTGGCAGATAAAGGTGGGGCCGGAGTCGCGGCACCAGCTGTCATCCACCGCAATGGGGATCAGGGTCACCCGCTGGTCACAGAGCGCGCGCGCCTCGGCCAGCGCGGAGGGATCGACCACCAGCTTGACCGGCTCGAACCGGACAATGGTATTGACCACCCGGGCGAAATCCTGCTGCACTCCGGCGAGGGTGACGCCCCAGCCTGACTCCCACAATGCCTTGTTGTGGGGCCAGACCATCCAGGTCGCTGCGTGCTGACACCATTCGGCGGGCATAAACCAGCCCTTTGCCACGATTCCCTGTTCCCGCATATCACCACCCTGATTAGGTACTATTAAGATTGCTGACGATGGGAATAGACTATTCCCGCAAGCTATGGCGAACAAACGATCAATTTTCGGTAAAAGTGATAAGTGGAGCTAATCAATGGTGTTCAAGCAGTGGCCCCCGCTCAACGTGTTGCGGGGCTTTGAGGCGGCGGCCAGGCTCGGCAGTTTTCATCAGGCGGCGCAGGAGCTGCATCTGACCCAATCAGCCATCAGCCAGCAGATCCGCTCGCTGGAGGAGCTGCTCGGTCAGCCGCTGTTTCACCGACAGGGGCGATCTGTCGCGCTGACCGATGCGGGGCAGGATCTGCTGGAGACCACCCAGAGCGTGCTGTTGCAGCTGGCGATGGGGATCCAGCGGCTGGAGCAGTACCGCAAACCGAACCAGCTGGTACTCAATACCAGCACCGCCATCGCCCGCCACTGGCTGCTGCCGCGATTGGGGGAGTTTCATCGGCTGCATCCCGACATCGATCTCTGGCTCTTTACCAGCGACGAAGAGCCCGACATGGCGGAGCAGACCATCGATCTCGCCCTGCGCTGGGATCTCGCGCCGCAGGCCGGGTGTCGCCATCAGCACATGGTGGCGGATCGCTTGCTGCCGGTGGCCACCGTAACCGTGTTGTCCCGGCCCGCGGAGGAGCGCACCACCCTGCATGGCGAGCGGGCGCTGGATTGGCATCACTGGACACTCAAGGGGGGAGAGGATCTGCAACTGCAAACCCGGGGGCTCAACTTCTCCGACCCCGGCCTGCTGCTGGAGGCGGCCAGCGCCGGACTCGGCGTGGCGCTGGTGAGCGAGCTGCTCTCCCGTCCCGTCCGTCAGCAGGGGCAGCTGTTGCCGCTCTCTGCCCATCGGGTAAAGGGGCCGCAGTGGAATCTGCTGGTGCATCAGGAGAGCGAGGGGATGCCGGAGTGCCGCGCCTTCTGCCACTGGCTCGGCCAGCAATTTGCCGACGGTGAACCCGACCAAGAGCAGGACGGGGTTGCCACCCTCTGAGGCAGGTCACTGAATTGGGCGCGCTGGCGTGGTTAAATGGTCGGCTCACATCTTGCCGGATATTGTTGTGACCATGCCATCTGACCTTCAGCCGCTGCTCGCTTGGCCTGACTATCTGCAGGCATCCTGGCTGCGCTGCGCCCACCAGACCAGTGCCACCCTCTGGCATCCGCCCCACAGCGCCAAGGGGCAGACCTTGCAGAGCCTGCGCCAGCGCAAGCGCGACCTGCTCACCACCGGCGAGATGGCCCTCGAAGATCTCTACGAATTTATGGAGGGGCGCCCCTGCGCCCTGCTGCTCACCGACGAGAGCGGCTGCCTGCTGGCCCAGACCGGCCATCCCGATACCCTGCGCGAGCTGGCGGTGCTGGGCTTCGGCCCCGGCGCCTTTTTCAGCGAGGGGCGCATCGGCACCAATGCCATCAATCTGGCGGCGCTGGAGGGAGTACCGCTCTGCGTCAGCGGCCCCCAGCACTTCAACCAGACCCTCCACCCCTGGCACAGCTGCGCCAGCCCGGTTTACAACAGCAATGGCCGTCAGGTCGCCATCATTGCCCTGATCTGCAAGGTGGAGGAGGCGAGCGCCGGCGATCTGGCGCTCACCGTCAGCGCCGGGCGCGAGCTGGCCCATCTGCTGCAGATGGAGACCCTGATGCAGGAGTCCCAGCACCACCTGAGCGAGCTTTACGCCCTGCTCGATGGCATGGATGACGGCGTGCTGGCCTGGGATCCGCAGGGCCGACTGCGCTACCTCAACGCGCTGGCGGCACACCGGCTGCGGCTCGATCCGGCGCTCTGTCTCGGTCAGCCGCTGGAGCAGCACCTGCTGTTGCCCCAGCGCTTGCAGCTGGCCATCAAGGGGCAGACGCCGCTCAGTCATGTGGAGGTGACGCTGGAGCGGCTCGGTGCTCAGGAGGGGGAGTTCATCAATGCGTTGGTGAGCCTCAAGCCGCTGCCGGGGCCGGAGGGGGTCAGCTTTATCGCCCTGCTGCACCCGGTCGATCGGTTGCGGGCCATTCACCAGCTGCGCCAGACGGTGCCCGAGTTATCGGCACTGGTGGGGGAATCGAGCGCCATGCGCAAGCTGCTGCGCTACGCCCGGCAGGCGGCCCAGAGTCAGGGGCCGATCTTGCTGCGCGGCGAGGAGGAGGTGGGCAAGGCCCAGCTGGCGGAGGCGATCCACTTTGGCAGCGAGCGGGCCGCCGGGCCGCTCATTACCCTCAACTGTCAGGCGCTGCCGAGCGAGCGGATGGCGCTGGAGCTGATGGGTTCCGACGAGGCGGGGCAGGAGCGGGCGGGCAAGTTCGAGCTGGCCCATGGCGGCACCTTGGTGCTGGAGCAGGTGGAGTGCCTCTCCGTCCCCATGCAGGCGGCGCTGCTGCAACTGCTCAAGACTGGTCGCATCCAGCGCTTCGATTCGGCCCGCATCCTGCCGCTCAAGGTGCGGATTATCGCCACCAGCAGCGCCCCGCTGGAACAACTGGTGCAGGAGGGGCTGTTTGGCCGCCAGCTGCTCTATGCCTTGCAGGCGTGCGAGCTCTGGCTGCCGGGATTGCGGGAGCGCGCGGCGGATCTGCCGGGCCTTATCAGCCAGCAGCTAGGGGCGCAGGGGCGCGAACCGGTGCGTCAGTTCAGTCCGGCGGCCCTCGATTGTCTGCTCGCCTATCCCTGGCCCGGCAATCTGGGGGAGCTGCGCAGCGCGGTGGAGCATGCGCTGCTTCACGCCGGTCAGGGGCTGATCCCGCCCGAGGCGCTGCCTGCCGCCATTCGCCACGGCTATCAGTTGGTGGCGGACGAGGTGGTGGGGCAACCGCTGCTCACTCTGGCAGAGCTGGAGCGGCAAGCCATTTTGCGCTGCGCCCACGCCTGCAAGGGGCAGGTGAGCCAGATGGCCCAGCATCTGGGCATCAGCCGCACCACCCTGTGGCGGCGGCTCAAGCTGCTCGAGATCGATCCCGCCGACTATCACGGCTGACGGCGATCCGAGCCATCGCCTACCGGCCCGCAGAAAATGAAACGGCCCCGCAGTTGCGGGGCCGTGTTATATGGCAAGGTTAGCCGTGGTGCGGTTACAGCCCCAGCTGGTGGGCGGTGACGATGGCCGCCAGCACATCCTCGGCCGTGACCTTGAACGGCATATTGTGGATGGTCTCGCCCTCGGCGGTGGAGGCTTTGGCCACCGCCATCAGGCGCTCCATGTCCAGCTCCTTGACCCCCATCATATGCAGGTTGGTGGGCAGGCCGATCGAGCGGCAGAAACCCAGCACTGTCTCGATCTCCGCCATCGGCGCGTTCTCCAGCACCAGTTGCACCAGGGTACCGAACGCTACTTTCTCACCGTGATAGAGGTGGTGACACTCGGCGAGCTGGGTCAGGCCGTTGTGGATGGCGTGGGCGGCTGCCAGCCCGCTGCTCTCGAAGCCGATACCGCTCAGATAGGTGTTGGCCTCGATGATGTTCTCCACCGCCTTGGTGCAGAGCCCCTGTTCCACTGCCAGCTTGGCCTTGTAGCCATCGGCCAGCAGGGTCTTGTAGCAGAGCTCGGCAATGGCTTGCGCCGCCAGGGTTGAGGCGCCACCGGCCATGGTTTGGCAACCGGAGACCTTGTTAGCGCGCGCCTCGAAATAGGTGGAGAGCGCATCCCCCATGCCGGAGACCAACAGCCGCACCGGGGCGCGGGAGACCACGCCGGTATCCATGATGACCATGTTGGGGTTGGTCGGGATCATCAGGTATTCGCTGAACTGTCCCTCCGGGGTGTAGATGACCGCCAGTGCGCTGGTGGGGGCATCGGTGGAGGCGATGGTGGGCACTATGACCACCGGCACCTTCTGGTAGAAGGCGACCGACTTGGCGGTATCCAGCGTTTTGCCGCCGCCGATGCCGATGATAACGTCAAACGGCGTCTGGTTGCAGCGAGCCAGCAGGCGGTCGATCTCGGGGCGAGAACATTCGCCGTTGAAGCAGTCGAACTCGGGCTTGATGCCCACACCGTGGAAGCTGGTAGCCACGGTATCGCCTACCAGTTTGGTGACGAAGGCGTCGGCCAGAATGAGCGGCTTGCTGCCGAGCGCTTGGACGTAGTTGCCGATATTGGCGAGGGCCCCGTTACCTTGCACATATTTGCTGGGGCTGATGATGATGCGGTCCATATTCTATCCCTCTCTCTAGTTCATAAGACGTCTTTTGAAACTAACAGGGGCGAAGGGGCGGCAGTGCCGGGGAGTCCTTCGTCTTGAATTGCGCTGCACAGGCTCAGCGAGCGAGTGCAGCGCCTTGAAACAGTGGCGTGTGGTGATCAGTCGCCGAAGCGCTCGGCTGCCAGCTGCTGGAAGCAGGCCAATGCGGCGGTGGCATCCTCCCCGCGCGCCAGCAGGGCGAGGGTGTCGCCCTGACGCACGTTGAGCATGGTGAGCCGGGTCAGGCTGCGGGGGTTGGCTTCTTTATCCCCCTTTTGCAGCTTGAGTTCAGCGGCAAAGGGCTTGAGGGCGGCCACCAGTCGGGCGGCGGGGCGCACATGCAGGCCGTGGGGGTTATCCACCAGCACCTCGCAGCGCAGCCAGCCGTCGTCAGTAACGGGGGCGGTCTCAGTGGCGGCTGGCGCCGCACTGGCAGGCAGCATCGCCTGTTTCGGGCCCAGCGCGCCGAGTGCCTCGGCGGCGACCTCATCCAGCGTCATGCCGGAACCAGCCGCCACCACGGCGGCCAGGGTGCCCTCGACCAGCGGGGCGGGGCAGAGCCGCACCCGGGCGCTTAATTCAGGGGGCAGCAGTTCGAGGGCTGTTTCGGCACTGAGCAGAGCGCTGCCCAAGTCCATCAGCACCAGCACGCCGCTGCCGTCATCTGCTTCTTCTATCGCACTCATCACCGCGATGGCATCGGTGCCGATGGGGTGGTCGGGGTCATCGACCCCGGCCGCCAGCAGCAATCGGGCCGGGCTGCCGAGCTGGTCGGCCAGCGCTTTCAAGCCGGTCGCCAGCATGGCGCTGTGAGAGACAACTACGATACCTATCATGTCACAACCTCGCTCTGTCACGCAGGGCGGTCAACAGCAGCAGGGTCGAGGTGGCCCCGGCATCCTGATGGCCTATGCTGCGCTCGCCAAGATAGCTGGCGCGCCCCTTGCGGGCCTGCATCTGGATGGTCGCCTCGGTACCGGCTGCGGCGGCTGCCACCGCCTTGTCCAGTGCATCGTTGAGGGGCAACTCTTGCTGCTGCGCCTGTTGCAGGGCGGCCAGCGCCGGCCACCAGGCATCGCACATGGTCTTGTCGCCCGGCTCGGCGCGGCCGCGGGAGACGATCCCCTCGACCCCATCGCTCAGCATTTTGCATAGCTGGCTGAGGCTCAGGCTCTGGCAGGCGTCGGTACTGGCCGCCGCTCGGATAAAGAAGGTGCCGTAGAGCGGGCCGCTGGCGCCACCAACCGAGGAGAGCAGGGTCATGCCGGTGGTTTTCAGCACCTGACCGATATCCTTGTCTGCCACCGCAGGCAGCTTCTCCGCCACTTTGGTAAAGCCGCGCTGCATGTTGAGGCCGTGGTCGCCATCGCCGATATCGGTATCCAGCGCGGTGAGGTAGTCACGCTGCTCGGTAAAGATGTGTTCGCAGTCGAGCAGCCAGTTGACGATGTGATGTTTGCTTAGCATGAGAGTAAAGGCTCCTTAGCAACCGCGACGCAGGGCGGGGGTGTGAACGGGGGCATCCCACAGGGTCATCAGCTCGTCATCCACCTTGAGCAAGGTGATGGAGATGCCGGTCATGTCGAGGGCGGTGCAGTAGGGGCCGATCAGGTTGCGCACCAGATGGATGCCTGCCTCTTCGCACAGGGTGGCGAGGCGACCATAGACACCATACAGCTCTGAAATCGGGGTGCCGCCGAGGCTGTTGACCAGCGCGATAACCCGATCGCCCGCATTCAGCGGCTCGATAAAGGTGTGCTCCTCCTGCCAGCTGCCGGAGGCTCTGTCCCAGTGGCGCAGGGTACGGCCATAGGGGGTGTTGTCGGCCAGTTCGCTGAACATGTCGTCCACCAGAGTATTGAGGTCGGTGAAGGGGCGACGCTCGATGCCCGGCTCGCCGTGGATGCCCACGCCGAACTCCATCTCGTTGTCCGCCAGGGTGAAGGAGGGCTTGCCAGCGGCAGGTACGGTGCAGGCGTGCATGGCGACGCCAATGGTGCGGCTCTGGTTGTTGATGCGACGGGCCAGCGCCTCGCAGCGCGCCAGATCATAGCCCGCTTCGGCGGCGGCACCGACCAGCTTCTCGCACAGCACGGTAGTGGCAACGCCACGGCGACCTGCGGTGTAGAGGCTGTCTTTCACCGCCACGTCGTCATCGATCAGTGAGAAGCCGACCTTGACCCCGTCACCGTGCAGCAGCTCGACTGCGGTTTCGAAGTTGAGTACGTCGCCAGTGTAGTTCTTCACCAGAAACAGCACGCCCGCGCCGCCATCAACGGCCTGGCCGCACTCGTACATCTGATCCGGGGTCGGGGAGGTAAAAATCTCGCCGGGGCAGGCGCCATCCAGCATCCCTTTGCCCACCAGACCGCCGTGCATCGGCTCGTGGCCGCTGCCACCGCCGGAGACCAGCGCCACCTTGCCCATCACGGGGGAGTCGGCGCGGGTGATGTAGTGGGGTTCGATACGTACCTTGAGCTCGGGGTGGGCGGCTGCCATCCCCATCAGTTGTTCACGGACCACAGCATCGACGGCATTGATCAGTTTCTTCATGGCTCACTCCTTGGCTTGCCACCACACGGGTGGGCAAATGGTTGATGGAGCCAGTCTAACGGGATAAATCGGGAGAAAAATGACGGCCTGTTCGGTTCGGATTTGAAACAGCAGAGAGGGGATCGGTGTTTCAATATGAAACGGCACGAGGCAAACGGGCGGGAAACTGTTAGCGACCTCACAGCCATGAAAGGGCTGGCTGGGTTAGAGCCATGGACTATCCACGGTGTGCTAAATCAATCTGGTTGATAGAAAAGCCATTTTCAGATTGTTTTGCATTCGGTACTTATGTTCTGCGCTGGTTGGCCGATACTGTTGAGTGCAGGAGGAACCCTATGGATATATCAAGTTCTGCAAATGCGTCGTTTGGTTCTGCGTTGATGACGGCCAGTCTGGCTAAGAAACAGCAGACTCAAGAGGGCGAAGCTGCGCTGAAGCTGCTGCAAAACGCAGCGCAATCAGCGCCGGTTGCACCGACATCGGCCAGCGCTTCTCTGGGAAGCAAGATCGATATTCGCGTCTGACCCTAATGAAAAAGCCCCCATCTCGCGATGGGGGCTTTTTTATATCTGCGATTTGCTTCGCATCCCTTCGGATCAGAGCGGGAAGGGGGCTGGCGCTTCGAAGGTCATCCGCTCGCCGCTGCGGGGATGGCTGATGGTCAGCATGGCCGCATGCAGGTAGAGATGGGGTGCCGCAGCCAGCGCATCCGGATGGGCATAGAGGTTGTCACCCAGAATCGGGTGCCCCAGCTCCAGCATATGGACGCGCAACTGGTGGGAGCGACCTGTGATGGGGGTCAGCTTGATCAGGCTGTTGCCGTTCTCCACCTTCAGTTTCTGCCACAGGGTCAGGGCGTGACGCCCCTCCTCGTGATCCACCTTCTGTTTCGGGCGGTTGGGCCAGTCGACGCAGAGCGGCAGATCTACCTGACCCGACTCTGCTTCCGGCTCACCCCACACCCAGGCGAGATAGTGCTTCTCGGTCTCCCGCTCGCGAAATTGTCGGCTCAGCTCCCGATGGGAATTGGGATTGAGGGGAATGACAATGACGCCAGTGGTGGACATGTCGAGACGATGGGCTGCCGCCGCCTTGGGGTGTTGCTGTTTCACCCGATGCAGGACGCTGTCTTCATTCTCGGGGCCGCGCCCGGGGACGCTCAGCAGGCCAGTGGGCTTGTTGACCACCATGATGTCCTTGTCCTTGAACAGGATCTCGAGCCAGGGTTCCAGCGGCGGTGAGTATTCAAACATAAATGTCTCGCATCAGAAGGTGGGGGCAAGCCCCCATCAGTTATGGGTAACCACAATCATAAAGGGCATGGCATCCTGCGTGAGCCGGATCAGCGCATGCCTTTTCAGTATCGCGTCAGTTATGGGTGACCACGATAAAGCGGATTGCGTCCAGCTTGAGTTGGGTCTGGTCGATCAGGTGGTGCAATTCTGCCTGCAGATCACGAAGGTAATCCAGTTCGCTGTCGCGCACGCTTGGATTGACCGCCTTGAGCGCTTCCAGACGATCGAGATCCTGCTGCAGGGTCTGCGCCATCTGGGCACGGGCTTTGTCGACAATCACGGCTTTCAACTCTTCGGCAATCGGCTGGCCCTTGCCTATCAGACCGTGAATAACCGGCTGGGATGCAGTCACGAGCTTGCTGCCAAGATGGCGGTTGACCGGGGTCAGCTGGCGGTTGAAGGCATCGAACGCCACCTTCTCGCCCAGATTCTGGCCATTCTTGTCCATCAGCAGACGGATCGGCGTTGGCGGCATGAAGCGGTAGAGCTGGGGGTGAGCCGCAGACTCGGCGACGAAGATCAGCTCAAGCAGGATCGAGCCGATAGGCAGCGCCTTGTTCTTGAGCAGGGCCACCGAGGTCGCACCGATCTCGGAGCCCAGGATCAGGTCGATACCGCCGCGCATCATGGGGTGATCCCAGCAGAGCAGCGCCATATCATCCCGCGACAATGCGGTCGGGCGATCGAAGGTGATGGTCATACCATCCTGCGGCAGGCCCGGGAAGCTGGAGACCAGCATGTGATCCCCCGGGGTCAGCACCAGCGCGTTCTCGCCACGGTCATCCTGATTGACGCCGATCTCGTCGAACATCTTGAGGGCGAAGGAGATCATGCCGGTGTCGCCATCTTCGGCAGCCAGCTTGTCGACCAACTGCTGGGCAGCAGCGCCACCGCTGGAGTGGATCTCCAGCAGGCGATCGCGGCCCTGTTCCAGCCGGGCCTTGAGCGGCTCATGCAGTTCACGGGTTTTGATCAGCAGGGCATCGAGAGTTGCCTGATCGCCAGTGTTGGCGGCCAGCAGCTCGAACAGCTCGTCACGCACCGCTTCGAATACCGGGCGGGCAGTCGGGCAGGTCTGCTCGAACGCATCCAGACCATCGTGATACCAGAGCTGGAGGGCGCGCTGGGCGGTTCCTTCCAGATAAGGGACGTGGATCTCGACGATGTTCTGTTGGCCAATACGATCCAGACGGCCGATACGCTGCTCCAGCAGATCTGGATTGAGCGGCAGATCGAACAGCACCAGATGGCTGGCAAACTGGAAGTTACGACCTTCTGAACCGATCTCGGAGCAGAGCAGCACCTGAGCACCACTCTCTTGCTGGGCGAAATAGGCGGAGGCTTTATCCCGCTCCAGAATGGTCATCCCTTCGTGGAACACGGCACCACGGATCCCTTCACGGGTACGCAGCGCCTCTTCCAGCGCAATGGCGGTGGCCGCTTCTGAGCAGATCACCAGCACTTTCTGCTGGCGGGCAGAGAGCAGCAGCTCCAGCAACCACTCGACGCGGGGGTCGAACTGGGTCCAGGTGGCGTTGTCGCCTTCGAACTGCTGGAAGATCTTCTCGGGATAGAGGTAGCGCAGGGCGCGGGTCTGCAGATCTCCACCATTGCCACCCATCATGCCCATCACCTTGATGGCAGTCTTGTACTGCTCCGGCAGCGGCATGGGGTAGACGTTGAGGTGACGCTCGGGGAAGCCCTGAATGTTGGCGCGGCTGTTACGGAACAGCACCCGGCCGGTGCCGTGCTGATCCAGCAGCTTGGCAACCGCCTGCTGACGTGCGGCGGCATCGCCGAGATCCAGTCCTTCCAGCTGACTGGCAAGGATCTGCCTGGCTTCATCGCTCAGGGTTTCGCCATCCAGCAGCTCTTGCGCTGCGCTGGCGACCTGGCCATAAGCCTGCTCTTCGGCGAGGAAGGCCTCGTAGTCGTAAAAACGCTCGGGGTCGAGCAGGCGCAGACGGGCAAAGTGGCTCTGGTGGCCCAGCTGATCCGGGGTAGCGGTCAGCAGCAATACACCTGGCACCTGTTCGGCCAGCGCTTCCACCATTTCGTAGGCGCGGCTGGGGGCATCGATGCTCCACTCCAGATGGTGCGCTTCGTCCACAACCAGCAGATCCCACTCGGCTTCCAGCACTTGCTCGAAGCGGCGACGCTTCTTGCGCAGGAAGTCGAGGCTGCAGATCACCAGCTGTTCGGTCTCGAAGGGGTTTTCCGCATCGGCGAACGCCTCGATGCAGCGCTCCTCGTCAAACAGGGAGAAGTGCAGGTTGAAGCGGCGCAGCATCTCGACCAGCCACTGGTGCTGCAGGGTTTCGGGCAGCAGGATCAGCACCCGATGGGCGCGGCCGGAGAGCAGCTGCTGATGGATGATCATGCCCGCTTCAATGGTCTTGCCCAGACCCACTTCATCTGCCAGTAGTACGCGTGGGGCGTAGCGGTGACCCACTTCATGGGCGATATAGATCTGGTGCGGGATCAGGCTGACCCGGCCACCGGCCAGCCCACGGGTCGGATTAAGGCGACGCTTGTGCTGATGGATCAACGCTTCATAGCGCAGGGTAAAGCGAGACATCCGATCAATCTGACCGGCGAACAGGCGCTCCTGCGGTTTATTGAACTTGATAAAGTTGCTGAGGAACACTTCCTTGAGGGAAACGGGCTCATCATTGTCGGTGCGAACACCTACATATATAAGCAGGCCATCTTTCTCCTGCACTTCTTCGACCGTCATGGTCCAGTCTTCGTGAGTGGCGATCTGGTCGCCCACATTGAAGCTGACCCGGGTTACCGGCGCCTCTTCTTTGGCATACATACGGTTTTCACCGGTCGCCGGAAACAACAGGGTAACCATGCGTCCTTCAACAGCAACGACAGTCCCTAACCCCAGATCCGTCTCTGTATCACTAATCCAACGCTGGCCAAGTGCAAAAGGCATTAAACTCTCCAAAGCCCAAGAGTGTGTGAATCGCAAAGGGGCGCTATGTTACCCGAAGCCGTGATCTCGATCACCATGCATATAGAAGTGGTGATACCTAATCGCCATAACCTTGATCTACGGCCTGCCAGTCCCGACTGATAATAGGCCTGCGTTGTCAAATGAGCGTGTTGTTGCAGGATAAATCGACTTTTTGGGTGATTAGTGAACGGTTGAGCTAAAAACTCGAATTTAATTCTAAATGCCTCTTGCAAGCGTGATCCAGATCCCTATAATGCGCCACATCGACAGGGCAAGCGGCAACGCAAACAACCTCGTCGGTAACCTCGAAAAGCCTTTGAAAATAAGGCTTGACTCGAGAAGGCGGTTGAGTAGAATTCCACTCCCGCAGCAACGAACTGTTGCGTCGCTCTTTAACAATTTGAATCAAGCAATCTGTGTGGGCACTCACAGCATCGAGCATCAAAATTAATTTTTGATTTTCAATGTCTGGTGAAGTGACCAAGA
>NZ_FKKY02000051.1:0-1062 GCF_900079845.1 Aeromonas sp. EERV15 | reverse complement strand
GGCGTTGTTTCCTAAATCAGCCATCAGGTCACAACGTCCCCAGCCCCAGGTGACCGCTACACTCGGGGCTTTCTTACAGGCAGACCAAGGGTGTTCAGTTTGTTTATCGCGCTCACATACGCCATCACTTCTCCCACTTGACCATTGTATTTTCGCAGGGTGATTTGGCCTGCCATTAACTGTTTGAACCGGAACATCGCTGTCTCTGCCAGCGAACGACTGTGATACCCCGATATCTTCTTCCAGTGCGCTAGCCCCTCCTTGCGCATCACCAGCACCGCCTCATTTCTCGGATGGCCCTTTTTCCATAGTCCTGCGTTCTTGCGAGGCGGGATACACGCCGTCGCCCCTTTACGCGCAATCAACCGATGGCTGGCTTTGCTGTCATAGGCGCCATCCGCGTAAACACGCCCCAGCTTGCGACGCAGAGGATTGAGCAAGGTCGGCAACACCTCAGCGTCATGCACATTCTCCAGCGACACTTCTGCCGCCACGATATCGTGAGTCACCGGATCTACAGCCAGATGCAACTTACGCCAGACTCGACGTTTCTCAGCGCCGTGTTTTCTGACTTTCCACTCGCCTTCACCAAACACTTTCAGACCCGTCGAGTCGATAACCAGGTCGGTAATGCGCCCCTTTGGGGGCTGTCGATAAGCCACCGTCACCGTGCGTGCCCGCTTGCTGACACAGCTATAGTCCGGTGCGCACAACGGCACATTCATCAACTCGAACAGGGAGTCGAGTAGTCCCTGAGTGGCCCGCAGAGTGAGGTTGAAAATCCCTTTGAGCATCAGAAAGGTACAGATGCTCTGGTCGGTGTAGAGCTGGCTGCGTCCCCGTTTTCCGTGATGGTCTTGGTGAAACCAGTTATCCATGGCCTCGGCATCAACCCAGAAAGTGAGTGAACCACGGTTAATCAAAGACTTGTTGTATTGAGGCCAGTTAGTGATGGGGTGAAGCGACGTGCCCATGATGCAGACTTGAAGAGGGTGGTGGTGATCAGATCACCGCGCCCTCAGTTAGTTCCATTCAAGCTGCATCAATTTGGGCAACAACGCC
>NZ_FKKY02000053.1:0-730 GCF_900079845.1 Aeromonas sp. EERV15 | reverse complement strand
GCGACGTCGAGCGCGCGCTGCTTCCCGGTGCGCTGCTGGGCCGAACCGATGGGAATGGCGCTCGCCTCGATATCCACGCAGCTCGAAACGCGGCTGTATGCGCCGAAAAATGCGGCTGTATGCGCTGAGAAACGCGGCTGTATGCGCCGAGGCGAGCGCTGCGCACACAGGACCCGTCCGCTCCAGCGTCTCGCGGGGTGTGAGACCATTTCCACGTGATCCGCGCGCCGAGCGTCTAGCCATCCGGGCGCGCCATCGTGTAAGAAGGCATGATGGTGCTCATCTCACGCTTCGCTGAATTTCCAGAATGTCCGGGCCATCCCAGGACCAGGGCGCCGAGCGAAACCGAGCGAGGCTAGCCCGCGAGCGCTCCCGCAACCACACGATAGTTTTTCAGGTGAGCAGTAGGTCTTTATAAAGCCGTATACACGAACGTTTCGACATGCTATCTTAAACTTTGCCATTCTTCGACCTTGAGACTGGACGCAGTACCGAAAGGGGGGCCGTCATGGTGTTTTCCTGTGCACGACTCGCTGCGCTCGTCGCTTTTCCTCTGGTGACCGTTGGCTGTATTGGCGCAGAGATCGACGAAGAATCGGGGGAGCTGATCGGGGAGGACCAGAGCGCGATCATCAGCGAGAACGGCAACCTGCCGAACGCGCTGACCCCGAACGCGCTGACCCCGAACGCGCTGACCCCGAACGCGCTGACCCCGAACGCGCTGACCCCG
>NZ_FKKY02000038.1:0-3966 GCF_900079845.1 Aeromonas sp. EERV15 | reverse complement strand
CCGTCATGTCGCACAACCGCTTGCCAGCGGCATCCAGTAGCCATACCCGATCACCATCAAGCTCGATCAGGTGCTTGTCGAACCCCATAAGTACCTCCGGCCAGAGCCAAACCTAACCCGCTTCCGTGGATAACTGCTGCCGCCCACAAGCCAAACCGATGGCATGTGGACGGACTGGCGCAGTTACCCACCTCGCCAAGATCATCGCTCTTTTTTTTGTTTGAAAAACAGGGCGTAGGACACCGGCTCCCCTATCTTTCGCTGCGCTTCAAGATAGGCTCGCCCTCCTGCTTGGCTACGTTAAAAATGACGTAGTTACACTGGATAGCTCGCCTTGCTCAGGACTATCGAGGCTGCTTGCAGCAGCTCCCCCTCACGCGCTCCTGAGACACACCTTGCCACTCTGCACCTGCTTCAGTCCCCACCTGTGGGCCGGACTGCCGCGCCGTTTTTATCGAGCTGGCCGTGGTTGGTTCCCCGTTACGCTCGGTGCTGGTACCCCAAGGTTGCGAGCCTTGGGAGGCTATGGTGCGCGTCGCACGCTGGGCCATGTGTGAGGATTCCCCGTTTGGCCCGACCCCTGCATCCACTCGACAACATCAACATGCTTCCAATTCGAGTAGACACGACTAATCGCCATTGGCAGAGGCCAACGGTAACAGGGTTCTGGCGGGATTTAGCTTGAAAGGAACGACATGTTGCCGCTAAACTTGGTTGGTATTCGGTAGCTGCTTCCGCCTGAAGCTGTTACCCAGGTACCTCGGTGCGCTAACACTTAGGTTCCCGTAAAAACCGCCGCGCTAACGGCGGTTTTTTCGTTTCTGGCAAACAGGTTACGCTGGATCCACAAACAGCGTCAATCCGCTTAGTGCGGATCCTCATAATCCACTGCATAGACGTGACCGTTCTCAAACTCGAACGTGATGCGCCAGTTGCCTGACACATCCAGAGACCACCTTACAGGGTTGGTCCCCTTGTGCTGATGCAGCCTCTTCCCGGGCAACCGGAGATCTCCGATCTCGGTCGCCGAATTCAGTGCGGCCATAATAACCCTGACAGCCTTAAGGTGCCGTGAATCGACCCTGGAATAATCCCCTGCACTAAAGTCTTCCAAGCGTTTTGATTTATAAGATTTAATCATTTCAATACCTCGTTTTTAAAAATTATTCTTGAGGTTGACAGCGCGGTCAGCTACTATAAATTGCGAATTCAAGAAACCGACCTGCCTCTCCCCGATTATCTGATGCCCCCTAAGAAGAACAACTTAGAGAACGACCAGACAAACCATCTTAGCATGGTTTTATGAAAAAGTCAACAACTTGCTTCTTGCGCAATGCGCATCTGTCAAGTTTAATATGATGAATACTTAAAAAATGAATACTCAAAACAGGAGCTCGATATGATTAACAATATGCACCCAGGGGAATTTATTTCTCTTGCATACATGGAGCCTCTTGAGTTGCAAGCAGCCGATCTCGCTGATCGTCTTGATATTTCCCCCTCGACGCTGAGCCGTATTTTGAACGGAAAGATGGATATCAGCTACGAAATGGCTGTTAGGTTGTCGGCTGTCCTTGGAAGGACGGCTGAGTCTTGGATCAATCTTCAGGCTGCCTATAGCCTTGAAAAGGCAAAGTCCAAGATTGACGCCAGCTCGCTAAAACCGCTCTCCTTTGCCTGAGGACGTCCGCATCAGGCAAAACGGACACTGTCCGATTTCACTAGCACGAGAGCCCGCAGTTGCGGGCCTCGGCTCTCTTGCCTGGAACAGCCTCTCTTTTAAGTAGGGTGTTCTTCCTATAAGGGTGTTCTTCCTATAGTCGGGGTTAAATCCCCTTGGAAGCCTTAAGCACCAGCGCCACAGCTACAATGACTGCAGCCACCCCCAAGTTATGCTCCATGCTGTTCCCTCCGATCAGGAGCAGCACAGCCAACACCAAGTCCCTCATACAAGCACCTCTTTGCCTCTGCAGTTTGATGCCTGCATGGTGGCATCACGACATGCTCGACCTGTAATGACGCTTTTCGCGGAAACCTCCCGAACAGGGGGAGGCTAGCGCAGTCTGCCTCCTCCAGATTGGGAGGCGGCAAGCGTAGCGCGGCAGGTCTTTTTCGCCCCGCAGGGCTCCTACTTTGCGCAGCAAAGTGTAAGGAGTACACTTTGAACTCCAAAGCTGCCACCCTCGGAGCCCCCGATGAAGTTCACGTTCGCCGTAGCCAAGATGAGCAAAGCCGACATTGGCAGGGCTCAGGGACACAACCTCCGCCTCCACGAAACCAGCAGCCAGCTTCCCAAACGGGCATGGTTTACAGAGAGCCCGATGCACACCAAGGTCGAGTGGGATCAGGGCAAACTCGATGCGGCCTCGGCACTGGCCAAGCGCAAAGATGCTGTAGTGGCGATCGAGTTCATCATCCAGGTCGGCAACCAAACCGACTGGCGAGAAGACCCCACACCAGAGTGCCCTGAAGGGCCGCCTATCGAGCGAGATCTGGCGCAGTTCTTTGCCCCGTTCGGGGAGCAGGTCAAGGCATGGGCCGATCAGGAGTTCGGCCCCGAGAACGTGGTATCGATCCAGCTGCATATGGACGAGAGCACCCCGCACTTCCATGTCATTGCCACCCCGATCAAAGACGGCAAGCTGCAGGCGAAAGCATGGCTCGATGGCGGCCGGAAGCTGGCGGGGATCCGGCGCCGATGCCACGCCACGATCAACGAAAAGATCCCCTGCGTGTACACCCCCAACGGTCTGGGGGGAAACCCGCACCGGCCAGACCTGCGCGCCGGCACCGCCCCAGCCCCTACCCTGATCGACAAGATGAGCGGCCACGCCAAAGCCCAGAAGCTGGAGCGGGAGAACGCCGCACTGCAGGAGGAGAATGCCCAGCTCAAGCAGATCCTGTTTAGTCGCCAGAAGGGCCGCTATAGCGCGGACAACGTGGAGCAGGCCAAGCAGGCTACCGCAGAGGCCCAGAAGGCCCAGAGCGAGCTCCAGAAGGCGCAGGGAGAGGTTAAGCGGCTCACCATGGCACTCGATAGCGCCCAGAGCGTGATAGGCCGACAAGGGGCTGAGATCGACAAGCTCAAAGGCTATAACCGAACGCTGTCGGGGCAGAACAACGAACTGGAGGAGAAACTGCAGGATCTCCAGCCAAAGCGGAGCCGCAGTAAGGGGATGGGCCTATGAAGGTATGGCAGGTTGTGGGGCTACTGGCCGCAGTGCTGGCAGTGAAGGGGGCAAGCAGCTCCTCGAGTGGCTGGATCATGCGGCTGCTTGGCCTGCATGACGTATTCAGCTGGGCCGCCCCTGCATGGTGGGAGGGGGCGGCATGCTTGGGGGCGCTGGCCCTCCTGCTCCGCTGGGCTAGGCCCTAGCGGCTGCTCAGGTCTATCTCGATGCGGCGAAAGCCAATGCCGTGGGCCGTGTTGGCAGCCGCATCGATGGAAGAGAACACCCGCCAGCCTCCGCGCTGCCGCTCCACGACTTCGGTACCTGCTTTGCCAAAGCGCACCAAGTGGAGGTGGAACCCTGAACCCATGGGGGTTGGGACGATCATCGCCTTGGAGAATCCCCCCATGTCGAACACCGTCTTGGCCTCTTTCTCCTGCATAATCAAATCTCCAATCTGAGACATCGAATAGACAATTTGATGTTACCCCTTTGGGAGCCAAAAACAATCAATTTGGAAATTTGAACCATCGAATTTTAAAAATGATTTTCAATCCAGCTCGAGGCCCAAGGCAATGAGGCATTCCCGCCACTTCTGGGCCTCCAAATCGAAGTTAAGCAGGCCACCTTCTACGCTGATCCGACTCCCCAAATCGAGCAGCTGCATACCCGTCATGTCGCACAACCGCTTGCCAGCGGCATCCAGTAGCCATACCCGATCACCATCAAGCTCGATCAGGTGCTTGTCGAACCCCATAAGTACCTCCGGCCAGAGCCAAACCTAACCCGCTTCCGT
>NZ_FKKY02000055.1:0-694 GCF_900079845.1 Aeromonas sp. EERV15 | reverse complement strand
AGGGCGTTTACCACGGTGTGATTCATGACTGGGGTGAAGTCGTAACAAGGTAACCCTAGGGGAACCTGGGGTTGGATCACCTCCTTACCTTAAAGATGACGAAGTTGTTGAGTGTTCACACAGATTGACTTGATTCAAAGTAGTTAGAGCAAAGACCTGATGCGCAAGCGTCAGTGCTTGTTTGGTGAAAGCCAAACGAGAGAAGCCCTTTTGTTGGGTGTCGGGACGTGAATAGCGGCGAAAGCAGCTACCCGGACATCTGCGCGTGAGCGCAAAGACAAATCCGGGTCCCCTTCGTCTAGAGGCCTAGGACACCGCCCTTTCACGGCGGTAACAGGGGTTCGAATCCCCTAGGGGACGCCACTTCTCTTTTGCTAACAAGAATGCAGACATAAGCATGCGTGTTTATGTCTGTTTTCTTCGGTCGATGACCGTTGCAAACATGCTCTTTAACAATCTGGAAAGCTGATTTAAAAAGTAGTTCTCAAACATTTGTTACAAGTGCTTTGGAAACTTCTTGGCGAAAACCAAAATTTATTTTGGTCCTTGTTGTACTTCAACAAGCAAGCGTTGTTTCGACGACACTTCTTGGGGTTGTATGGTTAAGTGACTAAGCGTACATGGTGGATGCCTTGGCAGTCAGAGGCGATGAAGGACGTACTAACCTGCGATAAGCTGTGAGAAGTCGGTAAGA
>NZ_FKKY02000183.1:0-431 GCF_900079845.1 Aeromonas sp. EERV15 | reverse complement strand
CGGCCTTGGTTGCCTATTTTAATCAATAAATTCGAAATGTTATGATGTGCTTGCGGCAAGGTACGATTTCTGCACAGGGGGCGGGCCGAGCAGATGGCCCGGGCCGTTGATGCGCCGGGTGGCGGGCGCGGCGGGCGGACGTCTGGCCGAGCGCGCGGTGGAGCGGTGAGGGTCCGAAGCGACCAGGAGAGGGATGTGGAGATGACGTTCCGATCGTTGCTTGTGGCTGCCGGTGTCCTGGGCAGCATCTCGGTGGCGTCCGCGCAGACGCCGCCCGAGCCGCCGAAGGCGCCGCCCGCCGATCCCGCGCCGCCCGCCGAGCAAGCTCCGCCGGCTGACGCAGCGCCGGCTCCCCCCGGCGCCCCCGGCGCCCCCGCAGCCCCCGGCGCCCCCGCCGCTGGCCCGGGTGTCCCCGCGGGGACCGTCGTGGC
>NZ_FKKY02000057.1:0-644 GCF_900079845.1 Aeromonas sp. EERV15 | reverse complement strand
TGAATCGCCCCCAGTTCCCTAGACACCTCGCAGCCTTAAAATGAGGCAACTATTGGAGGTGTTATGACCCGTCAGCGTTATCCAGAAACATTCAAAATCGAAGCGGTTAAACAAATCACCGAGCGCGGGCGGCCGGTGGCTGACGTTGCACGAGCCCTCGGGGTATCCAGCCACAGCCTGTATGCATGGCTCAAGCAGTACGGTAATCCCGCTGACCAGCAGCACGAAGAGTCAGCCTTGCAAGCCGAGATCCGCCGTCTGAAAGCCGAACTGCGCCAAGTCACTGAGGAACGCAACATTTTAAAGGAGGCCACCGCGTACTTTGCCAGCGAGTCAAGGAAAGGTACGCGTTCATAACCTCCCGACTCGACCGGTACAGTGTCGTTACCCTGTGCCAGACCCTGGGGGTTCACCGAAGTGGCTTCTACGCGTGGCTGAAACAGCCCGCATCGTTACGCCAGCAAGCGGATGAACGGTTGATCGGATTGGTCAAGCAATCCTGGCTGGAAAGTGGTGCTGTCTACGGTTATCGCAAGATCCATCGCGATCTTCGTGACTTGGGGGAAGCCTGCGGTAAGCACCGTGTGGCCAAATTAATGAGGCGGGAGGGGCTGCGTTCGCAAACTGGCTATCAACGCCGTAAG
>NZ_FKKY02000082.1:0-504 GCF_900079845.1 Aeromonas sp. EERV15 | reverse complement strand
ACAAGCTGTGACCGTCTCCGGGAGCTGCATGTGTCAGAGGTTTTCACCGTCATCACCGAAACGCGCGAGACGAAAGGGCCTCGTGATACGCCTATTTTTATAGGTTAATGTCATGATAATAATGGTTTCTTAGACGTCAGGTGGCACTTTTCGGGTAAATGTGCGCGGAACCCCTATTTGTTTATTTTTCTAAATACATTCAAATATGTATCCGCTCATGAGACAATAACCCTGATAAATGCTTCAATAATATTGAAAAAGGAAGAGTATGAGTATTCAACATTTCCGTGTCGCCCTTATTCCCTTTTTTGCGGCATTTTGCCTTCCTGTTTTTGCTCACCCAGAAACGCTGGTGAAAGTAAAAGATGCTGAAGATCAGTTGGGTGCACGAGTGGGTTACATCGAACTGGATCTCAACAGCGGTAAGATCCTTGAGAGTTTTCGCCCCGAAGAACGTTTTCCAATGATGAGCACTTTTAAAGTTCTGCTATGTGGCGCGGTATT
>NZ_FKKY02000191.1:0-429 GCF_900079845.1 Aeromonas sp. EERV15 | reverse complement strand
GGGGATCTTCTTCATGCGCTCGGCGATCTTGACGGCCACCTCGTAGGTCTCGGGCTCCTTGCCGATCGGGCCCACCACCTGGACGTTGATCGGGGCCGGGAGGCCGAAGTTCAAGACCTGGGTGGTGATGTCCGGGGGCAGGAAGAAGAAGGTGGTGTCCGGGTAGGTGGCGTTGAGCTTCTCGCGGAGGCCGCGGACGTAGCCTTCGGTCGGCTGATGCCCGTGCTTGAGCGAGATCATGATCTGCCCGTCGGCCGAGGAGATGAGCGCGCCCTCGCTGAGGGAGAGGTTGATGCCGCTCGCCGGGATGCCGAGGTTGTCGATGAGGGTGTCGATCTCCTCGGAGGGGATCACCTCGCGGATGGTCTGCTCGATGCGGGCGATGTTGCGCTCGGTCTCTTCGAGGCGGGTGCCGGGGGAGCCGCGGAC
>NZ_FKKY02000151.1:0-445 GCF_900079845.1 Aeromonas sp. EERV15 | reverse complement strand
GGGACGGATGAATGCTCGCGCATCGTGGTCTGCTCGCCGGAATCCTCTTTGACGCTCGCGTCACGTCCGTAAAAATCGTCGCGCTGTCACCGCCTGTCGCGCCTCGGCCAGGATTTCCACAATGCCCAGGTGTACCCCGCCGCCGCGCGCCACCAAATGTGCATCGACGTGATGGTCGAAGGCGATGCTGGCGTGGAGCTCGGCTCGTCCCAGGCGCCGAGCTTGACGAAGCCCATCGTTACTGGGGAGGTAGCATCAGAACGCCAGCACCAGGATCTGCGAGGACTCCCCACAGCTTCCGCGCGAGCTCCTCAATTTCCGGCGACAGCTCTCCGCCTGACAGCCATTGTTGCACGAGCAAGGAGAGCCGTTCAATACGCTGGATGTCCTCTTCGGTGATCCCCTCAGGCCCACCCTGCGCTAATCCCTGGTCACGCAGCGCGAC
>NZ_FKKY02000160.1:0-440 GCF_900079845.1 Aeromonas sp. EERV15 | reverse complement strand
CGTCTGCAACCTGGGCTCGATCAACCTCGCGCGCCACACAGCGAAAAGCGCTGCCGGCACGGTGATGTTCGATTTCGACAAGCTCGCGCGCACGGTGCGGACGGCGGTCCGCCAGCTCGACCGCGTCATCGACCTCAACTACTATCCCATCGCCTCGACGAGGCGCTCGAACCTCCGATGGCGGCCGGTGGGGCTCGGGCTCATGGGCTTGCAGGACGTGTTCTTCCAGATGCGCTTGCCCTTCGACGCCGAGGCCGCGCGGGAGCTCTCGAGGCGGATCTCCGAGGAGGTAGATTACCACGCGCTCTCGACGTCCGCGGACCTCGCCGCCGAGAAGGGGCGCCATCCGGCGTTCGACGAGACGCGCGCCGCGCGCGGCGAGCTCCAGTTCGACGCGTGGGGCGTGGTGCCGGAGGACACGGCGCGCTGGGAGGCGCTCC
>NZ_FKKY02000070.1:0-543 GCF_900079845.1 Aeromonas sp. EERV15 | reverse complement strand
CCCTGAAAAAGAATAGACTATTCAGGGACGACTATCTTTCTGCTCTTTACTTGTTTTTATCGATTATCGATTGAATCCTGCAGTTTCTGGCCGGCAACTGTTTCGAATATCGAATCATCAATTATTAGTTTGCTACCGTCGATTGCTGATTTTTCTTCTGCCTCGGCAGTCTTTAATTCTATTTTATCAAAGAATGCACCAGCACCTTTTTCCACGTCTTTTATGCATACTGTACCAGCTGCAATAATAAAACGGGCAATATTAAGTTTTTTATAGGCACCCGGCTTTCCAGTTGCTTTGTCGTAGATTTGAGCGATATTAGCCTGAATATTATGCCATTTCCCCGATTCAAGAGGCACATCGATAAAGAACCCTTTTTTACGTTGTGCTGACCGCTGAAAATAAAGCCAGCTTGACACTTCGCCCGAAATAGTATATCCCATAGCACGCGGATAATAATCGTATTCATATTCATGTTCAGATTTCACAAAATCAAATTCCATGATGAATTCATAATTGCCGTTATCCTTTCCTTCATTCCCT
>NZ_FKKY02000078.1:0-519 GCF_900079845.1 Aeromonas sp. EERV15 | reverse complement strand
GTGCGGTCGATCGCCCGTGCGGTTCACCAGCCGTCCCGCGTGCAGGGCAGCATCGGACCATGGGGCGATAGAGGACCGTCGCCCACATCCGGCGCGGGCTTTCGCAGCCTTCCTCTTGCGGATCGCGGCTGGGAGCGGCTAGCCTGGGCCTCGTACTTCCGGAGCTCGGGTGCTGAGGACCCGCGAGCGATGCAAAGGACCCGCGAGCGAGCCCTGCGCATTCGACGACTTGCTCTAGCCGCCGCAGCGCTTGCCGCGCTGATTCCGGCGCAGCTTCACGCGCAGCTGAGGCCGGAGCCGGTCACCATCTCGGCGCCCGCCATCCAGGAGTTGCCGGAGGTCGAGGGGACCGGCCTCTGCGCCGCGTCGGCCCCTTCGACCACCGGAAAGGCGGAGAGCGACTTCTACGTGCCCGGCGTCGATCCCGAAGCCATCAAGATGGACGAGCGTGTACCCTTTATCGATAAGCTCAACCGCTTCATCGATAACAGTAAGGAGACACGTCTCGAATACGTCATC
>NZ_FKKY02000063.1:0-573 GCF_900079845.1 Aeromonas sp. EERV15 | reverse complement strand
CCTCCGCGGCAAGTCGATGTCGGACGTCATCTTCAACGGCTCCGAGACCCGCCCGCAGCACGGGATGGCCGAGGTGACGCTCACCTTCGACAACAGCGAGCCCACGGCGGCCTCGCAGCTCCCGCTTGAGTACCGGGATTACGCGGAGATCGCGGTCACCCGGCGGCTCTACCGCGACGGGACGAGCGAGTACCTCATCAACAAGACCCAGGTCCGGCTCAAGGACGTGACCGACCTGTTCCTCGGCACCGGCGTCGGCACGAAGGCCTACTCGATCGTCGAGCAGGGCAAGATCGGGCTCAGCGTCTCCGCGCGCCCGGAGGACCGGCGCATGCTCATCGAGGAGGCGGCCGGCATCACGAAGTACAAGGCCAGGAAGAAGCAGGCCGAGCAGAAGATGGACCAGACGCGGCAGAACCTGCTCCGCGTGGGGGACATCGTCTCCGAGATCCAGCGCAGCCTCGCCTTCCTCAAGCGCCAGGCCGCCAAGGCGGAGCGCTATGTCGCGTACCGCAAGGAGGTGGAGGACCTCATCCTCCACGAGGCCTCGCACAAGTACCTGGAGATCACCGT
>NZ_FKKY02000104.1:0-474 GCF_900079845.1 Aeromonas sp. EERV15 | reverse complement strand
GGTTGTCGGCTTTCATCTGGCGCAGGGTCGGCACGGCTGCCAGTACACCCTGCGCGGCCGGAGCGGCGCGCAGTTCCAACACATGCAGCAAGGCCGGCGTGTAACGGCGCAGGGAAGCGAAGTTCTCGCCGACCAAGTGCAGGTGGTCGAAACCCTCCGGCCGGGCCAGCAGCTCGTCTTCGCTGACGCTCTCGGTGAACTCGTCCCAGGGAATCACCGCCTCGATGGCGGCATAGGGGTCGCTGCCGGCTTCCTTGGCCTCCAGCAGCGCCTGGCCGATCTTGTAGTACAGGCGCACCTTGTCGTTGATCGCCTTGCCCTGCTTCTGGAACTGCTGCTGATGCTTGTGCTTCGCGCCGCTGAACAGCTTGACTAGGATGCGGTCGTGCAGATCCACCAGCTCATCACTCACGGTTGCAGTGCTCTCCAGCACCACGGCGGCCAGGGTCGCATAGCGCCGCTGCGGCTCGAACT
>NZ_FKKY02000067.1:0-551 GCF_900079845.1 Aeromonas sp. EERV15 | reverse complement strand
AAGGGCCGTTGGAGACCACAACGTTGATAGGTGGGGTGTGTAAGCGCGGCGACGTGTTGAGCTAACCCATACTAATTACCCGTGAGGCTTAACCATACAACACCCAAGAAGTGTTCTGAGACTTGTAGCAGATACCAAGCGAACTACTAACTAATTCAGTGATAACGACAAGCCATGAGCAACATCGTTATTCACGTCAGCTTTCTAGATTAAGAATTTGCCTGGCGGCCATAGCGCCGTGGAACCACCTGATCCCATACCGAACTCAGAAGTGAAACGCGGTAGCGCCGATGGTAGTGTGGCATTCGCCATGCGAGAGTAGGACACTGCCAGGCACCCAATTAAACAGTGATGTGAAGAATCACGTCATTGGCCGAGAGGATGACACCTCTGATAAACGGCAAAAGATTTAGCGAAAAGCTAGCCAAATAGCGGAGCGGTAGTTCAGTTGGTTAGAATACCGGCCTGTCACGCCGGGGGTCGCGGGTTCGAGTCCCGTCCGCTCCGCCACTAATTTTAAAGGCCTTCCCGATTGGGAAGGCCTTTTTGCT
>NZ_FKKY02000086.1:0-496 GCF_900079845.1 Aeromonas sp. EERV15 | reverse complement strand
AGCCACTGCGTCGCGATCTCCTCGTTCACCGAGTCGACCCAGTGCTGCGGATCCTGGATCGGGATCTCCCCGGGCACCTTCGACGCCTCCACGGCGACCAGCCAGTCCCGGAGCGCCTCGCCCTTCGGGAACGTCGTGTCCACCCGCACCGGGCGGTCGTCCTTGGGATCGCTCCTCTCGTGCCAGTCCGCCGTCTCCGGGAACCGCCCCGGCCCGAACCGGAGCCACGCGTTGTGCCAGTGCGACGCGAAGACGCGCCCCCCCGCGGAGGCGTAGTCGAACATCGCCTGCAGCGCCGCCTGCGGCTTGTCGGCCCTGAACTCGGACCCCTCGCACGACAGGATCACCATGTCGTACCGGCTCAGGTTCTCGAGCGAGCCCCAGAACCCCCGCGCCGTGGAGAAGCGCGCCCCGTTGTTCAGCCCGTCCCGGTACCGGCTCGTCGCGATGCCGCCCTCGAGCGAGCGCCCCGCGAACAGGTTCACCCGCCCATCGC
>NZ_FKKY02000068.1:0-550 GCF_900079845.1 Aeromonas sp. EERV15 | reverse complement strand
AGAGCGTCTCCCCGAGTGTATATGTTCTGTGTGCTTGTAATTTGAGACGGCGTCAACAGGAAAGACCGCAGGTGCCGTATGTGGGTGATCTCCACCGGCTCTTCACTCAGCTCTTCCGGTCGTTCCCGTCCCTGTCCTCGCTCGCGTCGGGGTCGAGCGCGCTGTGCGGGGCCGCGTGTCCGACGGTATCGGCGCTGGCAGCGGGCCCGTGGAGGTACCTGGGAGACCACGTGGGTTCGCCGTGCGTGCGCCGCATGTGCGTTGTGCGTGAGCCGGGTGTGGCGGATACCGACGTTGTGGTCCGCGCGGCGACCAGAATTTCGACCACAGGGCTCGCCATGGCGCGGGGCGATCCCGCCGTGGACTGATGTATAAGGTCCTTATCAGGCCGTGCCGGACGGGCCGCGCGCCGCCCGGCTCGGCGCTGTCGCTCGAACAGCACGGAACCCGGGGGAAGATCCGCTCATGTTGACCTTCGCGACCCTTTGTGCCCAGAGCCGCGCGCTCTCACGGATGGCCTTCGATCGAAGGTACCCTCACGCCTGGCTGC
>NZ_FKKY02000141.1:0-452 GCF_900079845.1 Aeromonas sp. EERV15 | reverse complement strand
CCGCCGAGCGCTTCGTGCCCGATCCCTTCGCCACCGAGCCTGGCGCGCGCCTCTACCGCTCCGGCGACCTCGCGCGCTTCCGCGCCGACGGCCAGCTCGACTACCTCGGCCGCCTCGACCACCAGGTCAAGGTGCGCGGCTACCGCATCGAGCTGGGCGAGATCGAGCATGCCCTCACCGCGCTCCCCGGCCTCCGCGAGGCCGTCGTCCTCGCCCGCGACGACGGCCCTTCCGACCGCCGCCTCGTCGGCTACCTCGTCCCCGCCGCCGACTCCCCGATGCCCTCGATGACGGCGCTGCGCGAGGCCCTCGCCAGGACCTTGCCGGCGTACATGGTGCCGTCTGCGTTCGTCGTCCTCGACGCCCTCCCGCTCACCCCGAACGGCAAGGTCGACCGCCGCGCGCTGCCTTCCCCGGACGCTGCCCCCAGCGACCCGGAGCGCCCGCTGATC
>NZ_FKKY02000069.1:0-545 GCF_900079845.1 Aeromonas sp. EERV15 | reverse complement strand
CGATGTGGTGGTCGCTCGGGAGCACCATCACGATCGCGTCCGGGTCCTCGCGCGCGATGGTCGCCGCCGCCCACCCGATGCACGGCGCCGTGTTGCGCGGCACAGGCTCGACGAGCAGGCGCCGCTCGGAGACGTCCGGCAGCGCGGCGCGCGTGGGCGCCACGAGGTGCTTGCCGGTCGCGATCCAGATGCGCTCCCAGCCGTCGCTCCCCCCGCGGGCGCACAGCGGCAGCACCCGGCGCGCCGTGGCGGTGATGAGCGGCTCGCCGCCGAGCAGCGGCAGGAGCTGCTTCGGGCGCGCGGCGCGCGACGCCGGCCAGAAGCGCGTGCCCGCGCCGCCGGCGAGGATGAGGACGTGGACGGGGGTCTCGGTCGAGCTCATGGGCGATCGTTCAGGGTGACACGTCGAGGAGTGCCGCACGGTTGCGAGGGGTCTCGTCAGGAGGGGCCGGGCAGCGCCTGCGCGTGGGCCGCCATCGCGAGGCCGAGCGGGACGACCCGCAGCGAGGCGTCGCCGTCCGCCGCGCCGCGCCAGAGCCGCGCCG
>NZ_FKKY02000187.1:0-431 GCF_900079845.1 Aeromonas sp. EERV15 | reverse complement strand
GAGCGCGCCTGGCGTGCGTCGCGAGGCACGAGCGTCGACGCCGCCGGACCACAGGCGAACGCGCCCGTCGTCCACGGTGAGACTGTGCTTCAAGCACATGAGCTGCCCTCCGTAAGAAAGCTTCGTGCGACACGCAAAGGCACACGCAGGCGCGGTGCGTCGGACCGACAATCGGAATACCGGTGCGCGGTTCCATTGTCAAATGGATACGTTGATTCTCGGGGGAATAAATAGGCAAAATGGCCCAGGGGCTGAGGCCGCCCGGGCTCATGACAGATCGGTGAACGCAGAGCCGTGGCCCCGGCTCCGATCTCATCTATGCTGTCAAGCGTTGACCGGCGCTCGCCGGCCAGGATCGTGGCTCCTGCATGAATGACGCGAATCCGGGGATGAGCGGAGGGCTGGCGCGCTCATCGAACGTGGTGATCGGC
>NZ_FKKY02000140.1:0-452 GCF_900079845.1 Aeromonas sp. EERV15 | reverse complement strand
ACGGAGAAGCCATGGAGGCCACCGGCCTGTTCCGGTTCTCCGACGGAGGGTTCCTGGGGGGCGAGTGGTACTGCGCGGGCGCTGGCACCACGATCGAGCAAGCGTCACAGGGCGTCCGCGGCATGAACTACACGCTCACCTCGCTTTCGCGGCTCGGCGCTTGTCCTGGCTCCCCCGTGGAGGGGCCCTTGAGCCTCTGCGTATCGAGGGAGGGCTCCTGCCCTGATGGTCACAGCGACTTCAGCGGGCAGATCGACGGCGCGACCATCGACTGGTCGGACGATCTCTTCACGGCCGACTACGTCAGGTACAGCGACGAGACGCGCTGGATGCCGAATTTCAGGAGCGACGACGCCCGCCTCATGCAGGTGTACGTTTCCAGGGGAAAATTGACGGGAGGCTACCTCATCACGCCCCCCGAAGCGCCGGATGGCGGAGCGCTCTACTGCATC
>NZ_FKKY02000091.1:0-490 GCF_900079845.1 Aeromonas sp. EERV15 | reverse complement strand
ACGGCCTCATGCTCCTCCAGGACAAGATCGCGCGCGGCGACCGCACGCCCGCCATCGTCAAGCCGCGGGAGGATCCCGCGCAGACCGCGGAGCGCCTCGTCACCCTCCAGCGCAAGGAGCGGAGCCAGCCATGAGCAAGAAGGTCCTCGAGATCCTCACGGCGCAGTTCCCGGGAGCCGTCCTGGAGACGCACTCGCAGTTCGGCGACGACACGGCGGTCGTCGATCCGGCCGCGGGGCGCGACGTCGCCCTGTGCCTCCGGAACGACCCGCGGACGCACATGAACATGTTCGTCGACCTCACGGCGGTCGACTACCTCTGGCGCGGCGACGTGCCCCGCTTCGAGGTCGTCTGCCACCTGCGCTCGTTCGAGAAGAACCACCGCATCCGCATCAAGGCGCGCGTGGGCGACGAGGAGGGCAACGGCGCCGAGATCGACTCGCTCGTCCCTGTGTGGAAGGGCGCGGACTGGTTCGAGCGCGAGTGCTAC
>NZ_FKKY02000022.1:0-96149 GCF_900079845.1 Aeromonas sp. EERV15 | reverse complement strand
GTTCGACTTCTTATTGCTAAGAAATCGTCTTGGTCACTTCACCAGACATTGAAAATCAAAAATTAATTTTGATGCTCGATGCTGTGAGTGCCCACACAGATTGCTTGATTCAAATTGTTAAAGAGCGTTGCGCTTGTCGCGCTGAGGAGGCGTATAATACGCTTCTCACTTCGAGAGTCAAGCGATTGTTTTCGCTTTTCTTTCGGCGCCCACTTCACCAGGAAGCTAGCTCATCAGTCCGGCGTGTTCCGCCGTGCTGGTAGGGGCGCATTATAGGGAGCCGCGCCGGGATGACAAGGGATTTTTTGAAGATAATCACGAAATCTTCAAATTATTCAATTAGAAACAGCTTATTCAGTGTATATATACAATGTTATCCACAATCTGGCTGTTTCACTCCCTTTTTAGCGTCATTTTGTCGCCATTACTGGCCTCTGGAATGCCATACTGGAGCCGATAACCTCTCCCGAGTGGTCCATGGTAGCGCCAATCAGGAAAGCTGGTTACCATGGAGGTGAATATAGTGTTGCACCTTTTTTGCTTTCATTTACAAAAGGTCTTTTAAGATGAATTTATCCAAGTTTCCCGTATATATGCAGGCCGCAATCCTTGCTCTGATATTGGCAGTGGTTGGTTACCTGGTAGCCCAGGCCCTGCACTTCTCTTTAAAAGCAGAAGTGATTTTTGCTGCAGGTCTGGCCATCGGCGGTTTTGTGGTCCCGCTGTTCCTGAAGCGAACCCAGGCTGATGCCGCTGAATCAATCACCAGTCAGGAGACTTGCACCTTATATGTAGGCAACCTGCCCTATCGCGCCAACGAGATTGCGGTGCGCGAATTGTTTGCCGAACAGGGCCAAGTGATATCCGTGCGGTTGATGAAGGACAAGGCCACCGGCAAGCGCAGAGGTTTCGGTTTCGTGGAGATGCCCGCCGCCGATGCCGCCAGAGCGATTGCCGCTTTGAATGACAAAGAGTACCAGCAGCGTACCCTCAAGGTACGTGAAGCGAATGACAAGCGGGATAAAGAAGAAAGGGAGGGGAGTGACGCGGAGATCTAATCCCGCGTCAGACCCTGACCTCTTCCAGTAATGAGAGCCCCCATGCTTGCAAGGGGGCTCTCAGTTTTTGAGCCGTCTCATCGAGCCGGGTGCAGTAAGCCTTGGCCATCCCTTCATTCGATGGCACGGATACAGAGCTGGAGTTCACCCCACTGGCCAGCAGCCACGCAACCCGTTTTGCGACGGCACAGCCTGAGTCAATCAACTGACACTGCGGCATCAGTTGCTGTATCTCTTCATTTAGTAGTGGGAAATGGGTACACCCCAACACCAGCGTATCCGGCACGCTTTCCCCTTCCAGCCAGTCCGCCAACACTTCTTGCAGCAGCGCCATATTGACCGGCAACCCCGCCAGCTTGTGTTCTGCTTCTATTACCAACTCGGTGGTGCCTTTAAGCAAAACCCGCTTGCCCGGTGCAAACTGGGCTATCAACTCATGGGTATAATGCCGGCTCACCGTACCCGGCGTGGCCAACAGACCGATACAGCCATTGCGGGTCTGGGCCGCGGCCGGTTTGATGGCGGGCACCACCCCCACCACCGGAATATCCAGTGCCGCGCGCAGTGCTGGCAGGCAGATAGTGCTAGCGGTATTGCAGGCAATGACCACCAGATCAATATGATGACGGGACACCATGGTAGTGACTAATCGGGAACAAGCGGCAATCAGGGCCGGTTCGCTTAGCTCACCATAGGGGAAGTTGGCGTTATCGAAACAGTAGAAATAGTGGTGTGCCGGCAGCGCGCGGCGGATCTCGCGATAGATGGTCAAGCCACCCATACCGGAATCAAACACGAGAATATTGGCCACTTGACCTCCCCTTTGGTGCAAGGCGGCGATCATACTCCCGCCTGTGCCCAATAGAAAAGGCCCCGCATATGGCAGGGCCTGGGTTTTCGCCTGAAAACGACAGCGCGCTTAACCTTAAAAACGATAGTCTGCGGTCACCTTGGCTTCGGCTCCTGGCGCAGCGTAGCCATACGCCCCCTCATAGTTACGATCGAAGAGGTTATCGATTCGCCCCCCGAGGGTCAGGGCGTTGGTCGCCGGATAGGTCGCCGCCAGATTGAACACTGTATAAGAAGGTAACTGTTTAGTTGCCCCCAGATCGGTCCGTTCCCCGGTATAAAGGATCTCGCCAGACCACAGAACGGAGCCAAGACTGACTTCAGTAATCAAGCTGCCTTTATGCTTGGCCACCCGGTCCAGCTGGCGATCTTGCTTGCTTCTATCCTGAGCGCGGGTGTAGTCGTAACTGACCTTGTGGTGGAACGGCCCGGTGTCCAATCCAATGGCCAGCTCAACCCCTTCCAGTCGCACCTCCCCGATGTTGTAAGGGCGATAGTCCGGACCGTAGTCGATCATTTCATTGATGTCGTTGCGATAAAGATTCGTTGACCAATCCCAGGCGCTATAGCGGCCGGATAAGCCCAGCTCAATATTCTTGCTCTCTTCTGGCTTGAGATAGTCACTTTTTGGGGAGTATGGAGAGTAAAGATCCATAAAGGTCGGGGCTTTGAACGCAGTTCCATAGCTCAGTCGCAGATGATGATTCTCATCGACATCCAAACCGCTGGCTGCAGACCAGGTGTTGTGGCGACCGTATTGCTCGTTGTCATCGGTCCTGCCGGAAAGCTCAAACAGGAACGGATTCCAGCCATAACTACCTACTATAAAGAGCCCTGTATTATCACGGTCAGGCGCAGTAAATGATTGACCACCCGAACGGGAATCAGACTTCAGCTGCTCCCGCTGCCAGTCGGCCCCCCCCGTGATATTTGCCCCTTTAATTAGGTTCCAGTTATTGACCCAAGAGAGACGCGTCAAGCCAGTGTGAATAGGCTCGCCGCTAGCTTCGCCCTTGTTATCAAGCCAGGTTTTTAACTTATTTTCGCCATAGCTAGCTTCCAGGCGACTAGAGATATGATCGTTTTTGAACAGCACTCCGCCATCAAGCTGAGCAGCCTGATTCCGATTCATATCGCTATCGTTACCGTCACTCTCGGTGATGTTATTAAAACCCTGAGCGTTAAAATCAGCGCTCCAGGCATCACTAAAGCTGTGATTCAGGCCAACCTGACCGTTCAAACCGGCAAAGCCATCGCGATCTGGCTGCAGCGACGTCCAGCCATCTTGTGCCCGAACGTCGTAACCATCGGTACGCTCATAACCGATCATCATATTCATATCGGTCTGCTGGCCGAGTGCCTGCACGGTTCTCAGCTCCCCAAGCCCATAACCATGCGAGCCAACCCCACCTTTAACGTGAGTCTCGTTGCCATTTTTTGCTGACGTTTTGGTGATGAGGTTGATAACACCACTGATGGCGTCAGAGCCATAAATGGCGGCGCGCGGCCCGCGGATATATTCAACACGCTCGATATTGCCTAGCGGAATCTGGCTAAGGTCATTACTACCAGTTACCAGAGTGGGGACGGGGCGGCCATTTACCAGCAGCAGGGAGTGCTTGGTTTTAGCCCCCCTGATGTAAAGGCTGCTTTGATGACCTCTCCCGCCCAGCGTTGTTACTTGAACACCCGGCAGGGTTTTTAACAAATCGGGCAAATTGTCTATCTGGCGGGCTTCAATCTCGGCGCGATCAATCACTACCACGGGAGCCAGCACCGAGCTGACCGGTTGTTCCACGCGATTGGCAGTGATCACCAGAGTTGGATTGATGGGGATGGTGGTTTGGGCAAACGCCGCCGTCGGCAACAGGGCAGCCGCCACCAATAATGTCTTGGACATGAGAGATCCTTAAGTTCGCGTAAGTATCTACTTCGTAGCCGGTTTCTCTCGGCACGAAATACGAACTTTGGCAGGTCTTCGGGCTCGGGGGCTAATAACCTACGGCGACGGCTTCCCACCTGACGGCAGTGCCCTGATGTCGCTTCGCTCCCCCTTACCGCTGCGCGCCAGCTCCGGATTTTCACCGGATTCCCTATTAAGCATGATGCGCCAAAGCGGGGGGATTATAGGCAGAGCAAGGCTGGATGTATAGCCATCCAGATTTCTATGCATGGCCACCCAGCGCTGCCAGCCGCTGCTGTGCCCCCGCCATCACCGCCTGCACTCCGGGATGGGAGAGATGGCGGCCCGCCGAGACCAGATAGTAGGAAAGCATCACCTCGGGCAGGGTCGCAATCCGTTCGACACCATAGAGGCGCCCAATCTCGTCGGCCATGGCCAGTGGCGCGGGAAAGATCCCCATCCCCGCCTTGCCGAATGACTTCATCAGAGTCGAGTCGTCAAACTGACCGACCAGATGAGGATGGATGCCCTGCTGGCGATACCACGCCAGCAACCGGTCGTGGGTGGCCGATTTGTCGCCGGGGATCAGCAACGGCAACCCCTCCAGCGAGGCGGGAAAACCAGCCCGTGCCCGCGCTGCCAGCTCGGGTGTGGCAAACAGCGCCAGCGGGCTGCGTCCCAGTTCGTGGTTATAACCGCGCAGATTGCTGTCGGCTGGGAGCGGACGATCGATCAGCACCATGTCGAGCTTGTGACGGGCCAGTTCGCTGAACAGCAGCTCGGCCCGCTCTTCGTGGCATATCAACCGCAGCGGTGTTGCCAACGCCATCGCCGGGGCCAGCAGCTCGAACGCCAACGCTCGCGGCACCGAGTCAGCGATCCCCACCTGCATGGTCAGCTCCTGACTGGCGTGGCGCAGGGAGTGTTCCAGCTCGGCCCCCAGCGAAAAGATCGCCCCCGCCTGCTCCTGCGCTTGCCGTCCAGCAGCCGTCAGTTCAAGGCGCCGCCCTACCCGGTTGAACAGTGCCACCCCGAGAGAGCTCTCCAGTTCGGCAACCTGACCGCTGATAGTCTGCGGCGTGAGATGCAGCTGTTGCGCCGCCTGCGTCACGCTGCCACTGCGCGCCACATGCCAGAAGTAGTAGAGCTGTTTGTAGTTGAGCATGCCGTTCCCTATCAGTTTTTATCGAACAACCATCAGCGAGAATCTGATTTTATCGAAACATTGCGAGCTCTAGCATGCAACCATTATCTGAACTGCCCTGCGAACCATCATGCTGGACGTTGTTGTACTCTTCTTTCTGTTTGGTCTGCTGGCCGGTCTGGTGCGCTCCGAGCTCAAACTGCCTCCTGCCCTCTACGACACCCTCTCCCTCTTTCTGCTGCTGGCCATCGGCCTCAAGGGCGGCGTCGGTCTGGCCCAGCAATCCCTGCAACCTCTGCTGCCACAACTGGCGCTGGTGATCCTGCTCGGCGTGGTGCAGACCCTGCTCGGCTTTGCCGTGCTGCGCCTCAAGATGAACCGGGTGGATGCCGCCGCCACCGCCGCCCACTATGGTTCGGTCAGCGTCGCCACCTTTGCGGTCGGGGTGAACTGGCTCACCGAGCGGGGCATCAGCTTTGAATCCCAGCTCTCCATCTTCTTGGCTGTAATGGAGATCCCGGCCATTCTGGTGGGTATAGTGCTCGCCCGCGGCATCAGTCGCGAGACCCGCTGGCGCATGCTGGCCCACGAGACCTTCCTCGGCAAAGGGGTAACCCTGCTGCTCGGCGGCATGGCCATCGGCTATCTGGCCGGGCCGGACGGGATTGCCCCGCTCAAACCGCTGTTTGTCGACCTGTTCAAAGGGGCACTGGCGCTGTTCCTGCTGGAGATGGGCCTCATCGTCGCCCGTCAGTGTCAGGACTTACGCAAGCATGGCTTCTTCCTGCTCGGCTTCGCCCTGTTGATGCCGCTCGCCTCGGCTGGACTGGGATTGGCAGCTGGCCAGCTGATGGGGCTCTCTCTCGGCGGACTAACCCTGCTGGCGACCCTGGCGGCCAGCGCCTCCTATATTGCCGTGCCGGCTACCATGCGCATCGCCGTGCCTCAGGCCAACCCGGGGCTCTCTCTCAGCGCCGTGCTGGGGGTCACCTTCCCGTTCAACATCATGCTGGGGATCCCGCTCTACCACAGCTGGGCCCGCCACTTCACGGAGTAGCCACATGCAGACCGAGACCCGCACCCTGCTGACCGTCATCACGGAAGCCAATCTGGAGCCGACCCTGCTGCGCACCCTCACCCGCGAGGGGCTGCGCGGCTACACCATCACGGATGCCCGCGGCAGGGGGGATCATGGCGAGCGCAACGCCAGCTGGAGCGAGAGCGGCAACATCCGGCTGGAGGCGATCTGCAGCCGGGAGCAGGCGGAGCGGCTGCTGGCCCACCTGCAGAGTCGCTACTACCCCGACTACGCCATGATCGCCTTTCTGCAACCGGTCGAAATCGTGCGACCCGAGAAATTCTGAGCCGGCTTGCCGGCTCTTTTTGTTTACTAAAAGCAAACGTTTAACAGTAAGGATTCAGAGAAAATGAACACCCCTCCCCTGATCGGCCTGGTAATGGGCTCCGACTCCGACTGGCCCGTGCTGCAGGCCGCCGCCCGCATCCTCAAGGAGCACGGCGTGCCCTACGAGGCTAAGGTGGTCTCGGCCCATCGCACCCCGGATCTGCTGTTCGAGTATGCCGCCACTGCCCGCGAGCGCGGACTGCGCGCCATCATCGCCGGGGCCGGTGGCGCTGCCCATCTGCCGGGCATGGTCGCCGCCAAGACCACTCTTCCGGTGCTGGGGGTGCCCATCCCCTCCCGTCATCTCAAGGGAATGGACTCCCTGCTCTCCATCGTGCAGATGCCCAAAGGGGTGCCGGTCGCCACCTTCGCCATCGGCGAGGCGGGGGCCGCCAACGCCGCCCTGTTTGCAGTCTCTCTGCTCTCCGTTGCACAAGACGGCGATGCCTCCCGCTACCGGCAGCAGCTCGACGACTTCCGCACCCACGAGCGAAATCGGGTGCAGGCACTGCAACTGGAGGAGCCGACATGATAGTGCCACCCGCCACCCTCGGCATGCTGGGGGGCGGCCAGCTTGGCCGCTACTTCGTGATGGCCGCCCACCGCCTCGGCTACAAGGTGGTGGTGCTGGATCCCGATCCGGCCAGCATCGCCGGTGCCGCCGCCGATCACCATATTGTCGCCCCCTATGACGACACTGGGGCACTGGTCGATTTGGCCAGCCGCTGCGAGGCCATCAGCTGCGAGTTCGAGAACGTGCCCGCCACCACCCTCGCGCTGCTCGAAAAACAAAAACCGGTACGCCCGGCCGCCAGCGCAGTGCGCATCTGTCAGGATCGCCGCGAGGAGAAAGCCTTTCTGCGCGGAGCAAACATCCCGATCGCCCCCTATCTGGCGCTACTGCCGGAAGAGCCTATCCCCGCACAGGCCAGCGAACTCTTACCCGCCATCCTCAAGACTGCCCGCGAGGGGTACGACGGCAAGGGGCAGTGGCAGGCGAGCAATCTGGATGAGCTGGCGACGGCGCTGGCAGCCAGTGCTGTGCCTTGCGTGCTGGAGCAACGGCTGACTCTGGAAGGGGAGTTTGCCCTTACCCTGGCCCGCAGCCCGAGCGGCGCCATCAGCTCACTGCCACTGGTGCAGAACTGGCACAGCGGCGGCATTCTCGACCTGACTCGCTCCCCGGCCAATGTGCAGGCGCTGGAGAGTGAAGCCAAAGGGATAGCCGAGCGGCTGATCGCCGCCCTCGATTACGTGGGTGTGCTGACGGTGGAGTTCTTTCTGGTGGGCGGCCAGCTGTTGGTCAACGAGCTGGCGCCCCGCCCCCACAACTCGGGCCACCCCAGCCTAGACAACGCCGCATGCAGCCAGTTCGAGCTGCAGGTGCGCGCCCTGTGCGATCTGCCGCTGCCAGAGCAGATCGCCGTGCGCCCTGCCCTGTTAATCAACCTGCTGGGGGATCTCTGGCAAAACGGCACGCCCGACTGGGCCGCCCTGCTGGCGCTGCCCGGCCTGCAGCTGCACCTCTACGGCAAGGGCGACCCCCGCCCCGGCCGCAAGATGGGCCATATCACGGTAACCGGTGATGAGTGGCCAACGGTGGAGGAGACCTGCCGTCAGGCCCGCCAGCTGCTGGGGCTAGCGCCACGCTGATCGACCATCGGAAATGCAAAGACCCGGGCATGGCCCGGGTCTTCGTTTTTGCTTGCTGTGGCAGGGAGGTTTATCAGGCCCGCTCCACCGCTACCGGCGCCGGCAGGCGAATGGTGAGGGAGAGCACCAGCGCCACCACCAGCAACACCAGGATCAGGTTGAAGGTCGCCATAAAGCCACCAAACAGGGAGGCCACGATGGAGCCAATGATGCTGCCCAGACCAAAGCCCAGATAGATGACGCCGTAGTTCTTGGTCAGGTTGTTGAGACCGAAGAAATCACTCACCAGCGAGGGGTAGACGGTGATGGTGCCGCCGAAGCTGAACGCCACACAGGCGACCGCCACGAAGAAGAGGTTGGCGTTGAGCGGCACGAACAGCAGCAGCACCATGCCCGCCAGGGTAATCAGCTGGGCGATGGTGATGACCCGAATGCGGGACATCTTGTCGGAGAGGATTCCCAGCACCAGACGGCCACCCAGGTTGGCCATGGCGATGATGGCAACGGCGTTGGCCGCCACCGCAGTCGACAGACCGACCATGCTTTCGCCGATGTCTTTGGCGACGCCGATGACGTAGAGGCCGCTCATGCAGGCGGTGAGAAACATTAGCGCCAGCATCCAGTACTGCGGCTTGCGCATCGCCTCGGCCAGAGTGAAGTCACGACTCTCGCTCTGTTGCAAAGAGGCAGCCTGCTTGGGCGCATCCTTCATCAACATGCCGCCCACCAGCACCATGGACATGGCGATCAGCCCCCACAGCTGGAAGGTGGTCTCAAGACCCGCGCTGGAGAGCAGCAGCAGGTTGATGTATTTGAAACCGAGACTGCCGAGGCCATAGGCCCCGATGGAGCAGGCAGAGATCAGCCCCTTGCGCTCCGGGAACCACTTCACGCAGTTGGAGAGGGTCATCAGGTAACCGGTACCGTCAGCAAAACCGACCAGAATGCCCGCGCAGAGGTAGAGCATCGCCAGATTGCTGGCATGGGCGGTGAGGAAGAAGCCGATGCCGAGCAGCACGCCAGCCCCCAGAGTGACATTGCGCACCCCGAATCGCTCCTGCAGCTTGCCCGCCATGGAGGAGGCGACTGCCAGCGACAGGCTGAGCAGGCCAAAGGCGAAGGCCACCTGACTCACCGGCTCGTCCAGCTTGTCGGAGAGCTGGGCGTTGAACAGGCTCCAGGTGTAGACAGAACCCAGTGCGAACTGGGTGATGATGGTACCGATCAGTGTCAGGTAGCGGGTGCGATTCATCTCTTTGGTCATGATGCGTCTCGGTCGATGGCCTTCAGGAAATTGAGGCCACTATAGGCAAGACGCAGCTCGCGCAGATCGATTAAGGCATGAAATGCAGATCGGCGGGAATGAATGACAATCAGAGCCGCATCAGCTGACGGAACGCCTTGATGTTGCTGCGACTGACCGGCACCTCGAACGGCAGATCATGGAGCCGGATGAGATAGGTGCTGTTAAACCAAGGCACTATTTCGCGGATCTTGTTGATGTTGACGCAGTAGGAGCGGTGGCAGCGAAAGAACCCCTCGGCAGGCAGGCGGCTGACAAACTCGCTGATGGTCATGGTCATCACATAGCGGTCATCGCGGGTGTAGACATAGGTGAGCTTCTCGTCCGCTTCGGCGTAGTAGATCTGCTCGCAGGGGGTGACTATGATGCGCTCCCCCTTCACCAGATTGACGGTGCGATTCTGCGGGCTGATCACGTCGCCGCTCGCCTCCCCGGTGGTGGCTGGCTGCGACTTGCCCGCATGCTCGAGCTTTTGCAGCAGATTGATGATGCGCGGCTCGTTGTAGGGCTTGAGGATGTAGTCGAACGCCTCCAGCTCGAACGCCTCCACCGCAAACTCCTTGTAGGCGGTGACGAAGACGATATGGGGCGGATGGCTCGACTTGTGCAGGTTCTTGGCCAGCAGCAGACCGTCGATGGAGGGGATCTGGATATCCAGAAACACCACATCCACCTCGTGATCCTGCAGGTATTTGAACGCCTCCAGCCCATCTTCGAAGCTCGCCACTATCTCGATGGTGCTGTGCTGATTAACCAGATAGATCAGCTCCTCGCGGGCCAGATATTCATCTTCGACAATAATGGCTTTCAGCATGACAACACCTCTCGCGGCACACACTTATCCTCAACCATGATGGCACTCAGCATGGCATCGACTCCTGATCCGGCAGATAGAAACTCACTTCGGTACCCGGCTCCAGCCGCTTGAGGTGCAGGCCGTCGCCATAGAGCAGCTTGACCCGCTGATGCACGTTCATCAGGCCGATGCTGCGGCTCTCCACCCGACCGGCGGCCACCCCGTCGATCACCGCCTGACTGATGCCGTAACCGGTATCGCGCACCGCGACCCGGATACCGCCCGCCAGCTGTTTCACCTCGATGGTGACCCGACCCGGCGCGCTGCGGGGCTGGATGCCGTGCAGGATGGCGTTTTCCACCAGCGGCTGCAACAGCAGGCTCGGCACCTGAATGTGCACGTCGTCCACCTCGAACACCACCTCCAGCTTGTCGCCGAAGCGGGCCTGCTCGATGGCCACGTAGTCGCGCACCTGCTGCAGCTCCTCCTGAATGTCGATCAACTCATCCCCCTTGTTGAGGTTGTAGCGCAGATAATCCGCCAGATTGGCGATCAGCTGGCGCGCCTGCTGGGGCCGGATGCGGATCAGTGACGAGATGGCGTTGAGGGCATTGAACAGGAAGTGCGGGTTGATCTTGCTCTGCAGCGCGGTGAACTCTGCCTTGCGGGTCATCTCTTTGAGCTGCTCGATGCGCGACACCTCCATCTGGGTGGAGATGAGCTGGGAGAGGCCCACCGCCATCTCTCGCAGCGAGCTGGTGATGCTGTGGGTGCGGCGATAGTAGATCTTGAGGGTACCGCTCACCGAGCCGTTTTCCCGCAGCGGAATAATGATGACCGAGTGGAAATCGGAGAGGTGATACTGGCGCAAATCGTTGTTGATGATGATCTGGTCGAGCAGCACCGCCTGCTGGGTCATGCCGCTGATGGCGTGGTGCTCATCCAGCTCGTAATAGTCCTTGCCCACCCCGACATAAGCCAGCACGTCATGGGTATCTGTGATGGCCACCGCATCGGCGCTGATGTCGCGCCGAATCACATCGCACACCTGACTGAGGGAGTGGCGATCGATGTTCTGGAAGAAAGGCAGCGTCTTGTTGGCGATATCGAGCGCCAACTTGGCCTGCTTGGCGGCAATCAGCTCCTTCTCGTCATCCAGATCCTGCACCAGCTTGATGATAAGGCCGATGCAGAGCGCCCCGGCGATCATCGGATAGGCGATGTGGTTAACGATCTCCACCCCGACTTCGTGGGGCTCGGTCAGCAGCCAGATCAGCAGCATGGTGAGCCCTTCACAGAGCATTCCCGCCAGAATGCCGTAGAGCCAGAGCCGCGACTTGCGACAGCGCAGGTGCAGCCAGGTGGCGAGCAGACCGGCGATAATACTGGCGATAAGGCAAGGGATGGAGGTGTGACCATCCATGTCGATGAGATAGCGGTGCAGACCGGAGATGACCCCGGCCGGAATGCCGACCCAGGGACCGAACAGGATGCCACCGGAGATAATGGCAATGATCCGCACGTTGATCAGCGCCCCCTCCACCGGAATGCCGGTGTAGGTACTGAACACCGCAAACAGGCCGAAGATGGAGGCCACCAGCACCAGCTCCGCCGGGGTGTGATCCCGCTTCTGGAACAGCCGCTGGAACGGCCGGGTGCGGGTCAGGAAGAAGAGGGTCATCAGCATCAGCGCCGCCCGTTCGAACACCGCCAACAACATCATCTGATTCTCAAGCATCTGCGCCCCCTTGCGGCAACCCGACCGATCACCATAACCCTGACCAATAAATCGGGGCCGGATAAACCAGCCCCTGTGACATCAACAGTACTGACCAGCCACCCAGCCGGAGGACCAGGCCCACTGGAAGTTGTAGCCACCGAGCCAGCCGGTCACATCCACCACTTCGCCGATGAAGTAGAGGCCGGGCACCTTGCGCGCCTCCATGGTCTTGGAGGAGAGCTCGTTGGTATCGACGCCGCCCAGGGTCACTTCAGCGGTGCGATACCCCTCGGTACCGTTGGGCAGGATCTGCCAGTCACCCAGCA
This sequence comes from Aeromonas sp. EERV15, assembly GCF_900079845.1. Classification (NCBI taxonomy): domain Bacteria; kingdom Pseudomonadati; phylum Pseudomonadota; class Gammaproteobacteria; order Aeromonadales; family Aeromonadaceae; genus Aeromonas; species Aeromonas sp. EERV15. The sequence goes on along the minus strand of NZ_FKKY02000022.1, from coordinate 83,992 downwards.
GGTTGGCCACTGCTTCCAGTTCACGCTCGTTGTACTGGCGCATCGGCTTGCTGACCAGCTGACCCAGCTCCACCAGTTTGTCGACGAAGCGCTTGGGCAGCTCGCGCCCCAGCACGGTTTTCAGCTCCTGCGCCGGGTGCGCCTGCGCCCATTCGCGCAGGGCAGCCGGAATATCCAGCTCCGGCAGCAGGTTGATGTGGATCTTCTCACCCGCATGCCAGTAGGAGGAGATCTGCAGGATGACGGGGCCGGAGAGGCCGCGATGGGTGAACAGCATCGCCTCCTTGAAGCGGGTGCCATCCTCGGCGGTCACCGCTACCGGCAGGCTGATGCCAGCCAGATCAGCGAACGCCTCTTTCTCGGCCTGATGGAGGGTAAAGGGCACCAGTCCGGCGCGGGTCGGCAGCACCTTGAGACCGAACTGCTCCGCCAGCTTGAAGCCATAAGGGGTAGCACCCAGCTTGGGCATGGAGAGACCGCCGGTCGCCACCACCAGCGAGTGGCAGCCGATCTCACCCTTGCTGGTGGTCAGCACAAAGCCTTCGTCCTGCTTGCTGACGGTGAGGATCTCGGTCTGGAACTGCAGGGTCACCCCGGCCCAGTCACACTCGGTGAGCAGCACATCGACGATATCCTTGGCGCTCTCGAGACAGAACAGCTGCCCCAAAGTGCGCTCGTGATAGTTGACCCCGTGGCGATCCACCAGATCGATAAAGTCCTGCTGGGTGTAGCGGGCCAGCGCCGACTTGCTGAAGTGGGGATTCTCCGACAGGTAGGCGTGAGCGCCAGCCTGATGGTTGGTGAAGTTGCAGCGGCCACCGCCACTGATGAGGATCTTGCGGCCCGGCTTCTTGGCGTTGTCGAGCACCAGCACGGAGCGGCCACGGTAGCCCGCCTGCGCCGCACACATCAATCCGGCCGCACCGGCCCCGATCACCACCACATCGACCTGCTTCATCATCACTCACTTATCAAAATAGAAACGGCACCTGGCCAGAACCGTGATTGCCTCTGGCGGAACACAACCATAGTGGCTGCCCACCAGAATAAATAACGGCCCTTAAAAGGGCCGTTATTGTACTGGCTGAACACTAAGTGTCCACGACTATCAGGCGTTGTTGTCCATGATGCTGGCAGGGGCGCCCTTGGCCAGTTCGGCCAGCTCCTTGTCGATGAAGTAGAGGCCTTTGCCATCTTCACCCACCAGACCCAGACGGTCGACGATGCTCTTGAACAACTTCTCCTCTTCATGCTGCTCGGCCACATACCACTGCAGGAAGTTGAAAGTGGAGTAGTCCTGAGTGGTGAAGGCTACGTGAGCCAGACCATTGATGCACTTGGTGATGTGGTACTCGTGTTCCAGGGTGGTACGGAACACGTCGCCCAGCGACTTGAACTCGTGGGGAGGGGCATCGATGGCACCCAGTTTTGGCATGGCACCGGTCTCGCTCACGTAGGTGAACAGACGCTCCATGTGCTGGCGCTCCTCGACCGCGTGCTGGCGCAGGAAGGTCGCTGCCCCTTCAAAGCCCTTGTCTTCACACCAGGCACTCATCTGCAGATAGAGATTGGAGGAGTAGAACTCCAGGTTAATCTGCTCGTTCAACTTTTCGATCATGGCTTGGGCCAGCATCTTGTTTCTCCTCAGTGATGTGGTATCGATTGTCGCCACACTCCGGCTTCGAATCAACCCATCAACGAGAGGGAGATCCCGTTTCTTTCAGCTCAGGGGGTCAGCTCGCCAAGGGAGACGACATCCACCGGCGCAGCGTAATCGACACCCGGCAGCTCGAAGCCGTTGAGCTGCATGAAATCCTGCCGCAATCCGGCAAAATCCCCCAGAGCGTGGAAATTCTCCGGCGTAACCTTGGGCCAGAGGGCCGAAACGGCGGCCTGAATGGCCGGGTCCAGCTCGTGGTCATCCATCCGGATCAGCCGGTTACCATCGGCTACTACTCCTTGCGGGCCATACATCTTGGCGGCAAACAGTCGCTGCATCTGCTCGATACAACCCTCATGGACGCCGCGCTCCTTCATCACCCCCATCAGCAGGCCCAGATAGACTGGCAGCACCGGAATATAGGCGCTCGCCTTGGTCACCAACGCCTTGCAGACCGATACCCAGGCGTGACCGCCTACTTCCGCCAGTTGCAGGTTGATGGTCTCGGCGGTGGCATGCAGGTGTTCTTTGGCATAACCGATGGTGCCATCCCGATAGAGGGGATAGGTGGATTCGGGGCCGATATAGGAGTAGGCCACGGTCTGGACGCCAGCGGCCAGACAATCGGCCTGCTGCAACGCCTGCATCCAGAGCTGCCAATCCTCGCCACCCATCACGGTTACGGTGTCGCGGATCTCCTCCGGGGTGGCGGGGGCCAGCGACTGCTGCACCAGGGTATCCTGCTCCAGATCCAGCCCCCAGCCGCTGAACGGCTGACCGGTGGTCTTGAGCACCGAGCGCACTTGCGTGCCGTCGGGCAGCACCCGAATGCCGCTCGCCAGCGAGTAGATCACCAGATCCACCTGCCCCAGCTGCTGGCGGATGGTGTCGATGGCCTGCTGGCGCATGCCATCGGAGAAGGCATCACCGATCAGGTTGATGGCGATACGCCCCTCTTGCTCCGCCGCCTGCCGAAACCAGATGTTGTTGTACCAACCGGCGCTGCCCTGCCCCTTGTCGGAGGGGCCGCGCTCGAACGAGATACCTATGGTGTCGGCCTGCGCGCCGAAGGCGAGTGCGATGCGCGACGCCAACCCGAAACCGGAGGAGGCACCCAGCACCAGCACCCGCTTGGGCCCGTTGAACGGGCCAGCCGCCTTGATCCGTTCGATCTGCTGCTGCACGGCGGCGCGGCAGCCGATGGGGTGACAGTTGCGGGCAACACAGCCCTTGATCTGTGGGTGAATAATCATGAATGAATCTCCAGGGCATCAAGGCGATATGAGGAACGACCGTTGCGGGCAAACCCACACCACACCTGACTCTGCGGGTGAATGATCATGGGAAAGCCGCCAAAGAAACTGGCTACAGCATAACCAAATCGCGGGAGATTAACTTGATGCCGGATCGCATCAGTCAGAAAAGCGGCAATAAATGAGGCCGAAAAACAAAAGGGAGCACGTGGCTCCCCAAAGCGGTATTCAGATGCTTTTTGTTGTTTTGTGTTCATTGCGAAGCACGGGCCCATCCTATGCCTCTCCCCCCTGATCGGCAAGCCAGGGGGTGTGACCTGCTTCAAACTCTTGTTTAATTTATAGGCAAACAATGGTCAATAACTGAGTGGCTCACCCTGTGGCACACGAAATTAAACTCATTTAAATCCCAAAACTGTGCCTGATACACCATTTTAGTTTCAGCAGAGATGGGTATAGTGGGCTGAAGGATCGGTAAGGAGATACCCCATGAGTGGAACAACCTATTACAAGCATATTCTGGCTGCGATCGACCTCTCTGAAGATAACCGCAAGGTGATCGACAAGGCGGTGGACAGAGCTCGCTCCAACGGCGCCAAGCTGTCAGTTATCCATGTCGATGTAGACCTCAAGGATCTCTACACCGAGATGATCGATATCGACATCGACAACGTGCAGGATCAGGTGATCGCTGAAGCGAAAGAGAAGCTGGAGGCATTTCTGGCCTCGGTGGACTATCCCATCGAGAAGAAGCTGGTGATCTGTGGCGATCTGAGCGAGCGGGTCAATCAAGCGGTCAAGGAGTATGAAATCGACCTGCTGGTGTGCGGCCATCGCCAGAGCTTCTGGAGCCTGCTCACCTCCAGTGCCCGTCAGCTGATGAATACGGTGCCGTGCGATCTGCTGGTCGTCCCCTTGCAGAAGTAATGAAACCGGCGTAGTTTGATTTGCTATGAATATGACCGCATTCAATCACAACTACTGGTGGTGCTGCTCCTAAACAGGCGGCACCGCGTTTCTATTCAAGATTTCCCAAAGAAAACACCGTGACCGCCGAGAGGCGGTCAACTGTTTTTATCCCTTTGTCGCCTCCCGGCTCACCCAACTGGAGAGAGTGACATGCACAACCCCGTTATCCTGACTGGCGATCGTCCCACCGGCAAACTGCACATCGGCCACTATGTCGGTTCCCTGCGCCAGCGCGTCGAAGCCCAGCACCACTACCGTCAATTCGTGATGATCGCCGACCTGCAGGCGCTGACCGACAACGGCCACAATCCGGCCAAGGTGACCGACAACGTGCTGGAGGTGATGGCCGACTATCTGGCGGTCGGCCTCGACCCGGCCAAAACCACCTTCTGCCTGCAGAGCGCCCTACCCGCCCTCAGCGAACTCACCTGTTACTACCTCAATCTGGTCAGCGTCGCCCGGCTGGAGCGCAACCCCACGGTCAAGGCGGAGATCCAGCAGAAAGGGTTCGAGCGCACGCTACCGGCCGGTTTTCTGGTCTATCCGGTCAGTCAGGCCGCCGACATCACCGCCTTTCGCGCCAGCCATGTGCCGGTTGGGGAAGATCAGTTGCCGATGCTGGAGCAGACCAACGAGATCGTTCGCCGCTTCAACTCACTGGTGGGCAAAGAGGTGCTGACCGAGTGCCAGCCGATCCTGAGCGACACCGGCCGCCTGCCCGGCATCGACGGCAAGGCCAAGATGTCCAAATCCCTCGGCAACACCATAGAACTCGGCATGTCGGCGGAAGAGGTCAAACAGGCGGTGTTCGCCATGTATACCGACCCCAACCACCTCAAGGTGAGCGATCCGGGTCAGGTGGAGGGGAATACGGTGTTCGCCTATCTGGATGCCTTCCACCCCGACAAGGCGCTGGTGGCCGAGATGAAGACCCACTACCAGCGCGGCGGACTGGGCGACATGCGCTGCAAGCAGGTGCTCAACGACTGCCTGCAAACCCTGCTGGCGCCAATGCGGGAGCGTCGCCAGGCCGCCATCGCCGACAAGGAGAAGCTGCTGGAACTTCTGTATCAGGGCACCGAGCAGGCCCGTATCATCACCGATGAGGTGTTGGCGGAGGTGAAAAGCGCCATGGGGCTGGACTACTTCGCCAGACTGCGTTGAGCCGGTGAGCCCAAAGCATCGGCACCGTAGAGGTCAAACACCAGCTGGTGCAGCAGGCTCTTGAACCAGCCGATCGCCTCGTCGTGGGCGGTGAGCGGGTGCCCCGCCATCAGGTAGATGATCGGGATGGCGGGATCGAGCTGATGCATCCGTAGCGGATAGTAGCGGCAGAACAGGCGCCCGATCATCTCGGGCACCACCACCAGATAGCGACCACTGGCCATCAGTGGCGGTACCGCCATAAAGCTCGGTAACCTGACCCCCAGCTCCCGCGCCACCCCGAAGCGGGCCAGCCAGAGCTCGACCATCGCCTGGCTGTGGCCCCAGCTGGAGGTGTGGATGTGGGGGCGGCTGACCAGCTCGGCAGGCCCCAGCACATCGGGCAGCTCGCTACCGAGCGGAGACAGGCAGACCAGCGGATTGTTGAACCAATCCTCCCGCCACAAGCGGGGCGAAAGGTGGTTGGCACCGGCGAAACCAATCACCAGATCCAGCTCCCCCTTCTCCAGCTCCCGCTCATAGTCGCTGTCGGCCAAGTCACACACCTCCAACCGGCAGTGGGGCGCAAGTCGATGGAGCCAATCCACCAGCACCGGCACCACCCCATGCTCCACCGAGCCCGGGGTGGCGATGCGAAAAATCCGCCGCGCGGTGGCGGGATCAAACCCCTTGGCCTGTCGCAGCCCCTGCTCCAGCATCGCCAATGCCTGCCGTACCGGCCCGGCCAACGCCTTGGCCCGCTCGGTCGGCATCATCTCGCGCCGGCTCATCACAAACAGCGGATCATCCAGAGCTACTCGCAACCGCCCCAGCGCGTGGCTGACGGTGGATTGGGACAGATGTAGCCGATCGGCAGCACGAGTGACGTTACGCTCCTGCATCAGCATGTCGAATACGGCGAGCAGATTGAGGTCGAGGCGGGCGAGTGAGCTATCCATCGATATTCACCATAGTAGGATGCCAACAATTCATTTTCGCCATACTAGCAGATTCCCTAGAATGCACAGCTCAATACATCGGAGATTAACATGCGTAGCTATCTGTTATTGCTGGCCATTGGCCTGCTGTGGGGTTCCCAGTTCATTTTCATGCATCAGGCCGTTGCCGAACTGCCCCCCATCATGGTGGCTGCCGGTCGTGCCTTGTGCGGTAGCCTGACCCTGGGGCTGCTCTGCCTGTTCATGCGTCTCAAGAGTGAGCACACCCCGTGGCGCACTTACATGCTGATCGCCCTGCTGGATGCCACCATCCCCTTCATCATGGTCGCCTGGGGCCAACAATACGTAGACAGCGCCATCGCCGCCGTGGTCATGGGTTGTATCCCGTTTGTGACCATTCTGGCTGCCCCCCTGTTTATTTCTGGTGAAAGAATTACCAAAAGCGGCCTGCTCTCGGTGATCATCGGTTTTGCTGGCGTGCTCATCCTGTTCTGGCCGAAGCTCTCCCAAGGTATGAACGCCGGTCTGCTCGGTGCCATTGCCATCCTGTTCGGCGCCAGCTGCTTTGCCATCGGCCTGCTGATGATCAAGCGCTTCGCCAAAGATCACCCCGTGGTCGTTGCCCGCAACATCCTGATCTCCTCTGCCATCCAACTGCTGCTGGCCGCTCCCTTCCTGACCGATCTGAGCCAGCTGACCATGCCAAGCAGCCAGGCCCTGAGCGCAATTACCGTGCTGGGTACCCTCTGTACCGGTCTGGTTTACTTCCTCTATATGGCGCTGATCCAGAAAGCAGGCCCGACCTTTGCTTCTTTCAGCAACTATCTGGTGCCGCTGTTCGGCGTGATGCTGGGTGCCATGTTCCTCGGTGAGCAGATCCATCCCACTACCGGTGTCGCACTGGCGCTGATCCTTGGCTCGGTTGCCATGAACCAGTGGGCGCAGCAGCGCCGCATGCAGCGCGAGAGCTCACTGTGTCAGGCATCCTGACCACACTGTGCGGTGGTCTGGTCGTGATTGCTGGCTGGCAATATCGCCAGCGACTGGCTGGCATGTTGGGGCTGCTGATGGTTCTGCTGCCCTGGCTGTTCGATAGCAAGCTGCAAGCCATGCTGAGCTATGCCATCCATGCCTGAATGCAATATCTGAGTGTGTGAAGAGAGCGTATCGCTCCTGTTTGGGGACCTTTTTTAAAAAACCTCCGATTGTCTCCCGCTACCGGCGCTCTGCGCCGGTTTTTTTATGCCTGCCAGCCAGCGTCAGACCAGATAGCAATAACTGAGCCGCTCGTTCTTGCGCGGCCCGGTGATCTGCCAGCTCAGCAGAAAACCGTCGTCGCTCTCGGTCAGCTCAGCGCTGTAGTGATCCGCCCCGCACAGATGGGGCTCGGCGGTCAGCCAGCGGCCATCCCCTTGTGGCAGCAGCTCGAACAGCTCCACCGGCTGCTCATAACGCAGATGAGCGAGGCGGATCCCCCGCCCACGGCGTTGCCACCAGAAGCGATTGTGCATGGCGAGCCCCCTTCCGTGGGGCGTGGTGTAGCGGCCCTGCTCGCTAAACAGCCAACCGCCAAGGTGATCGGTCACCAGCACAGTTCCCTCACCGCGACCATTCCAGTCGGTCGCCGACCCCTCGCCATTGCTGGCGGTAAAGGCAAATGCTCCGACCTGTGGCAATCGCCCCCATAAACGCTGGATTGCCGCCTCCATCTCGGCCATCATAGCCCCCCTTAAAATTGACAACTGACGACAAATCAAACACATGAACTACTTGATAGGGGTCACCCTGCTCTGGTCATTCTCCTTCAGCCTGATCGGGGTCTACCTCGCTGGCCAGGTGGATGCCTACTTTTCGGTGCTGACCCGCATCGCTCTCGCCAGTCTGGTGTTTCTCCCCTTCTTGCGCCGCCGCTGGCTACGCCCCGATCTGGTGGCCAAGCTGATGGCCCTCGGCGCCATCCAGCTCGGCATCATGTATCTCTTCTATTACCACTCCTTCCTGCTGCTGACGGTGCCGGAAGTGCTGGTCTTTACCATCTTCACCCCCATCTACGTCACCCTGCTCCACGATCTGCTGGAAGGGCGCTTCAAACCCACCTATCTGTGGGGCGCCCTGCTGGCGGTACTCGGGGCTGCCGTTATCCGCTTCGACGGCCTGACCGAAAGCTATGTGCTGGGATTTCTGGTGGTGCAGGGTGCCAACCTCTGTTTCGCCATGGGCCAAGTGGGCTACAAGGTGCTGCTGGCACGAGAGGCGGAGCAACCGCCGCAACTGGCGGTGTTTGGCTGCTTCTATCTGGGGGCGCTGGTGGTGGCCCTGCCCGCCTGGTGGCTGCTGGGCAAGCCGCAATACCCGACCTCCGGACTGCAGTGGGGCATTCTACTGTGGCTGGGGGTGGGAGCCTCCGGCCTCGGCTACTTCCTGTGGAACAAGGGGGCAACGCTGGTCAGCAGCGGGGTGCTGGCCATCATGAACAATGCGCTCATTCCGGCCGGCTTGCTGGTCAATCTGCTGCTCTGGGGTAAGGATACCGATCTGACCCGGCTGGCTATTGGCGGCCTGCTGATGCTGGCCTCCCTTTGGGTCTGCCAGCGCCACAAGGTCAACCAGCACTGACCCGCAGTCAGCCGACCACGGCGTTGCGCTCCCGCCTGGCCTGACCGTGACAGGTGGCCAGTCGAGCCAACAGGTGGTCGAGCTGCTCACCGGGCTGGCTCTGCACCAGCCCGATGCTGACGGTAACCGGCCGCTGGGTCAGCAGGCTGGCGTCGGCAATTTCGAGGCGTAGCCGTTCGGCGATCTCCAGTCCGCTCATCCGCTCGGTCTGGGAGAGCATCAGGATAAAACCGCCCTCATCCCAGCGGGCGAAGGGATCTTCTCGCCGTAGTTCATGGCGCACAATGCGCGCCAGCTTGGCGATCATGGCATCGCAGGTTGCCTCGCCAAACAGCAACTGGATTTTGGCCATGTGGTCGATGGAGAACTGCAGCAGGCTGAAACTGCCACTCTCGGTTGCCAGCCGATCCTCCAATAGTTGCTCGAAGCGGCCACGACTCTCCAGACCGGTCAGCGGATCGGTGCCGTGCCGCTCTTCCACCAGCACCACCGCAGGCTCGAGATGACGGACCACCCCTAGCAGATGGCCCCACTCGTCACGGCGGATCCGCTCTTCCAGCCGGATATAGTGGCCATGATGATGGAGAATACGGTATTCGAGGCGCAGGCCACTGCTGCTGCCGTTCTGGCAGGCGAGCAGGGAGTCTTCCAGCCGGGAAAGATCGTCGGGATGCACGCGATCCAGCCAACCAAGCTCGTCAGGCCAATGCTCCCCTAGCCCCAACAACCTCAAGCAAGAGGGATCACGGTGCAACCCCTGTGGTGCGGACCAGGTCCAGATCCCCGCCTCCAGCAGCGCCATCGCATCAGCGAGCAGACCCGGATCAAGCCGGGCAGTCACATCGACTTGAGGTGTCTTGAGCATTTCCATGGGGCGCCTCGAAACAGGATCTGAATACCTGCTCAATAAGTAACATTGGCTCTCACGCCGAGCAACAGGGTCAGATCGCTTTTGTGTGATACCCGTTCATCAGGGTCTGCCAGTTATCCGGAACGAAGTGGAAGCTGGTATGCAATTGGGCCTCTTTATTAAAGGAGCGCTGCAACCGTTCCAGATTGGCCTTCTGCCACTCGCCGGGGGAGCGGATGGCTCCTTTATCAAAGTCGATGACCCACACCTTGTTCTCTTTATCGAGCAGCAGGTTGTGGCTGTTAAGATCGGCATGATAGACCCCGGCATCGTGCAACTGGCGCACCGTCTGGCCAATCTTGTGCCATACCTCGGCCACCACAGGCCCCTGTTTGAGCAGGGCCACCATATCCTTGGCACCGCGAATCCGCTCGATCAGGATATCGGCCCGATAGAAGGGGCCCTGTTTGACCATGCGGGCACCAAACGGACGCGGCACTGGCAGCCCCAGTTCGCACAACCTGGCCAGCAGGGTGTATTCGGCCATGGCGCGGCTCGACTCAACCCCTTCGAACCAGAAGCGATCCCGCACCACCTTGCCCACCATGCCGCCGCGATAGTAGTGGCGCAGCACCAGATGGCGGGACTCATCCTTGACGAACCAGGTCACCCCCCGACCAATGGCGGTACCCACCACCTGCCGGTTGTTCTGCCACCAGGCAGGATCGAATAACTGGGGAGAAGGGTCGCGAAAGGCCCCTTCGGCATACCAGCAGATCTGGTTGTGTTCGGTCTGTATTCGCATTATGAAGATCCCGCTCGGTGGGTCATTGATCGCTTGCGCGATGAGGCTGCCACTCTGGCATGCGCGCAATTTTACAATCCGCAGGGGAGTTTGCATAATGCCATCCACCCTTTTTGCCAGCCGTGCGCCACAACATGCCGCTATTTCAAACGCCACCCTCCTCCATCTGCATCCTGCGGCTCTCCGCCATCGGAGATTGCTGCCACGCACTGGCGCTGGTGCGCGTCATCCAGCGGGAGTGGCCACAAACCCGCATCACCTGGATCACCGGCAAAATCGAGGCAACCCTGTTTGCCGATCTGCCCGGCGTCGAGGTGATCCCCTTCGACAAGAGCAAGGGGTGGCGCGGCTATCGCGATCTCTGGCAGACCCTCAAGGGGCGCAAATTTGATGCCCTGCTCCACCTGCAGGCCGCCATGCGCGCCAGCATTGCCACCCTCGGCATCCGGGCCAACATCAAACTCGGCTTTGACAAGGAGCGGGCCAACGACGGTCAGTGGCTATTTACCAACCACAAGGTGCCATCCCCCGCCTCCCCCCACGTGCTGGACGGTTTCCTCGCCTTCGCCAAAGAGCTTGGCATCAAGGATCTGACTCCGGACTGGCAACTGCCCATCAGTGCCGAACATCTGGCATGGGCAAAGGAGAAGATTGGCGGCAAACCGACCCTGTTGATCTGCGCCGCCGCCAGCAAGGCGTTCAAAAACTGGACTGCCGCAGGCTATGCCGCCTTGGCAGATCACGCCGCCAGCAAGGGCTTTCAGGTCTATCTCTGTGGCGGGCCAGCCAAACTGGAGCGGGATCTGGCCGCCGAGATCCAGCAACTCAGCCACAGCAAACCGACCGATCTGGTGGGGCAGACCAACCTCAAGCAACTGCTGGCGCTGATTGGTGAGGCGAGTCTGGTGCTGGCCCCCGATACCGGCCCCACCCACATGGCGACCCTGGTCGGCACACCGGTGATCGGCCTCTATGCCCACCACAATCCGGCTCGCACCGGCCCCTATCTATGTCGCGACTACGTGGTCAGCGTCTATCAGCAGCTGGTCGAGCAGGAGACCGGCAAGCCGCTGGCCGAGCTGAGCTGGCGTACCCGCCTCAAAGACCCGGAAGCCATGAGCAAGATCACCCACGAGCAGGTAATCGCCGCGTTCGACCGGCTTTGCGCCGATCGTCAGCTACCGCACTCGCCGCACTGACAGGGCAACTCGGGAATTCCGAGCCATCAGGCAGGGATAACCTGATGGCCCCCGCCCATCCCCACAGGCACAATGCTGGCTGATGTGGGTTACGCTCCCGCAGCAAGCTACGAATACTTTGATCGGCTGGAATATGATTCCGGCCGTTTTTTTATTCGCCGTATTCTGGTAAAATTCGCCGCCTTTACATCCCCCTAATTCAAGAATTTTCCGCGTTTTGCGTTTGGCTGTCTCCCTTTCGGGCACAAGACGGCGGCCTCTGCTACAACCAAAACAGCGGTTTCGATTAAAGGTAATAACATGGCGCAACAAGGCACTCTCTATATCATCTCTTCTCCGAGCGGCGCGGGTAAATCCAGCCTGCTCAATGCCTTGCTGACCAAACCTAACGCCTCAGGCAAGATGCAGCTGTCAGTTTCCCATACCACTCGCGCCACTCGCCCGGGCGAAGAGCACGGGGTGCACTACCACTTTGTGCAGGTGGAAGAGTTCAAGGCACTGATCGAGCGCGGTGATTTTCTGGAGTGGGCCGAAGTGTTCGGCAACTACTACGGCACCTCCCGCGCCGCCATCGAAGCTTGTCTGGCCAAAGGGATCGACGTATTCCTCGATATCGACTGGCAGGGTGCCCGCCAGATCCGCGAGCTGATGCCGACCAAATCCATCTTTATTTTACCCCCCAGCCGTGAAGAGCTGGAGCGCCGCCTGATTGGGCGCGGTCAGGACAGCAGCGAGGTGATCGCCGGCCGGATGGCGAAAGCCATTGCCGAAATGGTGCACTACGACGAGTATGACTATGTCATTATCAATGAAGACTTCGAGCAAGCGCTGTTCCAGCTCGGGTCCATTATTGAGTGCCAACGGCTGGAAATGCATAACCAGCAACAGGCTCAAAAAAACTTGCTGCAACAGCTACTGGCAGAGTAAGCCAAAAACAAGTAAACTTTTGCGTCATTTTTAAACACTGCTTTTCTAAATACAGAAAGCCCAAACACTGGAGTCCTGCATGGCACGCGTTACTGTAGAAGATGCTGTAAAACAGGTAGGTAACCGTTTTGACCTGGTGCTGGTCGCCGCCCGCCGCGCTCGTCAAATCGCGGTACAAGGCAAAGATCCCCTGGTCGACGAAGAGAACGACAAGCCGACTGTGATCGCCCTGCGTGAGATCGAACTGGGTCTGGTAAACAATCAAGTGATGGATACCCAGGACCGCTACGAACAGCAAGAGCAGGAAGCCGCCGAGCTGGCTGCCGTTGCTGCCATCGCCGAAGGTCGCGGTTAAGTAATTTCTCCGGTTGGCACCCGCCCGGGTGCCGACTGTTCATCCCCATTTACAACCGCTCGAAAACCTCGCAAACTCAGGGCTATACCTCAATTCCACGAATTGCCGTTTTACCGCTGCGGGGACTGTCTTGTATTTATTTGAAAACCTTAAAGAAATAGCCAGTTCCTACCTGCCACCAGAGCAGGTCGAGAAGCTCAAGCAAGCCTATGTGGTGGCCCGTGACGCGCACCAGGGCCAGATGCGCTCCAGTGGCGAACCCTATATCACCCATCCCGTTGCCGTAGCCCGTATCCTGGGCGACATGCGTCTCGACCATGAAACCCTGATAGCCGCCGTGCTGCATGATGTCATCGAAGACACCTCGGTGACCAAGGTCGACCTGGCCGAGCAATTTGGCAGCGCTGTTGCCGAGCTGGTGGCCGGGGTCTCCAAACTCGACAAACTGAAGTTTCGCGATCGCAAAGAGGCTCAGGCCGAGAACTTTCGCAAGATGGTGATGGCGATGACCCAGGATATCCGGGTCATCCTGATCAAGCTGGCTGACCGCACCCACAACATGCGCACCCTGGGTTCGTTACGTCCGGACAAGCGCCGCCGCATAGCCCGGGAAACCCTCGAAATCTTCGCCCCCATCGCCAACCGCCTCGGCATTCATACCATGAAGAACGAGCTGGAAGAGCTGGGCTTCGAGGCACTCTACCCGATGCGATCCCGCGTGTTGCGCGAATCGGTTCGGCGGGCTCGCGGCAACCGTCGCGAAATCATCGACGCTATCCAGAGCGAAATCAGTGGTCGTCTGCACGAAGCGGTGATCGAGCATCAGGTCAGCGGTCGCGAGAAAAACCTGTTCTCCATCTACAACAAGATGGAGAAAAAAGAGCTGCAATTTCATGAGGTAATGGATATCTACGCCTTTCGGGTCAAGGTGAAGGACATAGATACCTGTTACCGGGTGCTGGGGCAGATGCACAGCCTCTACAAGCCGCGCCCCGGCCGCTTCAAAGATTACATCGCCATCCCCAAAACCAACGGCTACCAGTCGCTGCATACCTCGCTGGTAGGCCCCCATGGGGTGCCGGTGGAGGTACAGATCCGCACCGAATTTATGGATCAGATGGCCGATAAGGGTGTGGCCGCTCACTGGACCTACAAACAGGATGGCGATAGCTCCGGCACCACCGCCCAGATCCGCGCCCAGCGCTGGATGCAGAGCCTGCTTGAGCTGCAGCAAAGCGCCGGCAGCTCCTTTGAGTTTATCGAGGGGGTTAAAACCGACCTCTTCCCCGATGAAATCTACGTCTTTACCCCGGAAGGGCGGATCATGGAGCTGCCCACCGGCGCAACTGCGGTGGACTTTGCCTATACGGTACACACCGATATCGGTCACGCCTGCGTTGGTGCACGGGTCGATAGACACCCCTACTCCCTGAGCAGTCCGCTGCATTCTGGCCAGACAGTGGAGATCATCACGGCGCCGGGTGCCCGCCCCAATGCAGCCTGGCTCAACTTCGTGGTGACCACCAAGGCACGCTCCAAGATCCGCCAGTTTCTCAAGAACCTGCGCACCGAAGAGTCGGTAGTGCTGGGTCGCCGCCTGCTCAACCATGCGCTCGGCGCCAAAAATATCGAAGATATTTCCGAACCGCGCATCAAACAGGTGCTGGCCGACACCAAGCACGAGAACCTGCAGGGGTTACTGGCCGATGTGGGTCTGGGCAATGCCATGAGTGTCATGGTGGCCCGTCGCATGCTGGGTGATGAGCTGCCGCCTGACGAACAACCCAAGTCCAGCAGCAAAAAGATGCCGATCAAGGGTGCCGACGGCATGCTGGTCACCTTCGCCAACTGCTGCCGCCCGATCCCGGGAGATGCCATCATTGCCCATATCAGTCCGGGCAAGGGGCTGGTGATCCACCAGGAGTCTTGCCGCAACATCAAGGGCTACAGCAAAGAACCGGACAAGTACCTGCCGGTGCAGTGGGAAATTGACAAGGATCAGGAACAGGAGTTCCGTAGCGGCATCAGTGTCGAGATCGTCAATCATCAGGGTGCGCTGGCGGAGCTGGCTAACGTGATTGCCGCCACCGGCGCCAATATTCACGCCATCAGTACCGAAGAGAAGGATGGCCGGATCTATCTGGTCAGCCTGCTCATCACCACTAAAGGCCGGATCCATTTAGCCAATATCATGCGCAAGATCCGCGTAATGCCCAACGTGCTCAAGGTGAGCCGACAAAAGAACTGAACACAGGCGGCGCAAGCCGCCTGCTGCTTTTATAGCGACAACCATTGCCCGGCATGCTGCGCCCACCATCGTCATGCAGGCCCAGTGTCAACTCGCTTTAACCGTCTGCATGCACGAGAAGAGTGCACAAACCTCACCGAATAGACATTGATATGACCCCTGAACGCTTTAAACGAATCTCCGACATGCTGGCCCAGCGCCAGCTCGATTTGACCGTCTGCATGGAAGAGGTCCATAAACCTCACAATCTGGCCGCTATCGTGCGCACCGCCGATGCCATCGGCATCCACCGGGTACACGCCGTCTGGCCCAAGACCTGGATCCACAAGCGCAAGGGCACCGCCCGCGGCAGCCAGAACTGGGTGGATGTAAAACTGCACCCGGATATCGGCAGCGCCGTTGCCGAGCTGAAAGCCTCCGGCATGCAGATCCTGGCGACCCACCTCTCCGACAGCTCAGTCGATTTTCGCGCCATCGACTACACCAAACCGACCGCCATTCTGGTGGGTCAGGAGAAGCACGGCATCGGTGAAGAGGCGCTGGCGCTGGCCGATCACCATATCGTCATCCCCATGGTCGGTATGGTGCAGTCCCTCAACGTCTCGGTGGCCGCTGCCGCCATCCTCTACGAGGCGCAGCGCCAGCGCGAGCTGGCCGGTTGCTATCAGCGTGGCTGCCCGCTAAGTCTGGAGGAGCAGAACAGCATACTGTTCGAAGGGGGTTACCCCATCTATGCCCAGCTCTGCAAAGAGAAAGAGATGCCCTACCCCCAACTCGGCCCGGCCGGTGAAATTCTGGCGGACGAAGAGTGGTGGCAACGGATGCAGTTGACCCGCAAAGGTTGGGCGCAGCAGAGCGAGCAGGACGATCCGCAGGAGGAGTGATGGAGAACCCTTTTGGCAGCTGGCTGGAGTCCCGCATCATCCGGGAGCACCTGACCAACCCGAACATAGAGGCCGGCGACTACAGCTACTACTCCGGCTACTACCACGGCAAGCCGTTCGAGGATCACTGCGTCCGCTACCTGCTCGGCGATGGCTCGACCCACGACACCTGGGAGAGCGGCCTCTGGGGCGAGGTGGATCGGCTGATCATCGGCAAGTTCTGCTCTATCGGCTCGGGGGCTACCTTCATGCTGGCAGGCAATCAGGGCCATCGGCTGGATTGGGTCTCCACCTTCCCATTCAATCCCGACACCTTTGGCGAAGGGGCTCGCAGCGGCTTTCTGCGCAAGGGGGACACCCGGATTGGCAACGATGTCTGGATCGGCTCGGAAGCGATGATCATGCCCGGCATCACCATAGGTGATGGTGCCGTCATCGCCACCCGCGCCGTGGTGACCAAAGATGTGGCGCCTTACACCATCATGGGCGGCAACCCGGCCCAGCCGATCCGCCGTCGCTTCAGCGATGAGCAGATCGGCATGCTGCAAGAGATGCTGTGGTGGGACTGGCCCCTGCCCCGCTTGCAAGCCAGCATGGCGCTGCTCTGCTCGGGGGATATCGCCGCCCTTTATCACCATTGGCAACAGGAGTGTGCCCGATGAAACCCCTCTCTCTTTCCCTGTTGGCCCTGACCCTGTTTTCTGCCGGAGCCCTTGCCGTGACCAATACCTATTCGCTCACCAGCGAAGCCGATGTGCCTAGCCTCTACCAGCAAACCCTGCCCGACTTCTGGCGCCAGCATGCGATTGAGGGGGAGTTCAAGGGCAAGGATGGGGTGACCATCCGCTATGCCGCGCTGCGGCAAGCCAAGGTCGATCGCGCCATCCTGATCGTCAATGGCCGGGTCGAAAGCTACCTCAAGTATCAGGAGCTGGCGTGGGATCTCTGGCGTCAGGGCTACAGCCTCTATCTCATCGACCATCGTGGTCAGGGGATGTCCGACCGGATGCTGGATGATCCGCAGAAGGGATATGTCGACCAGTTCGACGATTATGTGCTCGATCTCAAGCAGTTTCATGACCAGGTGATCATGGCGGACCAGCCTGCCAAGCTGTTCCTGCTGGCCCACTCCATGGGCGGCGCCATCTCGGCCCGCTATCTGGAACGCTGGCCCGATGATATCAAGGCGGCCGTGCTCTCCTCCCCCATGCTGGGCATCAATCTCGGCGGTCTGCCCAAGTGGCTGGCCAAGGGATTGGCAACCACCATAGGCACGGTCGGCGGCTGGATCGGCGAGCCTCCCTACGGCCCCGGTCAGGGCGCCTATCAGGATCACGGCTTTGCCGATAACGAGCTGACTCACAGCCAGTCCCGCTATCAGGCCTTCCGCCAAATCTACGAGCAGCACCCGCAGATCAAGTTGGGGGGCGCCACCGCCCACTGGATTTATCAGGGGATCACCGGTGCCGATGCCGCCATCGCCGATGCGGGGGCCATCAAAACCCCGCTGCTGGTGCTGCAGGCTGGCAGCGACAGCGTGGTGGACAATGCCGCGCAGGATCGCTTCTGCACCCTGGCCAACTGCGAAGGGGGCAAACCGCTGCGGATCGAGGGAGCCTGGCACGAGCTGTTTATCGAATCCGATGACAAGCGCCAGCCCGCCCTGACTGCCATGGCTGACTTTTTCGCCCGCTTCTGAGCTGGCTATTTTTTGTAACCCTAAATAAATGGGGTGACAGTGCGGGCTAAGGTAAACTGCCCCTGTTTTCAATTGATGCCGAGGTAATGATGTTCAAGGTAGTTGTATCCGATCTCGATGGCACTCTGCTCAACAAGCAGCACCAGATCTCTTCCCGCACCCGGGATACCCTGCACCGCCTGGTAGCACAAGGTGTAAAGTTTGTGGTTGCCACCGGTCGTCACCACGTTGATGTGCGTAGCTTCCGCGATGCCCTGGGAATGGACATCTACCTCATTACCTCCAATGGCGCCGTGGTCCATGACAAACAGGATCAGCTGATTTTCAACCAGCCGCTGCCAACCGAAATCGCCGCCGAACTGATTGCACTGGAACGCGACCCCTCTATCCACCTCAATGTCTATCAGGGTGATGATTGGGTGGTGGAAGAAGAGCTGCCATGGTTGCTGCAGTTCCATGACGAGTCAGGGTTCACCTACCGTCTGGTCGATGACCTGACCAAGGAACCGAAAGAGAAGATCAACAAGGTGTTCTACATCGGCGACCACGAGAAGCTGCTGAAGATCGAGGCGCACCTCAACCAGCGTTACGGCGACCAGCTCAACGTCACCTTCTCCCTGCCGGATTGCCTCGAAGTGATGCACGCCGGAGTTCACAAGGGTAACGCGGTACGTGCCGTGCTGGAGCAGAATGGTTTCGACATGTCAGAGGCGATCGCTTTCGGCGATGGCATGAACGACTTCGAGATGCTGACCATGGTGGGACGCGGCATCGTGATGGGCAATGCCCATGACCGCCTGAAAGTGGCACTGCCGGAATATGAGCAGACCCTCACCTCCGATGAAGATGGCGTCGCCGTCTATCTGGAAAAACTGTTCGAGCTGGAGAGCGTCAGCGTAGCCTGACCCTCTCCATATCCACATCAGATTCCACAAAGCCTCACCATGTGAGGCTTTGTTTTTTCAGGGTTTCCAGCCAGGGATTGGGTCGCTGCCAGCTGAAGCTCTGGTTGGCCCCGCCGTAGCATTCGGCCAGTCGCAGCGGAGTGCCTGGCATATGGCGTCGCCCGGCCACATCCAGGCAGCGGGAGACCTTGCTGTTGAACAGCCTGTCCTTCTGCCACTCCCATTGCGCCCGCCCATCACAGGGGGCCAACATCAGCTCGCTGTCGCTTTTGGCCTGCAGGCAGAGATCCTGCAGGCGCAGCTCACCCAGATCCCACTCGAACAATTGATCGTCTTTGCCGCTGCAGGGTTGTGCCAGCAGCTTCTGCTGTGACACCGCAACGCAAAAATCGCCGCTGGTCAGCAAGGGAGAGCGGGCACGCTCCTCCTGCGGTTGCGACGCAATAGAGCCCATCATCATATCGGTTGATGGCGGCTTGATGGTACAGCCACCCAGCAGCAAGGCTGCCAGCATGGCGGGAGTGCAAGAAAAAGAAATTTTGTTATACATGGGAAACACGCCTGAAATGGGCCGATGACATCCGGTTGTCAGTGACTCTAGGCTGCAGCATAACTGAAAGGGCAGACATCTTGCCCTAAGAGAGTGTAAACAGACGTAACAGCGGGTTAATAGAGGCGAGGATCGCAAATACCAGAAAGCAAAAAACCCCGCCGAAGCGGGGTTTTTCTAAATGTGGTCGGTGATAAAGGATTCGAACCTTTGACCCTCTGGTCCCAAACCAGATGCGCTACCGGACTGCGCTAATCACCGAGGCTATTTCTTGCGAAACAGTTTACTACTTTTAAAGTCTAAAAACAACAACTTAAGTCATCTTCATCATACAGCAAGTATGGTGCGAAGAGAGGGACTCGAACCCTCACACCCGGGGGGCACTAACACCTGAAGCTAGCGCGTCTACCAATTCCGCCACCTTCGCATACCTGACAAGCTGTAAAATGGGGTGGCTGATGGGGCTCGAACCCACGACAACCGGAATCACAATCCGGGACTCTACCAACTGAGCTACAGCCACCACAGCTGTTTTCGTTCCACAACACGCCCGTTTAACCGGCGCACTTTTAATGGTGCGCCCGACAGGATTCGAACCTGTGACCTCTGCCTCCGGAGGGCAGCGCTCTATCCAGCTGAGCTACGGGCGCTACGCTGTCGAACGGGGCACATTATTGATGATGAACGATGTCTAGTCTACAATTTTTTTCCTTTATCGTGCTGACCGTTGCTTTTTACAGCACATCGTATGCTTTTATCGCAGTTTTCCTCAATAAATACACCAAACGGCAGAATGTGCGCTGATCTTTTGTGTCATCTTGGCTTGCTACCTTGACTTGGTTTTATGCCAGCCTAAAATGAATGAACGTTCATTCAACCGAAAATTGCGCAGATGAGTCCAGATAAAAAAGAGTGCATCTTCAATGCTGCCCATGAAGTGCTGGGTGAACGGGGCTTTCATGGTCTTTCTATTGCAGAAGTTGCCAAAAAGGCCAACGTTGCCACCGGCACCATCTATCGCTACTTCGCCGACAAGGATGATCTGGTTCGGCAGCTCCATCAGCACACCATCTTGCAGTGTGTCCCCATGGTCATGGCTGATGTAGATGTCGATAAAGTTGTATTTCAACAATTTCGCCAACTATGGCTAAATATTCATGCCATTTTTGTTAACGAACCCAACGCTATCAAGTGCAAATTGCAGTACGAGAGCTCTCCGCTAGGGGCAGAATTGGAGACCAATCCTGTCATCCTTGCCGCATGGGAGCCTCTGGACCGATTTTTTGAACAGGGCGTTGAACAAGGACTGTTTATTGATTTACCGATACGAGCACTCCAGGTGTTGAGCCTGGACAGTGTCATGCATCTGGCCCTGCAATGCAGGGTGCATCACATCACGCTGACCGAAGCGCAGTTGGAAACTGCGATTCTGGCCAGCTGGAACGCCATTTTACCCCCCATCACGTCTACCTCAGGAGCCTGTTCATGAAAAAGTGGATGGCCATTATGCTGCTGATTGCGATTGCCTTGTTTGGCAGCGTCATCGGTTTCAATTTGTTCAAACAAAAGATGATTGCCCAATACATGGCCAACCGGCCAGAACCCGAATTCCCTGTCACCGCCATGGTGACCAAGGCGCAAGACTGGGTACCGACCATAGAGGCAATCGGCTTCATCGAGCCAAACCAGGGGGTCACTCTGTCTACCGAGCTAGCCGGTACCATTGATGCCATCACCTTTGAGTCGGGCACGCGCGTTAAGGCTGAACAGCTGTTGCTGAGCCTGGACTCCAGCGTAGAAAAAGCCAATCTGCGCGCGTCCCAAGCCAAGCTACCCGCAGCCAAGGCCAAGTTCGATCGCTTCCTGAATCTTTACAAGACCAGCTCGATCTCCAAAGAGCAGCTGGATGACGCCGAGGCATCTTTCCGTTCACTGGAAGCGGATATCGAGAGCCTCAAAGCCACGATTACCCGTCGTGAAGTCCGCGCCCCGTTCAGTGGTATGGTCGGCCTGCGCAACGTCTTCCTCGGTCAGTACCTGCAACCGGGTACCGATATCGTGCGACTGGAAGATACCAGCATGATGCGCTTGCGCTTCACCGTGCCCCAGACCGACATTTCCAAAATCACCCTGAACCAGATCGTCAAGATTAATGTGGATGCCTATCCGCAAACCCAGTTTGACGGCCACATTACTGCCATCGAGCCTGCCGTTAACTACCAGAGCGGCTTGATCCAGGTGCAGGCTGATATCCCGAATAACGAAGGCCAACTTCGTTCCGGTATGTTCGCCCGTGCCAGCATCATTTTGCCAACGGTGAAAGATCAGATGGTTATCCCGCAAACCGCCATCTCCTTCACCCTTTACGGTCAGAATGTCTACGTCCTCAAACAAGGCGAAGAGACCGATAAAGAGGGTAACAAGGTGAAAGTGCTGCGAGCCAAGCAGGTCGTGGTCAAGGCGGGTGAACGACGCGGCAATGACGTGCATGTGCTCTCTGGCATCCAGGCCGGTGACCAGATCGTACTGTCGGGCCAGGTTCGCCTGAGCAACGACACCAAGGTGCATGTGGTCGAGAACGATGCTCTGGCCGTCCCGGCACAAACCCCGATGCTGTAAGCGCGGAGATCTGCGATGCGATTTACTGACATATTTATAAAACGGCCGGTGCTGGCGATCTCGCTCAGCTTCCTGATCGCCCTGCTGGGCTTTCAGGCCATCTTCAAGATGCAGGTCCGGGAATACCCCGAAGTCACCAACACGGTGATCACCGTCAGCACTGGCTACTATGGTGCCAGTTCTGACCTGATCCAGGGCTTTATCACCCAGCCGCTGGAGCAGGCGGTCGCGCAAGCCGACAACATCGACTTCATGACCTCCTCAAGCCAGCTGGGTAGCTCAACCGTAACCGCGTACATGAAGCTCAACACCGACCCCAACGCTGCACTGTCCGACATTCTGGCGAAGGTGAACTCGGTGCGCTCCCAGTTGCCGAAAGAGGCGGAAGACCCCTCGGTCACCTCCTCCACCGGTTCCACCACGGCGGTGCTCTACCTCGGCTTCACCAGCCCGGAGCTCAACTCCAGCCAGATCACTGACTATCTGGAGCGGGTTATCAAGCCGCAGCTCTTTACCGTGGGCGGGGTCTCCAAGGTTGACCTCTACGGCGGTGTCGAATTTGCCCTGCGGGTATGGCTGGATCCGGCCAAGATGGCGGCCTTCAACCTGACCGCCAGCGACGTGATGACGGTGCTCAACAGCAACAACTATCAGTCAGCCACAGGTCAGGCGACCGGCTACTTCAGCCTGTTCAACGGTAATGCCGAAACTCAGGTTAAAGATGTCGACGAACTGAAACGCCTGGTGGTGGCAACCCGTGACGGCAAGGTGATCCGCCTCTCCGACATTGCCAAGGTGAGCCTGGAGAAGAGCCACGACATCTACCGCGCCAGTGCCAACGGCCGCGAAGCCGTGGTCATGGCGGTCAACGCCGCCCCGACAGCCAACCCCATCACCATCGCCCACGATGTGTTGGCACTGCTGCCGAGTCTTGAGCGCAATATGCCGACCACCATGCATCTCAACGTGATGTATGACTCCACCGTGGCGATCAACGAGTCCATCCACGAGGTCATCAAGACCATCCTCGAGGCCGCGGCCATCGTCTTGGTGGTGATAACCCTGTTCCTCGGCTCGTTCCGTGCGGTCATCATCCCGATCATCACTATTCCGCTCAGTCTGATCGGCGTGGTGATGATGATGGATATGTTTGGCTTCTCGATAAACCTGATGACCCTGCTGGCGATGGTGCTGGCGATCGGTCTGGTGGTGGATGACGCCATCGTGGTGCTAGAGAACGTCGACCGTCATATCAAACAGGGAGAAGAGCCATTCCGCGCTGCCATTATCGGTACCCGCGAGATCGCAGTGCCGGTCATCGCCATGACGGTCACCCTGGCGGCGGTATACGCGCCAATCGCCCTGATGGGGGGCATTACCGGCTCCCTGTTCAAAGAGTTTGCCCTGACCCTGGCTGGCGCCGTGTTCGTCTCGGGCATCATCGCCCTGACCCTGTCACCGATGATGTGTTCCAAGATGCTCAAAGCTAACGAAACACCGGGCAAGTTCGAGAGCACAGTCCACCACCTGCTGGAGCGGATGACAGATCGCTACGACAGCATGCTGCACGCAGTGATGAAAAAGCGCATCGTCATCGTGGTATTCGCCATCATAGTGTTCGGCAGCCTGCCGTTGCTGTTCAAGTTCATCCCGAGCGAACTGGCACCGTCAGAGGACAAGGGGGTAATGGCCGTGCTGGGTACCGCACCGTCCAACGCCAACCTGGACTACATCGAAAACACCATGGCGGATGTGAACAAGATCCTCGACGACCAGCCCGAGATCGCCTTCTCCCAGGTCTTCTCAGGGGTGTTCAACGCCAACCAGGCGTTCGGTATCGCCTCCATGGTGCCCTGGAGTCAGCGTGAAGCGAGCCAGAAAGAGGTGCTGGATCGGGTCGCCAATCTGGTGAAAGACATCCCGGGTATGGCTGTCACCACCTTCCAGTTCCCGGAACTGCCGGGGGCCTCCGGTGGTCTGCCGATCCAGTTCGTCATCACCACCCCGAACAGCTTCGAAAGCCTGTTCCTGGTGGCCGGTGAGATTCTGGCTGCCGCTCAGGGCAACGGTCAGTTCGTCTATTCGGATCTCGATCTGAACTACGACTCCGCCACCATGAAGATCAAGATCGACAAGGACAAGGCGGGTGCCTATGGCATCACCATGCAAGACATCGGTATCACCATGGGCACCATGATGGCGGACGGTTACGTCAACCGTATCGACCTGGATGGCCGCTCCTACGAGGTGATCCCGCAGGTCGAGCGCAAGTACCGTCTCAATCCGGAATCCATCAAGGGCTACTACGTGCGGGCCGCAGACGGCAAGTCGATCCCGCTCGGCAGCCTGATCAGCATTGAAGTGGTTGGCGAGCCCCGTGCCCTGCCCCACTTCAACCAGCTGAACTCCGCCACTATCGGCGCCGTTCCGGCACCGGGTGTGGCAATGGGTGATGCGATCAACTGGTTCCAGACCGTCGCCGACGAGAAGCTGCCGCAAGGCTATCGCTACGATTTCATGGGTGAAGCCCGCCAGTTCGTCACCGAAGGCAATGCGCTCTATGCCACCTTCGCACTGGCACTGGCCATCATCTTCCTGGTGCTGGCGATCCAGTTCGAGTCGGTGCGTGACCCGCTAGTCATCATGGTCTCGGTGCCACTCGCCATCAGCGGGGCACTGATTGCCCTGGCATGGGGACTGGCGACCATGAACATCTACTCGCAGGTGGGCCTCATCACCCTGGTGGGCCTGATTACCAAGCACGGCATCCTGATCTGTGAAGTAGCGAAGGAAGAGCAGCTGCTGCGCGGCATGAACCGGATGGAAGCTGTGATGCAAGCTGCCAAGGTGCGGTTGCGGCCAATCCTGATGACCACAGCCGCCATGATTGCCGGTCTGATCCCGCTGCTCTATGCCTCAGGCGCAGGGGCAGCACAGCGGTTCAGTATCGGTATCGTCATCGTGGCAGGCCTGGCCATCGGTACCCTGTTTACCCTGTTTGTGCTGCCGGTGATCTACACCTATCTGGCTTCCGAGCACAAACCCTTGCCGGTATTTGATGAGACCATTCCGCCCAAGGCAAACGGCGGACACTGACCATCAACCGCATATCAAGGCCCCGACCAGGGGCCTTTTTTATGACGCTCAGGAAAGACGACATAAGTGCATGAAGCAGTTAAACTAAAAAAAACACTATCCAGACCGCAAGGACGCCATGTCAGGACTCTTCTCCAAGACCGCCAAGGCCGTGGGCCGTAACGGACTCTCATATCGCCTGCTCTCCTACATTCTGGTGTGCAGTACCGTACTGGCGCTGATCATCACGGCTCTGCAGCTCGCTTGGGATTACCGCAAGGATGTCGCCGTTATCGAAGATAGCATCGGCCAGATCGAAGCTTCCTTTCTGCAACCCATCGCCGCCAGTTTGTGGAACCTGGATGAAGAGCAGGTCAAGGTGCAGATAGAAGGGATCATGAACCTGCCCAACATGCAGTTCGTGATGGTCAAGGAGATGCTCGGCAACTCCGAAGTGCCGCTGCTGACCCAGGGGGTCGAGCGGGAAAGCTACGATATCTCCCGGGAATTTAACCTCACCTATCAGGGGGAAATCGTCGGAAAACTGTTCGTCGCGGCCTCTCTTGAGCAAATCTACCAGCGCTTGATCGAAAAATCGGTGCTGATCATGGTCAGCCAGACCATCAAGACCCTGGTGGTCTCATTTTGTATCCTGATCATCATTTACTACCTGGTGGTCAGACACATCAATCGCATTGCCAACTATGCCCAGAAATTCAATCTCGACCGCCTCGATATGGAACTTGAGCTGGAAGGGCGACCACAACCACGCCAAAAAATGGATGAGCTGGATACCCTTGTCTCCACCCTCAACCAGATGCGCACCCGACTGCGTGACGAACTGGTTGCCCGCCATCAAGCGGTCGAACAGCTGCAAC
Organism: Aeromonas sp. EERV15; assembly: GCF_900079845.1. NCBI lineage: Bacteria > Pseudomonadati > Pseudomonadota > Gammaproteobacteria > Aeromonadales > Aeromonadaceae > Aeromonas > Aeromonas sp. EERV15. The sequence continues at coordinate 58,398 of NZ_FKKY02000022.1, read as the reverse complement.
AGGAGCGGGATTTCTCCGCCACGCTGATCAACTCCGCCAACATGATCATCTGTTGCATGGAGCCGAACCTGACCATCGCCAGCATCAACCCGGCAGCCATCCTGCTGACCGGCTACCACCAGCAGGAGCTGTTGCAGCACAACTGGCTGGATCTGTTTGTTAGTCCGAACAAGCGGGCAGAGATTACCGACATCTTGTCAGCAGATGGCTCGCTATCAGATAAAGAGGTCATCATGCATGACCAGCAGGCACACGAGCTAGTGCTGCAGTGGACTTTCGTTCCCTTCTACGATGGCCCCAATCTCAAGTACCAGATCGGGTTTGGCTACGACATCACCCAGCTGAAAAAGGTCGAGCGGGAGATTATCCAGCTCAACGAACAGCTGGAAGGCAAAGTGGTGGAGCGTACCCGCAGTTTGAGCGAAGCCAACAACCAGCTGGGCAAGGCGTACGATGACCTGAAACAGGCCCAGCAGACCCTGGTGGAGTCGGAGAAGATGGCCTCTCTCGGTTCACTGGTGGCCGGGGTGGCGCACGAGATCAACACCCCGATCGGCATCAGCGTGACCGCCTCCTCCTACCTGCAGGAGCGGGTCGCTGACTTCAAGTCCCATATCGACTCCAAGCAATTGTCACGCTCCTATCTCACCGAGTTCACCGTCAACCTCGATGAGTCAATGCAACTGCTGCAGAGCAACCTGCGCCGCGCCTCGGAGCTTATCGCCAGTTTCAAGCAGGTGGCCGTCGATCAGTCATCTGAAGCACGCTACAACTTCAGTCTCGCCGACAACCTTCATCAAGTGGTGGTCTCCCTCGGCCACAAACTGAAGAAGAGCCAGTGCGAAGTGGATATCCAGTGCGATCCCAAGCTGTCGACCTTCTCCTTCCCCGGCAGTTTTACCCAGATCTACTCCAACCTGATCCTCAACTCCATCAACCACGGTTTCGACAACTGGGACAAACCAAAAAAAATCACCATCAAGGTGGAGCAACAGGGAGAAGACCTGCTGATCGACTATTCGGACAATGGTCGTGGCATACCACCGGAGATACTGCCGCGCATCTTCGACCCCTTCGTCACCTCCAAGCGGGGTCAGGGTGGCAGCGGGCTAGGCACCCACATCATTTACAATCTGGTGGTGCAACTGCTCCGTGGCCGCATCAACTGCATCAGCGAGCCGGGCAATGGTGCCCAGTTCCATATTCGCCTGCCGATCCAACATAACTGAACGCTGGCTCTTGTGAGCCAGCGGCTTTATCCCCATCATGCTGTGATTGCATTCTTAATGAGCGGAGAACCTCGCAATGGCACAGCATTTTGACTATATCGCCATCGGCGGCGGCAGCGGCGGTATCGCCTCTGCCAACCGGGCTGCCATGTACGGTAAAAAAGTTGCCCTGATTGAAGCCAAAGAGTTGGGTGGAACCTGCGTCAACGTCGGCTGCGTACCGAAGAAGGCCATGTGGTATGCCGGCCAGATCGCCGATGCCCTGAAATATGGCGCCGATTACGGTTTTGACACCACCCTCAACCACTTCAGCTGGGCCAAGCTGGTCGAGTCCCGCCAGGCCTACATCGGCCGCATTCACCAGTCCTATCATAACGTGCTGGGCAAGAACCAGATTACGGTGATCAAGGGCTTCGCCCGCTTCGTCAGCAGCAACACCATCGAGGTCAATGGCGAGCACTACACCGCCGATCACATCCTGATCGCCACCGGTGGCCGCCCGGAAATTCCGGCGATCCCGGGTGCCGAGCTGGGTATCGACTCCGACGGTTTCTTTGATCTGCAAAGCCAACCCAAGCGGGTTGCCGTGGTCGGTGCGGGCTACATCGCAGTCGAGATCGCTGGCGTGATGCAGGCTCTGGGCTCCGAGACCCATCTGGTGGTGCGCAAGCACGCCCCGCTGCGCAACTTCGACCCCATGATCCACGAGACACTGGTCGAAATCATGGCGCATGAAGGGCCCAAGCTGCACACCCACGCCATTCCCAAAGCCGTGCTCAAGAACGCCGACAACAGCCTGACCCTCCAACTGGAAGATGGTCGCCACCTCACCGTCGACTGCCTGATCTGGGCCATCGGCCGCGCACCTGCCACCGACAACCTCAATATGGTTGCCGCTGGCATCGCGCTGGACGAGAAGGGCTTTATCCCGACCGACAAGTTCCAGAACACCGCCGTCGCCAACATCTATGCGGTGGGTGACAACACGGGTCGCATCCAGCTCACCCCGGTAGCCGTTGCTGCGGGACGTCGCCTCAGTGAGCGGCTGTTCAACAACAAGCCCAACGAGCACCTCAACTACGATCTGGTGCCGACCGTGGTGTTCAGCCACCCGCCCATCGGCACCATCGGCCTGACCGAACCGGAAGCCATCGCCGAATACGGTGAAGCGCAAGTGAAGGTCTACCGCAGCCAGTTCACCGCCATGTACTCGGCACTGACCCAGCATCGCCAGCCCACCCGGATGAAGCTGGTCTGCGTTGGCCCGGAAGAGAAAGTGGTCGGTCTGCACGGTATAGGCTTTGCGATGGACGAAATCCTGCAGGGCTTCGGCGTCGCCATGAAGATGGGTGCCACCAAGGCAGACTTCGACAACTGCGTCGCTATCCATCCCACCAGCGCGGAAGAGTTTGTCACTATGCGCTAAGGGCGGATGACGCTGGCAGATAACCATCAGCTCAGCTTCGACAACCATGTAACCCCTTCACCCAAACCCGGCTCAGGCCGGGTTTTTTGATCCCTCCTCGCCAGTTCTCTCGCAAAACCGCCGTTCTTTACGCCGATTTTACGCCTGCCTCAGGGCGCTTTATGGCGCCTTTACGCCTGTTTTACATACCCTTTCAGCGTCAATTACACCAACAGAGTCGATACGGTTTTACATCGACTCTCGCAGCTAATTATCTCAATGGAGTCGATATGAATTGGCTATATCTGCTGCTCGTCCTCGCCTTGATGGTCTATCTGCTGCGCGCACTAACGCGCAGTCACGAGTGAGGAAACCGATATGTGGCAAGAAATAATCTATCCGGTGGCTTTCGTGCTGCTGGTTCTGCTGCCAGCACCGCTGCTGGGCAACTACATCTACCGGGTATTTGAGGGAAAAACTCGCTGGTTGGCCCCTGTCGAGCGGGCAACCCTGGCCTGTTGTGGCACCGATGGTCGGGAGCAGGACTGGAAGTCCTACGCCCTCAGCCTGCTGGCCTTCAACGGCGCCGGTTTCGGTCTGCTGTTCCTGATCCTGATGGCGCAGGGGTTGCTGCCCCTCAACCCGCAACAACTGCCGGGTCTGAGCTGGCAACTCGCCTTCAACACCGCGGTCAGCTTTATGACCAACACCAACTGGCAAGCCTATTCCGGTGAGGCCAGCCTCTCCTACTTCAGCCAGATGGTGGGCCTGACCACCCAGAACTTCGTCTCCGCAGGGACGGGGGCCGCCGTCGCCATTGCCCTGTTCCGCGGTATCGCCCGCCAGCAGACCATCAACCTTGGCAACTTCTGGCAGGATCTGGTGCGTTTCTGCCTCTACGTGCTGCTGCCAATCGCGCTGATCATGGCGCTGGTGCTGGTGTGGCAAGGGGTGCCGCAAAGCCTCTCCGCCTATCTGCCGTTCCACGGTGTGGAAGGTCAGGAGCAACTGCTGCCCCTCGGCCCGGCGGCCTCGCAAATCGCCATCAAGCAGCTTGGCTCCAACGGCGGCGGCTTCTTCGGCATCAACTCGGCACATCCGTTCGAGAACCCGACAGCCCTCTCCAACTGGCTGGAGATGGTGACTCTGCTCACTATCGCCGCAGCCATGGTCTTTACTCTGGGCCGCTATGTGAAAGACATGGCCCACAGCCGTGCCATTCTCGGCGCCATGACCCTCATGCTGGTGCTGGGGCTCTTCGTCTCCATCACTCAGGAGCTGAAACTGGATCCGGCCCTCGCCCACCTCACCACTGACGCCAGCAATATGGCAGGCAACTGGGAAGGCAAGGAGAGCCGCTTCGGCCCGGTGCTCTCCAGCATCTGGGAAGTGGCGACCACCGCCGCCTCCAACGGCTCGGTCAACGCCATGCACGACAGCTTTGCCCCCCTCGCCGGTATGGTTGGCATGATCAACATGCTGCTGGGTGAAGTGGTGTTCGGCGGCGTGGGTGCCGGTATCTACGGCATGATGCTGTTCGTGCTGCTGACCGTGTTCCTGTGCGGCCTGATGGTGGGGCGCACCCCGACCTATCTGGGCAAGCGCCTCGGCATCACCGAGATGAAGTGGGTGGTCGCCAGCATGCTGGTGATGCCGGTGGGTGTTTTGGTGATCGGTGGCGTCACCCTGCTGATGCCGGATGCCAGCACCATCATCGGCCATGATGGCCCGCACGGTCTGTCACGGCTCATCTATGCCTACGCCTCGGCTGCCGGCAACAACGGCTCCGCCTTCGCCGGTTTTGCCGCCGGTGACAACTGGCAGTGCATCGCCATCGGTCTGGCCATGCTGCTCGGTCGCTTCGGCTACATCATTCCGGTACTGGCCATTGCCGGTCAGCTGGCCCGCGCGCCCCGTCAGGAGACAAGCGAAGGGGACTTCCCCATCAGCGGCCCGCTGTTCATTACCCTGTTGATCATTACCGTCCTGCTGATAGGTGGTCTCTCCTTCCTGCCGGTGCTGGCACTGGGCCCCGTGGCCGAACACCTGAGCCTGATCGGAGGGGCGTTCTGATGAACCTGACCCTGTCGATCAACATCCGGATGCCAATGGCCAACTATCTGATGCTGGGAGCTTTCCAATGAGCAAGTCCACTGCAATGAGCACCGACACCATGCAGGTGAAGGGCAAGAAACAGAAATCGCAAGTCATCCAGGCCATGGTTGAAGCTCTTTATCGCTTCAATCCCAAGGCGCTGTTTGGCAGCCCCATCCTGTTCACTCTCTGGCTGGCCGCCGTGATGGCCACCGTGGAGTCCCTGCTGGGGCAGCCGTTCTCCGGCGTCGCCCCCTCGCTGGCCTGGCAGCTGACCGCCTGGCTCTGGCTGACCCTCTGGTTTGCCAACTTCGCAGAAACCCTGGCCGAAGGGCGCGGCAAGGCGCGGGCCGACAGCCTCAAGGCTGGCATGAGCCAGCTCAAGGCCCGTCGGGTGATTAATGCCAAAGATGGTCAGGGCGAGTGGGTAGCTGCCACCAGCCTGATGAAGGGTGATCTGGTGCTGGTACGCAGCGGCGAGATGATCCCGGCAGATGGTGAAGTGGTAGCAGGGATTGCCTCGGTCAACGAGGCCGCAATTACCGGTGAATCCGCTCCCGTCATTCGCGAGTCGGGTACCGACCGCAGCGGCGTGACCGGCAACACCACAGTGGTCTCCGACGAGATCTGGGTGCGCGTCAGCAACAATCCGGGCGAGAGCACGCTGGATCGGATGATTGCACTGGTGGAAGGGGCCAAACGCCAGAAGACCCCCAACGAGATGGCGCTCGACGCCCTGCTGGTGGGACTAACCCTGATCTTCCTGCTGGTGGTCGCGACCCTGCCCTGGTTCCTCGACTACAACGGCACCCAGGTGCCGCGCCTCTACCTGATCGCCCTCTTCATCACCCTGATCCCGACCACCATCGGCGGTCTGCTCTCCGCCATCGGCATTGCCGGGATGGATCGACTGGTGAAGCTGAACGTCATCGCCAAATCAGGCCGTGCCGTAGAAGCGGCCGGTGACGTGCGCACCCTGCTGCTGGACAAGACCGGCACCATCACCTTCGGCAACCGGATGGCTGACGAGTTGATCCCGGCACCGGGCGTCGACCCTGCCCTGCTGGCGCAAGCGGCCATGCTGGCCTCGCTGGGTGACAACACCCCGGAGGGCAAATCAATCCTGACGCTGGCTGGCAAGAGCATGGCCAAGCCGAGCCAGCTGGATGATGACAAGGTGATCCCCTTCAGCGCCGAGACTCGCCTGAGCGGGCTGGATCGCAACGGTCATCAATATCGCAAAGGCGCGGTGGATGCGGTACTCAACTACCTCTCCCTCGACCGCAAGGCGGTGCCGGAGCTGGTGCTCAAGTCGGTGGACAATATCGCCCGTCAGGGTGGCACCCCGCTGCTGGTCTGCACCCATGAACAGCTGCTGGGAGTGGTCTACCTCAAGGACATCATCAAGCCCGGCATCAAGGCTCGCTTCCAGATCCTGCGCCATATGGGGATCCGCACCGTGATGATCACCGGCGACAACCCGAAAACCGCCGCCGCCATCGCCGCCGAAGCCGGGGTGGATGACTTCATCGCCGAAGCGACGCCGGAGAAGAAGCTGGCCTATATCCGTCAGGAGCAGGCCGATGGTCGTCTGGTTGCCATGTGCGGCGACGGCGCCAACGATGCGCCCGCACTGGCGCAGGCTGATGTGGGTCTGGCCATGAACGAGGGAACCCAGGCCGCCAAGGAGGCGGGCAATCTGGTGGATCTCGACTCCAACCCCACCAAGCTGCTGGACGTGGTGCTGGTCGGCAAACAGCTGCTGGTGACCCGTGGCGCCCTGACCACCTTCTCCATCGCCAACGATGTGGCCAAATACTTTGCCATTCTGCCAGCCCTGTTCATTGCCGCCTACCCGCAGTTGGGCGCGCTGAACCTGATGCAGCTGGGCAGCCCGCAGAGCGCTATCCTGTCGGCCATCATCTTCAACGCCCTGATCATCGTAGCGCTGGTGCCGCTGGCCCTGCGCGGCGTCAACCTGAAGGGGTCAGCCGCCAGTTTGCTGCGCCGCAACCTGCTGATCTACGGGGTCGGTGGCCTGCTGGTGCCCTTTATAGGAATCAAAGTGATCGATCTGGTCATCACCGGCCTCGGTCTGGTGTAACGGCATAACCGGGATGCGGGACAGACCCGCATACCCAGCCATCCTTTTGGAGCAAGAGAATCATGATAGCAATCAGAACCCTGTTGACCCTGACCCTGCTGCTGGGGGTCGCCTACCCGCTGGCGGTCACCGGGCTGGCCCAACTGCTGTTCCCCTGGCAGGCCAACGGCAGCCAGCTCACCGACAGCAAGCAACAGCTGATCGGCAGCGCCCTGCTGGGGCAGAAATTCGAGCGGGCGGACTACTTCCATCCCCGCCCCTCCGCCAGCGATTTCAACACCATTGGCGGTAGCGCCAGCAATCTGGGGATGAGCTCACCGCTGCGGGCAGAGTTCGCCAAACAGGCCGCCAAGGCACAGCCTGAAACCAGCTCTCCCGCCATGCTCACCCGTTCCGCTTCCGGCCTCGACCCTCATCTGCCGCTGGATGCGGTGCTGGCTCAGGTGGACCGCGTCGCCAAACAACGTGGGCTGGATCCCGCCCAGCTGACGGAGCAGGTCAAGTCGGCCACACAAGCTGGTATCCTTGGCCCGCAGGTGGTCAACATTCTCCAGCTGAATCTGCAACTTGATCATAAAAAGGGCGCCTGATGGCGCCCCATCCGGTTTGGTGATGACCTCGATTTTCGCAACGGGCGGTTGGCTCGATAGGGATAACAATGGCTGATGTGGTAAGAGCTGACACCCTGCTGGTGAGCCTGAAACAGGAGCATGGGGATGCGTGATGAAGTTCGGGCAGACGCCCTGCTGGCGAGCCTGGAACAGGAGAACAAGGGCAGGCTGAAGGTGTTTCTCGGGGCCGCTCCCGGCGTCGGCAAGACCTACGCCATGCTGCAGGCGGTGCGGGAACAGGCCAAAGAGGAGATCGATATCCTGATCGGCGTGGTGGAAACCCACGGCCGTCAGGAGACCCTGGCCCTGCTCGACAAGCTCGCCATCCAGCCACGCAAGATCCACATGCACCGCCAGCAGCGACTGGAGGAGATGGATCTCGACGGCCTGCTCGCCCGCAAACCGGCCATCGCCGTGGTGGATGAGCTGGCCCACAGCAACGCTCCCGGCAGCCGCCACGAGAAGCGCTGGCAGGATGTAGAGGAGCTGCTCAACGCCGGCATTGACGTCTACACCACCCTCAACGTGCAGCATCTGGAGAGCCTCAACGATCTGGTGTGGCAACTGACCGGGGTCAGAGTGAAAGAGACCTTGCCCGACCAAGTGCTGCTTGAGGCTGACAGTATTATCCTGATCGACCTCCCCCCCAAGGAGCTGCTCGACCGCCTGCGGGAGGGGAAGGTCTATGTGCCCCATCAAGCCAAGGCAGCGCTGCAATCCTTCTTCTCCCTCAACAACCTCACCGCATTGCGGGAGCTGGCGATGCAGACCGCCGCCAGCCATGTGGAGGGCGATCTGCAGCTACAGTGGCAGGCGGCAGGCAAGACCACCCTGCCGCTGCGGGGCAAGCTGATGGTCTGCCTCGGCGACCAGCACGGTTCGGCACTGGTGCGCTATGGCCACCGCTTTGCCCAGCGCCGCCAACTGCCCTGGCTGGTGGTACATATAGACAGCAATGGCCACCGCTCTGCCGACGTGGAGCAGGCGCTGGCGCTCGCCTCCCACCTCGGCGCCAAGGTGCTGACCCTCTCCAGCCCGGCGGTCGCCAACACCCTGTTGGAGACCGCCGAACAGCAGCAGGTCTCCCAGCTGCTGCTCGGCAAACCCCACAAGGCCCCGTGGCGCCGCTCGCTGGTGCAACACCTGCTCAAGCAGGCGCAGGGGCTCGAAATCACTCTGGTCGATACCGAGAAGCAGAAGCCCAAAGTGGGAATGCACGCCCCGACGCCGAAGGATATCCACCACAGCCTGCTAGCGGTGATGATCATGGGAATCACCTCGGCCGCCGCCTGGGGGCTCTCCTACTGGTTGCCGCCCGCCGCCCTGCCGCTGCTGTTCGTACTGGGGGTGCTGGCGACCGCCCTCACCACCAGTCTGGTGCCCGCGACGCTGGCGGCGGTGCTGGGCTTTATCGCCCACAATCTGCTGTTCACCGCCCCCTACTTCTCCCTGAGCGTCGCCAACCACAGCGACCTGCTCACCCTGTTTGTGCTGCTTATCGTTGGCATGACGGCGGGACGGCTCGCCTCCCGCCAGCGGCAACAGCTGATCGGCCTGCGCGAGACCCAGCAGCTGGGCAATGCATTGCTCTCCCTCAGTCAGGGGCTAGCCACCGCCAGCAGTCCGGAGGAGGTGCTGAGACAAGGCGCCCAGGCCATTTCGCTGGCGCTCGGCCAGCCGACCGTGGTGATCGACAAGGAGTTCAACGATCGGCTCGGCAACGAGAAGCACAGACCCGGGCAAACCGATAAGGCGGCCATCGACTGGTGTCTGGCCCAGAAGCAGAGCGCCGGTGCCCATACCGCAACCCTCAATGCCGCCGAGGCGCAGTATCACCACCTCAGCGACGATCTGGTGATCGGCATCAACCTCAGCAATCCGCTCTCCTCCTCCGCCGAACACCAGTTACAGGCGCTGCTCACCGACATTCGCGCCGCGCTGGCGCGGATCGATCTCAACGAACGGCTGGCCGACAGCCAGTTGCAGGCTGAGACCGACCGGATGCGGGCCGCCCTGCTCTCCTCGGTCTCCCACGATTTGAAGACCCCGCTGGCCACCATCATGGGGGCTGGCAGCACCCTGCTGGAATATGGTGACCGGATTCCACCGGACGATCGCAATGAACTGCTCCATTCGGTACAGGATGAGGCACGCCGCCTCCACAGCTATGTGCAGAATCTGCTGGATATGACCCGCATCGGCTCCCCCGACTTCCAGCTGAAACGGGACTGGGTCGATCTGGCGGATCTGGTGGAGAGCGCCCGCAAGCGGCTCGACTCCTCCTGGCGCCAGCACAAGCTGCTGGTCCATTTCGATCAGCATGTGCCCCAGCTCTATGTCCATGACGCCCTGATCGAGCAGGTGCTGGTCAATATCCTCGACAACGCCTCCCGCTACTCACCGGCTGGCACCCCCATCGAGTTCAAGGTGATGCTGGCCGAGCCCGACCTCATCATCGACATCATCGATATCGGGGTGGGTATCGCCGAGTCGGATCGGGAGAAGATCTTCAACCTCTTCTACACCCAGCCGGTGGGCGATTGCGGCAGCCGTGGCACCGGGCTTGGCCTCGCCATTTCCCGCGCTATGATAGAGGCCCATGGCGGCAAGATTTGGGCCTTCTCCGGCCCCAATGGCAACGGCACCTGCATGCGCATCTCCCTGCCGCTCGCCCTCAATTCACCGGAGGTCTGATGGTTGACCGCCAAATCGGGTCACTCAGCCCCTCCCACCATTCGCCTCTGGAGGTTTGATGGCGCACATTCTGGTCATAGATGATGAAGCGGCGATCCGTCGCTTTCTGCGGATCAGCCTGATTGCCGAGGGGCATCAGGTGAGTGAGGCGGTAGGGGTCAATGAAGGGCTGGAGCAGTATCGCCACCTCAACCCCGATCTGGTGATCCTCGATCTCGGCCTGCCTGACGGCGATGGCATTCAGGTGTTGCAGGCCATTCGCGAACACCACCCCAATCCTGTGCTGGTGTTGTCGGCCCGCGATTCGGAGCAGGAGAAGGTGCGCTTGCTGGATGCGGGAGCCAACGACTACATGAGCAAGCCGTTCGGCATCGGCGAGATGATGGCCCGCATCCGCGTGCTCTTGCGCCAGCGGGCCGGCGTCAGCAGCGGCGAGCGGCGCCACTTCCCCCAATGCGGCCTGACGCTGGATATCAGCAGCCACAAGGTGACCATGAAGGAGGAGGAGATCCCCCTCTCCCGCAAGGAGTTCGCCCTGCTGCAGGCGCTGGTGTGCCACCCCGGCAAGCTGGTGATGCAGACCCAGCTGCTCAACGACATCTGGGGGCCGAGCCACAAGGAGGACACCCACTACCTGCGCATCGTCATCGCCAGCCTGCGCAAAAAGCTGGGGGATAACCCCCAGCAACCGACGCTTATCGAGACCGAATCCGGTATCGGCTACCGCTTTGTCGGCAACTGACGTTTCACGTGGAACGACGCCCACAGCAAATCAGTGCCAACAGACCGCAGCCACTGAGCAACAGGCCAAGATCCTGCAATCCGGCCGCCACCGCCAACCCCAGACTGAGCAGCAGGTAGTAGCCAAGCCCGAACAGGGCGCCAGCACTGCCTGCCACTTCGCGATAGGCCAACAGCGCCTGACTCAGCACATTGGGGATCGCCACCCCATAGGCCACCACAATTCCCATCATGGGCAACAGGAACCAGAGACCGTCCTGACTCGCCCAGACCAGCAGCCCGGCAACCAGCGCCAGCACGCAAGCCAGCCTGACCAGAGATGACGGCAGCCACCCTCTTCCCAGCAGATGCTTGTTGAGCAGGCTGCCGAGCAGAGTCGCCAGCGCCAGCAAGATCCCCGAGTAACCAAACTCGCCGGTGCTCAATCCCAATCCGGCAAACAGGAAGGGGGCCAGACTGTAGTAGCCAAACAGCATTGTGTTGAACAGCGCGACCAGCATGGCACTGCGCCAGAGCCCGCCATCCTTCATCATCCGGTACGCCAGCGGCCAGAGTGCGACTCGCTGGGTGGTGGCCGGGCGGGTTTCCGGCAATTGCCAGCAGGTCACCAGCAGCAAGCCTACCGCCAATATCAGCAGACCGCTGAACACTCCGAGATAGCCAAACCCGCTCGCCAGCTGGCCACCACTGAGCAACCCCAGCACCGGGCTCAGGGAGAGCGCAATGCCCATCACCGAGAAGACCCGCGCCAGATCGCTGCCCTGATAGCTGTCGCGCAGCATGGTCTGGGTCACCACGGAACCCACCGCAGCACCAAAGGCCGAGATAACCCGGGCCAGCAGCAGGGTTTCAAACTGATCAGCCAGCAGTGCCAGCAGGGTGCCGACGCCATAGGTAAGCAGACCCGCCAGCATGGCGGGACGCCGCCCAATCAGATCGCAGAGCCGTCCCCAGCAGACCACCCCCACCGCAAACGCCAGAAAATAGACCGACAGGGTCTGGGATGCCTGCCCCTCGCTCACCTGAAACTGGGTGGCGATGTGGGTCAGCACCGGGCTGTAGATAGTCTCCACGATCTGGGGAAACATCATCAATCCCACCACCAGCCAGAGCGGTGGCAACTTGTTGTTCATGACAAACCTCCTTCATAAGAGGTCGCCATTCTAGAGAGATGCCGATTGTCCGATTACAATAAGCAGGACTATAAACATCAAAAATCGGACATATGGCCTTTATTCTTCCCGATCACCCTTTTGACCCCGACCAGCTGACGGGCAGCGTGATCGGCATTGCTTCCGCGCTCGGCTGGCACGACTCGGGTTTGCATCAGCATCAGCGCCATCAGCTGCTGTTTGCTCAATCCGGCTGCATGACCATGGAGCTGGAAGGTCGGGTCTGCCTGCTGCCGCCCACCCGCGCCGCCTGGCTGCCAGCAGGCACTTCCCACCGGATCTTGATGCGCGGTGTCGTCGCCTACCGATCCCTCTACTTCCAGCCGCACGCAGAGTTGCCCGCCACGGTGGAGGTACTGGCGGTCAATCCGCTGCTGCACGAACTGATCGAACGGATGGCACTCTGGCCGTGGGATAAACCGCAAGAGCAGCAGCAACGGACGGTAGGACTGTTTATGGAGGAGTTGGGGCTGGCGCCACGGGAGTCGTGGCAGTTGCCGCTGCCGACCGATCCCAGACTGGGCGGTTGGCTACAGCAGTTGAAACGGGGGGATGCCCTGCCCGATCGGCTCAACCGGCTGGCCGAACGGGTAGGTGCCAGTGACAAGACCATTGGCCGCATCTTCATGCGGGAGACCGGCATGAGCTATCAGGCGTGGCGTCAGCAGTGGCGGTTGTTGCGCGCCATGGAGCTGCTGGCAGAAAGCGAGCCCATCAGCCGGATTGCCGCTGCGCTGGAGTTCTCCAGCGACAGCGCCTTCATCAGCTTCTTCAAACAACATACGGGGCAGACTCCCCTGCGCTATCTCAGCTCTCGGGGTGAGTCGCCACTGCCTGACTCGCCTCCACCACCAAGGTATCCAGCGCCAGCGGCTTGAGGTTGTACAGCGCATCCTGCACCACGGCATGGGATGCCTGCTGCAACTCGCTCTGCACATCCTGCTCCAGCTGGGCACTCTCCTGCTCGGGCCGCGGGTTGTCGTTGGCCATCACGTTCAGGCTCAGGGCACTCACAATCAGGGTGGCGATCAGGATTTTCATCTGGTTTGCTCCGGTATGGTTGAGATGACCAGATAGCTATTCCAATTGTTGTGCCACTCTTCACAAATCACATAACATGATGATTTTGTTTAAATTCACCATCTTGCGATACCAAAGTGAGTCGCAAAATGCATCCTGCTCGATCATTTTTAAACCAACAGTTGGTACTTTTAACCACGCTTAATTTTTGCACCATGTTCCACGTGGAACGTCCCGTTATTTTGATCGACACCCGCTTTTAAACTGAGCTATGGTGCTACATCTTCGTAACTGACTCTGGATCTGTCACCGAATGGAATTTTCCTTGTTCGGCGAGAAGTTCACTCGCCACGCCGGTATTACCCAACTCATGGATGACCTCAATCAGGGGCTGACCAATCCGGACGCCATCATGCTGGGTGGCGGCAATCCTGCCCCCATCCCCGCCATGCTGGAACGCTTTCAGGCGGAAGCCAAGAGCCTGCTCGACAACGGCGAGCTGGTCAAAGCGATGGCCAACTACGACGGCCCCCAGGGCAAAGACAGGTTCACCAAGGCGCTGGCCGCCCTGCTCAGCAAGGAGCTGGGATGGGATATCACGTCCCGCAATATCGCCCTGACCAACGGCAGCCAGAATGCCTTTTTCTATCTGTTCAACCTGCTGGCCGGCGAATTTGCCCATGGCCGCAAGAAGAAGGTGCTGTTCCCGCTCGCTCCCGAATACATCGGCTATGCCGACTCGGCGCTGGCGGACGACTACTTCGTGGCCTACAAGCCCACCATCGAGAAACTGCCCGATGGCCAGTTCAAATACCACGTGGATTTCGAGAGCCTGCAGGTAGGCGATGATATCGGGGTGATCTGCGTCTCCCGCCCGACCAACCCCACCGGCAACGTGCTGACCGACGAAGAGATCGAACACCTCGATCAGATCGCCCGCGACAAGGGAATCCCGCTGCTGATCGACAACGCCTACGGCGTCCCCTTCCCGGGCATCATCTTCAGCGAAGCCAAACCGTTCTGGAACGCCAACACTATCCTCTGCATGAGCCTCTCCAAGCTGGGATTGCCGGGCACCCGCTGCGGCATCGTCATCGCCGACGAGAAGATCATTCAGGCTATCACCAACCTGAGCGGCATCATCAATCTGGCGCCGGGCAGTCTGGGGCCCGCCATCACCATCCCGATGATCGAGAGCGGCGATATCATCACTCTCAGCGAACAGGTGGTGAAACCCTTCTATCAGCAAAAAGCCGAGCTGGCGGTGCAGCTGCTGCGCGAAGCGATCCCCGACCCGCGCTTCCATATCCACAAGCCGGAAGGGGCCCTCTTCCTCTGGCTCTGGTTTGAAGGCTTGCCGATCCACTGTCAGGAACTCTATGAGCGACTGAAGGCGAAGAACCTGCTGATCGTGCCGGGTCACTACTTCTTCCCCGGCATTGATGACCCTGAGTGGCGCCACAGCCAGGAGTGCATCCGCCTCAACTACTCCCAGAGCGAGGAGCTGGTTCGCCGCGGCATCGCCATTCTGGCGGACGAGATAAACGCCCTCTACGCTGGTTAATCCAATCCGGCGATACAAAAACAACAAAGGCCTGCATCTGCAGGCCTTTGTTGTTTATCGCGATCCGGTTTGCTTAGCCGGGCAGCGCCAGCTGCTCAGGTTTACCAATGGGGATGGAGCGGGGCTTGAGCGCCTCCGGCAGTTCGCGAGCCAAGTCGATGGTCAACAGACCATGCTCCAGCTTGGCGCCCTGCACTTCCACGTGCTGGCTCAGCTTGAAGGCGAGCTCGAAGTCACGCTCGGCAATCCCCTGATGGAGGAACTGACGCTCACCGGCCGCAGCCCCTTTGCGCCCCTTCACCTTGAGGGTGCCGTTTTCGGTCTCCAGCTCCAGCTCTTCGCGCTCGAAGCCAGCCACGGCGACCGTGATGCGATAGCCATCCTGATCGCGCTTTTCAATATTGTACGGGGGGTAAGCGGCGGTCTTCTGCTCGAACAGACCTTCCAGCTCACGGGCCATCCGCTCGAAGCCGACAGCATTGGAATAGAGATGAGAAAAATCGAGGTTACGCATAATCCTATCCTTCTAATAAGCAACAGGTTCAACTCTCCACAGGCCCGTCATCGGCACCCAGGAAATTTTAAAATTTCAGTGAATTCAGGCTATCAGCCGTTGATCTCAATCTTGCGCGGCTTCATCGCCTCGGGGACTTCACGCACCAGCTCGATGTGCAGCAAGCCATTTTTCAGGTCGGCCCCTTTCACCCGCACATAGTCGGCCAGCTGGAAGCGGCGCTCGAAACCACGTTCGGCGATCCCCTGATAGAGATAGTTGCGCCCGGTGTCGGCCTGCTTGTTGCCCTTCACCGTCAGCAGATTTTCCTGGAAGCTCAGCTCCAGCTCTTCCTGGGTAAAACCCGCCACCGCCATGCTGATGCGGTAGTCGCTGTCACCCAGCTGCTCGATGTTGTAGGGGGGATAACCGGCATTGCCATTGCTGGCCGCAGATTCAATGAGATTGGCCAGACGATCGAAACCAATGGCAGAACGATAGAGCGGAGAAAAGTCGATAGAACGCATAGTATTACCCTCTTATGAGCGATAACGGATTGTTTGCCCTCCTTATGGACGGGCGCCTGGTCGAAACCTCTGTCGAGCGTTCCGGCCTTGTTACCTATATAAGGGCTCACTTTTTCCTTTCAAGGGGATTTTTTCAAATTTTTAAATGGCCACACTGATCACCCTGTTGGCCCAATAGTGATGATAATCGACCCGTGGGCCACTGATGGCAACTCGCTCCGCACCCCATAATTGGTTGCATATCCACCAGCCAACATGGAGCCACCCCATGAAAATTACCCAGGTGCGCAACGCCACCCTGCTGCTCGACTATGCCGGCACCCGCTTTCTGATAGATCCCATGCTCTCGGCCAAGGGAGCCTTCCCCGGCTTTGAGGGCACC
The DNA here is from genome assembly GCF_900079845.1 of Aeromonas sp. EERV15. Taxonomy (NCBI): domain Bacteria; kingdom Pseudomonadati; phylum Pseudomonadota; class Gammaproteobacteria; order Aeromonadales; family Aeromonadaceae; genus Aeromonas; species Aeromonas sp. EERV15. The sequence goes on along the minus strand of NZ_FKKY02000022.1, from coordinate 42,362 downwards.
ACCAACAGCCAGCTGCGCAATCCGCTGGTCGAGCTGCCGCTATCGATCGATGAGCTGGTCGATGTGGATGCCGTTATCGTCACCCACGATCATCCTGACCACTGGGATGACGCCGCCAGAGCCCTGATCCCCAAGCATCTGCCGCTCTTGGTACAACATCAGAAAGATGCCGATGCCATTCGTGCCAGTGGTTTTGAGGATGTGCGCCTGCTGAGCGAACAGCCCGAATTTGCCGGCATTCGCCTGCAGCAGACCAGTGGTCAGCATGGCAACGATCAGCTGATGGCGGTACTTGGCGAGCGCATGGGAGAGGTGTGCGGCGTGGTCTTCTCCCACCCCGATGAACAGAGCCTCTATCTGGCCGGTGATACCATCTGGCATCCCCGGGTCGAGCAAGCCCTGCAACAGCATCAGCCCGAGGTCGTCATCCTCAACTGCGGCGATGCACAGGTGCCCGGGCTCGGTTCCATCATCATGGGCAAGGAGGATGTCGCCGCCGTTTATCAGGCCGCACCGCAAGCCACGCTGATCGCCAGCCACATGGAGGCGGTCAACCACGCCCTGCTGTCACGCCAGGAGCTACGCGACTATCTGACGGAACGGGGCATGGTGGATCGGGTACAGGTGCCACAAGATGGCGAGGCGATATCGCTGTGACCCGCAGGAGGGCCATGCCAGAGATGGCCCTTCGGCTTTCACTGCCGAACGCTTATGATGAGTGCTCTGCGCGCAGAGAGGAGCCAACACCATGACCACCCCGATCGTTGCCGTGGTGACCTTCGATCACTTCAGCCCTTTTCACTGCGCCGTCCCCTGCCTCATCTTCGGCGATATCCTTCCGGGCCAGCCACTGTTCGAGCTCAAGATCTGCTGCGGTGATGGCAACCACCACTCACACTCGGCGCAAGGCTTCACCATTCAGGCGCCCCATGGGCTGGAGGTGCTGGCCGAGGCGGAGATCATCGTCATCCCCTTCTGGCACGACCCGTCAGCACGGCCACCTGCAGCGCTGCTCGATGCCCTGATTGCCGCCAGAGCCAGAGGTGCCCGGCTGGTCGGACTCTGTCTCGGCACCTATGTGCTCGCCTACGCTGGACTACTTAATGGTCGCAAAGCATCGACCCACTGGGAGTACGAACAGGATTTCTGCCGCCGCTTTCCCTGCGTGCAGCTCGATACCAACGCCCTCTATGTGGATGACGATGGGCTGGTCACCTCGGCAGGCACTGCCGCCGGGTTGGACTGCTGCCTCTATCTGGTACGCCAGTACCACGGCTCGGCCATCGCCAACAAGGTGGCGCGGCGGCTGGTGATCCCGCCCCACCGCGAAGGGGGTCAGGCCCAGTTTATCGAGCAGCCGGTGCCCGCCTCCACCCGCGATGTCCGGATGAACCAGTTGCTCGATCACCTGCGTGCCCATCTGGCAAAGCCCCATACCCTGGATTCTTTGGCGGCCCACACCCTGATGAGCCGGCGCACCTTTACCCGCCGTTTTCATCAGGCTACCGGCCTCTCGGTAGGTGAATGGCTGCTGGCGGAACGGCTCAGACGCAGTCAGGAGCTGCTGGAGGTAAGTGGTCATTCCATCGACCGCATCGCCGAGCTGGTCGGCTTCAAGAGTGCCACCTCCCTGCGCAATCACTTCCGTGCCCGCTTTGCCATCTCCCCCAGCGAGTGGCGACGCTCTTTTCGTGGTAGTCGGGCAACATAATCAGGCTCCACGTTTCACGTGGAACATGCTTTCAATTCCCCCAAAAACAAAAAAGCCGCTCACAAGGAGCGGCTTTTTACTATCTGTCTGACTGCGTCGATTAGACGTCGAGGTTGGCTACGCGCAGGGCGTTGGTCTCGATAAAGTCACGACGGGGCTCAACGGCATCACCCATCAGGGTGGAGAAGAGCTGGTCAGCACCGACGGCGTCGTCGATGGTGACGCGCAGCATGCGACGGGCTTCCGGATCCATGGTGGTTTCCCACAGCTGGTCCGGGTTCATCTCACCCAGCCCTTTATAGCGCTGGATGTAGATGCCGCGCTTGCCTTCGCTCATTAGCCAGTCGACCGCTTCCACGAAGTTGGCAACCGGCTTGACCTTCTCGCCGCGCTTGATAAAACCACCGTCCTCAATCAGGTTGGCGATCTCTTTACCCAGCGAAACCAGTTGACGGTACTCGGAAGATTGCAGGAATTCGTAGCTGATCGGGTATTCACGATCAACACCGTGCTGACGAACCACGGCGTGCGGCACGAACAGACTGCGCTCTTCGTCGCGGCGAACCTGGATCTGGTACTGGATACCGTGGTTGCTCTCGTTGAGCACGGCTTCCATGCTCTGGCACCAGACCAGCAGATCGCTCTCGCTGGCCAGCAGTGCTTCGTGCAACTCAGGCTGATAAATCAGCTGGGTCAGTACGGCAATCGGGGCACGACGGGACATGCGGGTGATCAGATGAGAGACCGCGCGGTGCTGGTTGACCAGACGCTCCAGCGCCTCGCCACCGATAGCCGGGGCCGACTCGTTGACGTGCAGGGTTGCACCATCAAGCGCCATTGAGGTCTGATACTGCAGCAGTGCATCTTCATCTTTCAGATACTGCTCCTGCTTGCCCTTCTTGACCTTGTAGAGCGGCGGCTGAGCGATAAAGACGTAACCACGCTCGATAATTTCCGGCATCTGACGATAGAAAAAGGTCAGCAGCAAGGTACGGATGTGAGCACCATCGACGTCCGCATCGGTCATGATGATGATGTTGTGGTAGCGCAGCTTGTCCGGGTTGTACTCGTCGCGACCGATACCGCAGCCCAGTGCGGTGATCAGGGTGCCCACCTCTTGCGAGGAGATCATCTTGTCGAAACGGGCCTTCTCTACGTTCAGGATCTTGCCCTTGAGCGGCAGGATGGCCTGGTTTTTACGGTTGCGACCCTGCTTGGCGGAACCGCCAGCAGAGTCTCCTTCCACTATGTAGAGTTCGGAAAGGGCCGGGTCTTTCTCCTGACAGTCAGCCAGTTTGCCGGGCAGACCAGCGATATCCAGCGCACCTTTGCGGCGAGTCAGTTCGCGGGCCTTGCGGGCCGCTTCACGGGCACGGGCCGCATCGATGATCTTGTTGACCACGATCTTGGCATCGCTCGGGTTTTCCAGCAGAAACTCACCCAGTTTCTCGCCCATCGCCTGCTCAACGGCAGTCTTCACTTCGGACGAAACCAGCTTGTCCTTGGTCTGGGAGGAGAACTTGGGATCCGGCACCTTGACGGAGATAACGGCAATCAGACCTTCACGCACGTCGTCGCCACTGGCGGCAGACTTGGCCTTCTTGCTGTAGTCCTCTTTGTCCATATAGGTGTTCAGAGTACGGGTCAGCGCGGTACGGAATCCCACCAGGTGAGTACCACCATCCCGCTGCGGAATATTGTTGGTGAAGCAGTAGACCCCTTCCTGATAGGCGTCGTTCCACTGCATCGCCACTTCCACGCCAATGCCATCGTGCTCGGTGGTGAAGTGAAATACCTTCGGATGGATCGGGGTCTTGTTCTGGTTCAGATATTCAACGAACGCCTTGATACCCCCTTCGTAGCAGAAATGCACCTCACGGCCATCACGCTCGTCATGCAAACGAATCGACACACCGGAGTTGAGGAAGGAGAGCTCACGCAGCCGCTTGGCCAGGATTTCGTAGTGATACAGGGTATCGGTAAAGATGGTCGGGCTCGGCCAGAAGCGTACCTCGGTACCCGTACCTGAGCTGTCACCGATCTGCTTGAGTGGCGCCTGCGGCTCACCCAGGTGATAGGTCTGCTCGTAAACATGACCGTTACGACGAATGGTCAGCAACAGCTTGTCAGAGAGGGCGTTAACCACGGAGATACCCACACCGTGCAGGCCACCGGATACTTTATAAGAGTTGTCATCGAACTTACCGCCAGCGTGCAGCACGGTCATGATAACTTCGGCGGCGGAACGGCCCTCCTCTTCGTGCATGTCTACCGGGATGCCCCGGCCATTGTCACGCACAGAGACAGAACCATCGGAATGGATCTTGACCAAAATATCGGTGCAGTAACCAGCGAGTGCTTCGTCAATGGAGTTATCGACCACTTCGAACACCATGTGGTGCAGACCCGAGCCATCATCCGTATCGCCGATATACATCCCCGGGCGCTTGCGGACCGCATCCAGGCCCTTCAGTACCTTGATATTCGAGGAGTCGTAAGTATTCTCAGTCATAGCTTACTCTCTGCCTTCTCTAACGTTTCGGAGACCTTGCCTTGTTCCACGTGGAACAACTTGCAGTCATTCGCATCCATCATGTCTGCGAGCTGACCGGTGTCGATGGCGGTGATAAACACCTGGGACGCACACTGCTTCAGCCTTGCGGCCAGCAAGCGGCGCTTGTCGACATCCAGTTCAGAGGCAAAATCGTCAATTAAAAAAATACAGCCACGGCTGCTATGTTGATTCAAATAGAGCCCTTGAGCCAAGCGCATGGCGCAGACCAGCAACTTCAGTTGACCCCGGGACAAAATATCTTGAGCGGGCACCCCGCTCGCCTTGAGGCGGACATCGGCCTTCTGTGGCCCGACGCCGGTATAGCCCAGCGCCCGATCCCGCTCAAACCCCGCCTCCAGCAACTCATTGAGGGGAGTATCTTTCTCCCAGCCCCGATAAAAACCGAGACTGATATCGAATTCCGGCAGAAAATCCGCCGTCATTTCCTTGATCAGGGGCGTAATGGCCTGACAATAACTGGCGCGAAACTCGGCCAGTTCACCCCCGAGCCGCACCAGCTCCTGATCCCAGAACGCCAGCTGGCGATACTGGGTGCTCTGGCGCAGTAGCGCATTGCGCTGTTTCAGCAGCCGCCGTACTCGTCCCCACAGGGAAAAAAAGGTCGGTTCCTGATGGAAGACGCCCCAATCGAGCCAGGCACGACGGGCTTGAGGCCCGCCAGTCAGCAGGTTGAAGCCATCGGGATGGATCAACTGCACCGGCAACAACTCGGCAAGGTCGGCCAGACGTTGCGCCTGAGTACCGGCAATCTTGAGTTGGGTCTCGCCACTCTTGTCCTTGGCAAGGCCAATGGGAACCTGACGCCCCTCCAGCTCGCACTGGGCAAACAGGGTGAAGGCTCGCTCCCCCTGACGGATAACCCGTCCGGTCAAATGAGTGCGAAAGGAGCGCCCCAAGCCAAGGTAATGGATAGCTTCCAGCACGCTGGTCTTGCCGCTGCCATTGCGCCCGACCAGTATATTGAGGCCGGGCGACAGCTTGAGACTGGCTTGCTGGATATTGCGAAAGTCGCTGAGCTGGAGTTTGACCAGAGACACGACTAGATCCGCATCGGCATCACCACGTACTGAGCATCCTGATGTTCAAAATCCTCAATAATGGCACTGCTGATCGAATCGCTCAGGCTAATCCGGATTTGGTCACATTTTAACGTATTCAGCACGTCGAGCACATAAGAGACGTTAAAGCCGATCTCCATCTCGCCAGCGGCATATTGTACGTCAAGCAGCTCTTCGGCTTCTTCCTGTTCCGGGTTGTTGGCGGTAATGCGCAGCAGGTTTTCCTGCAGATTGAGACGCACCCCACGGAATTTCTCGTTAGAGAGGATCGCTGCACGGGCAAACGCCTGGCGCAGATCCTCACGACCGGCGATCAGGGCTTTGTCACTGTTGCGCGGAATAACCCGGCGCCAGTCAGGGAAGCGACCATCCACCAGTTTGGAGGTGAAGATAAAGCCATCGAGAGCAGCGCGCAGATTGCTGCGGCCGATCTGCAGCCGTACCGGCTTGTCGTCAGCTTCCAGCAAGCGCACCAGCTCCAGCACCCCTTTACGGGGCAGGATAACTTGATGATCGGGTAGCGATTCTGCAACCACCTCACGGCGGCAAGTGGCCAGACGGTGACCGTCGGTTGCCACGGTACGCAAACCGTGCCCCTCGCTCTCGAACAACATGCCATTCAGGTAATAACGCACATCCTGACTGGCCATGGAGAACTGGGTGGCATCGATCAGCTTTTTCAGTTCCAGCTGGCTGATATCGAACTCGAGCACGGATTCCCAATCCTCGATGTTCGGATACTCGGTCGCTGGCAGGGTCGAGAGGTTGAAGCGGGAACGACCAGATCGGATGATCAGGCGCTCACCTTCGGTATTGAAGCGGATCTCGGCGCCTTCTGGCAAACCACGGCAGATATCCAGCAGCTTGCGCGCTGGCACAGTGGTGCGGCCATCCTGGCTGTCACTATTGAGATAGACCTGACCGATCATCTCAACTTCGAGGTCGGTCCCGGTCAACGACAGCAGACCGTTGCTGACATCAAGCAGCACGTTGCCGAGGATCGGCAGGGTCGGTCGGCCACCCAGAGCACCGGACACCAGTTGCAGAGGACGTAACAGGGCCTCACGGCTAATTTCGAGCTGCATCTGTGCTCTCCGTTGTTATTGGGAGGAAAGGGTTCGGATCAGGTTGGAATATTCACACTGCATCTGTCCACTCCGTGCTGTTATCAGGACGAAAGAGTACGGATCAGGTTGGAATAGTCCTCCTTGATGTCGTGACTCTCCTCCTTCAGCTGCTCAATCTTGCGGCAGGCATGAAGAACGGTAGTATGGTCACGGCCACCAAAGGCATCACCTATCTCCGGCAAACTGTGGTTGGTCAGCTCCTTGGCCAGCGCCATCGCCAACTGGCGTGGGCGGGCAACCGAGCGGGAACGACGCTTGGAGAGCAGATCCGCCAGCTTGATCTTGTAATACTCCGCCACCGTCTTCTGAATATTGTCGATGGTGACCAGCTTCTCCTGCAGAGCCAGCAGATCACGCAGCGCTTCGCGCACGAAATCGATGTTGATGGCACGGCCGGTAAAGTTGGCGTTAGCGATCACCCGGTTAAGGGCGCCTTCCAGTTCACGGACGTTGGATCGCAGACGTTTGGCGATAAAGAACGCCACTTCATCCGGCAAATGGACCTGGTTCTCGTCCGCCTTGCGCATCAGGATCGCGACGCGGGTCTCCAGCTCCGGTGGTTCGATCGCCACGGTCAGGCCCCAGCCAAAGCGGGACTTGAGACGATCCTCGACACCGTTGATCTCCTTCGGATAGCGATCCGAGGTCAGGATGATCTGCTGGTTACCTTCAAGCAAGGCATTGAAAGTATGGAAGAACTCCTCCTGGGAGCGCTCCTTGTTGGCGAAGAACTGGATGTCATCGATGAGCAGGGCGTCGACACTGCGGTAATAACGCTTGAACTCTTCAATGGCGTTATTTTGCAGCGCTTTTACCATGTCCTGAACAAACCGCTCGGAGTGCATATAGATGACTTTTGCATCTTTTTTGCCCTCTTTGATCGCATTACCAACCGCGTGCAACAGGTGGGTTTTACCCAGACCGGTACCGCCATAGAGGAACAGCGGGTTGTATGCACCACCCGGATTGTCCGCTACCTGACGGGCAGCCGCACGCGCCAACTGGTTGGACTTACCCTCAACGAAATTCTCGAAGGTATAGTTCACGTTGGTGTTGCTCTTGTGGTTCGGCTCGGGCTTGGTTTCAGCCTTGCTTTCCCAGCTCTTCTGCAAGTTATTCACAGGCGCGGCACCCTGTACTGGCGCTCTGGCGACAGGGACAGGATGAGGACGATTGCCTATATCAAAACGCAGGGCGGGGCCGTCGACCCCATAGAGTTCATTGATGATGCCGTTAACCCGGATGAGATACTTGTCTCGTACCCAGTCCAGAACAAAGCGATTCGGTGCATACAGGGTCAGAGTATTGTCACTCAACTCCGCTTGAAGCGGCCGGATCCACATGCTGAATTCTGCCGAGGGCAACTCATCTTGCAGCCGGTTTAGGCACTGCTGCCATAGCGAAGCAGTCACTCTAAGCTCCTGTCGATTGATTAACTAAAGACCGGCTATTCTACGTTTTTAGCGATCTGATCTCCAGCCATCGCCCGGTGGATCCAGCAAATAAGATCCTTGACTTTCAAGGATCCCACGGCTTTGGATCAGATTTCATCCCCAAAGTTACCCACAGCTTGATCCACTATCCAGATTGGCGGATCGCCCCCATCTCTTCTCGTTATTTAATATAACTAAATGTCATTTATTAATTAGGTTTTATTCCAATAGCATGCGTTGCAACGTAGTGATTACAACTACAAATACAAGACATTGAGAGCGAGAAACACCATGAGCAGATCCATCAAACTGATTTCCGGCGCAGCCATCCTGCTGGCCACCCTGTCCGGTCAAGCCATCGCCCAGGAGACCATCAAGGTCGGCATGTCCGGCAAGTATTTTCCGTTCACCTTCGTCAAGCAGGACAAGCTGCAGGGCTTTGAGGTAGATATGTGGAACCAGATCGGTGAGCGTACCGGTTACAAGGTCGAGTTTGTGACCGCCAGCTTCTCTGGCCTATTCGGCATGCTGGAAACCGGTCGCATCGACACCATCTCCAACCAGATCACTATCACTGACGAGCGCAAGGCCAAATACGCCTTCTCCCAACCCTACGTCTATGACGGCGCCCAGATAGTGGTGCGCAAGGGCAACAGCACCATCCATGGCATTCAGGATCTGGCTGGCAAGAAGGTTGCCGTGAACCTGGGTTCCAACTTCGAAGAGCTGCTGCGCAAGAACGATCCGGCCAAGAAAATCGATATCCGTACCTATGATTCCAACTTCGAACAAGATGTCGCGCTGGGTCGTATCGATGCCTTCGTGATGGACCGCGTCTCCACCGCCCAGTTGATCAAAGAATCCAAACTGCCACTGCAACAGGCCGGCGCACCGTTCGAAACCATCGAGAACGCCCTGCCCTTCCTGAATACCCCGGAGAAACAGGCCGTGCTGAACAAGGTCGACGGTGCCCTGACCGCCATGCGCAAGGACGGCTCCCTGCGTCAGATCTCCGAAAAATGGTTCGCCTCCGACATCACCGACAAATAAATGATGGAATTTGACCTCGAATACACGCTGGGGCTGTTTCCCATCCTGCTCAAGTATCTGGGCACCACGATGGAGATGGCCCTGTGGGGATTCGTGCTGGCACTCGTGCTGTCGCTGGCTCTGGCGATAGTGCGGGTGTTTCGCATCCCCGTCATTCACTGGCTGGCAATGCTCTATATCTCGTTCTTTCGGGGTACGCCGCTGCTGGTCCAGCTCTTCCTGCTCTATTACGGGCTACCGCAGCTGTTCCCAATCTTCGTGGGGATGGATGCCTTTACTGCCGCTATCGTCGGCCTGACCCTGCACTTCGCCGCCTACATGGCCGAGTCGATCCGCGCAGCCATCCTCGGCATTCACAAAAGCCAGATGGAAGCGGCGCTCAGTATCGGCATGAGTCGCTATCAGGCGATGCAGCGGATCATCCTGCCACAAGCGGCACGTATCGCCACCCCGTCGCTGATGAACTACTTCATCGACATGATCAAGAGCACCTCACTGGCATTCACCCTGGGGGTGGCCGAGATCATGGGCAAGGCACAGATGGAGGCCTCCTCCTCCTTCAAGTTCTTCGAGAGCTTCATGGCGGTGGCGCTGGTCTACTGGGGGGTCGTTATTATCTTTACCCGCTTGCAGCATCTGCTGGAAGTTCGCCTGAATCGGGCCTACTAACGGAGGTCAGCGATGATCAAACTCACCGGCCTCACCAAGGCTTATAACGGCAATCAGGTACTTAACAGCATCGATCTGGAGGTAAAAAGGGGGGAAATTGTCGTCATCATCGGCCCCTCCGGCACCGGCAAATCGACCCTGCTGCGCTGCCTGAACCTGCTGGAGACCCCGGATGCGGGCACCCTGGCCATCGACGACCTTGCGCTGAATCTGGCCAAAGCCAGCGAGCAACAGGCAATCGAGTTGCGCAAGCGCACCTCCTTCGTGTTCCAGAACTACGCCCTGTTTGCCAACAAGACGGCGCTGGACAACATTGCCGAAGGGCTGATTACCGTCTGGAAGCAACCGAAGGCAGAAGCACGCGCCACCGCGCTCGGCATCCTCAAAGAGATAGGTCTTGCCGACAAGCAGGATGCCTATCCGGCATCGCTCTCCGGTGGTCAACAACAACGGGTCGGCATTGGCCGCGCCATGGCCGCCCACTCCAAAGTGATTCTGTTCGATGAGCCCACCTCTGCCCTCGACCCCGAGTGGGTAGACGAGGTGCTGGGGCTGATGAAAGCACTGGCTCGTCGACACCAGACCATGGTGGTGGTGACCCATGAGATTGAATTTGCTCGCGATATTGCTGATCGGGTGATCTTCATGGAAGGGGGGCGGATCATCGAACAGGGGCCGCCAGATCAGATATTGGTTGATCCCAAGGATCCCCGCACCCGGGAGTTCTTGCGAAAAGTTCTGAAATAGCCCCCGCTTTCGCAGCTCGACCACCTTTTTTATTGAAGGATCCCTTGTTTAACCCCGGGTTGCCAGTATAATCCGGAGCCCTCGATCCTCTGGATCCTTACACTCGGCAGTGGCCTTTCAAGACCATCGCAGGATGAGAGGGAACGGCGGATTGACTAAAAGCCGAACTCTGTTTAGAATTCGGCCTCTTTTGCTAGTCGTCACACGCTATAGCTGGCGCGTCGGCTAAGTGTGACATCAAAACTGTACAGAAATACGGAATCGAATCATGAAACGTACTTTTCAACCGTCCAACCTGAAGCGCAAGCGCTCTCACGGTTTCCGCGCCCGCATGGCAACTGCCAACGGTCGTAAAGTTCTGGCCGCTCGTCGTGCCAAGGGTCGTGCCCGCCTGGTAGTCTAATGCCTACCCAGCACACCTTCTCTCGGGAGTTACGTCTGTTAACTCCCGAACACTTCAAACGCGTTTTCGCTGAGCCTGTCCGGGCTGCTTCCCCGCAAATTACGCTTCTCGCCTGCCCCAATTCACTCGAACACTCTCGTCTTGGTCTCGCTGTGCCCAAAAAAGCACTCAAGCGTGCCGTCTGGCGTAACCGTGTCAAACGGGTGGTCCGGGAAAGTTTCCGCCTCCAACAACATAAGCTGCCCGCTATCGATATCGTGGTGATCGCCAAGGCTGGTGTGAAAGAGATGGATAACGAGGAACTGTTCAAGTTACTGGAAAAGCTATGGCGCACTCTGTCACGCCGTTGCAATGGGTAGCTATCAAACTGATACGCCTGTATCAGCTAATCATTAGCCCTCTGCTCGGGCCGCGCTGCCGTTTTACTCCAACTTGTTCCCAATTTGCGATAGAAGCCATCCGACTTCACGGTTTCATAAAAGGCGTTTGGCTAGCTAGCAAACGTCTATTAAAATGCCACCCCTTATCCGAGGGTGGTTATGACCCGGTTCCGCAACCAAAGCGAAGAAACTGAAGACTATGGAATCACAACGCAATCTACTTCTGATCGGTTTGCTGTTCGTGAGCTTTTTGCTCTGGCAACAGTGGGAGTCCGACAAGGCTCCGAAGCCGGCCCCGATTACCGTGGCCCAAACCGAACATTTCGTACCTGAAGCCGGTCAAACCGGTGACATTCCTCAGGTTTCCGAGCAAGCCAACGCGACTGCCGCACGCAAGCTGATCACCGTCTCCTCTGACGTGCTCAAACTGACCCTGGATACCCAGGGTGGCGATATCGTCTCTGCCGAACTGCTGGCCCACAAGCTGGAAGAAGGTAAAGAGCCGTCATTCGTGCTGCTGACCAATGTGCCTGATCGCCTCTATGTCGCCCAAAGCGGCCTGGTGGGTCGTGATGGTCCTGACAGTCAGCCTCAGGGCCGTCCTACCTATGACGCCGCCCAGACCAGCTACCAGCTGGCCGATGGTCAGGATCAAGTCGTCGTACCGATGACCTGGACCGACAGCAAGGGCGTGCTCTTCACTAAAGAGTTCGTGCTCAAGCGTGGCGACTATGCCATTGGTGTTGATTACAAAATCGACAACAAATCTGCCGAGCCGGTTCAGGTGCAGTTCTATGGTCAGCTGAAGCAGACCGTAGCAACCCCGAAAGACCAGGAAGGTCATGCCATGGTAGCAAGTGCTTACCGTGGTGGTGCTTTCTCCAGCGAAGAGACTCGCTACAAGAAGTACACCTTCGACGAAATGAAGGATGCCGACCTGAACAAGACCACCAAGGGTGGTTGGGTCGCCATGCTGCAACACTACTTCGTCTCCGCTTGGGCACCGAATGCCGACGATACCAACAGCTTCTACAGCCGCGTGACCCCTGGCACAGGCCAGGCCATCATTGGCTATAAAGCGCCCTTGGTAGACGTGGCCGCTGGCCAACAGGCCGAAGTGACCAGCAAGCTGTGGGTCGGTCCCAAGCTGCAAGACCAGATGGCCAAGGTGGCTAACCACCTCGACCTGACCGTCGACTACGGCTGGCTGTGGTTCATCGCCCAGCCACTACACTGGCTGCTGACCGTGTTCCACGGCTTCGTCCAGAACTGGGGTGTGGCCATCATCATGCTGACCATGCTGGTGCGCGGTATCATGTTCCCGCTGACCAAAGCCCAGTACACCTCCATGGCCAAGATGCGCATGCTGCAGCCCAAGATTGCAGCCCTGCGTGAGCGCTTCGGCGAAGATCGCCAGAAGATGTCTCAAGGCATGATGGAGCTGTACAAGAAGGAGAAGGTCAACCCGCTGGGTGGCTGTCTGCCGATTCTGGTGCAGATGCCGATCTTCATCGCTCTCTACTGGGCCTTGATGGAATCCGTCGAGCTGCGCCATGCGCCGTTTGCCCTGTGGATCTCTGACTTGTCAGTGAAGGACCCCTTCTTCGTGCTGCCAATCCTCATGGGTGCGTCCATGTGGTATCTGCAGAAGATGAGCCCGACCACAGTGACCGATCCGATGCAGCAGAAAGTGATGCAGTTCATGCCGATCATCTTCACTTTCATGTTCCTCTGGTTCCCAGCTGGCCTGACTCTGTACTGGTTGGTGAGCAACGTCATCTCCATTACCCAGCAGACCATCATCTATCGTCAGCTGGAGAAGAAAGGCCTGCACACTCGCAATTGATGCGCAGCTAATCTTCCTGTGATGACAAAAGAGGCGGCCTTCGGGCCGCCTTTTTTATTACAATGTCTCCCACTACGTTTTCCTATCAGCGAACAAACGAGCCAAGCAAGATGACAACAGATACGATCGTGGCCCAAGCCACCGCGCCAGGCCGTGGCGGCGTTGGCATAGTCCGGGTCTCCGGCCCCGCCGCCGAACAGGTCGCCGAGATAATGCTCGGCAAGCTCCCGCGGGTGCGCTACGCCGAATATCTGCCGTTCAAGGATGAGCAAGGCCAGGTACTGGATCAGGGCATCGCCCTGCTGTTCAAAGCCCCTAACAGCTTCACCGGCGAGGATGTGCTGGAGCTGCAGGGGCACGGGGGTCCCGTCATCATGGACATGCTGATCCGCCGCATTCTGCAGATCGATGGCATTCGCCCTGCCCGTCCCGGCGAGTTCAGCGAACGCGCCTTCATCAATGACAAGCTGGATCTGGCCCAGGCCGAGGCCATCGCCGATCTGATTGAAGCCTCCAGCGAGCAGGCAGTCCGTAGCGCCATGCACTCCCTGCAGGGGCAGTTCTCCAGCAAAATTCAATTGCTGGTCGAAAGCCTAATCCGGCTGCGCATCTATGTGGAAGCGGCCATCGACTTCCCCGATGAGGAGATCGACTTCCTCTCCGACGGCAAGGTGGCGGGCGATCTCTACGCCATCATGGCCGAGCTGGATGGGGTACGCGGAGAAGCCAAGCAGGGCGCCCTGCTGCGGGAGGGGATGAAGGTGGTGATCGCCGGTCGCCCCAACGCCGGTAAATCGAGCCTGCTCAACGCCCTGGCAGGCCGCGAGTCCGCCATCGTCACCGAGATTGCCGGCACCACCCGCGACGTGCTGCGCGAGCATATCCACCTCGATGGTATGCCGCTGCACATCATCGACACCGCCGGTCTGCGCGACACGCAAGATCAGGTGGAAAAGATCGGCATAGAGCGCGCCTGGGCCGAGATCGAGCAAGCCGATCGAGTGCTATTTATGGTGGATGGCACCACCACTGACGCCATCGACCCGCGGGAGATTTGGCCGGAATTTGTTGATCGGTTGCCAAAAAACATCGGCCTCACCGTCATTCGCAACAAAGCCGATCTGACTGGCGAAGAGCTGGCACCGAGTCAGGAGCTGGGTCACGCCGTCTACCGCATCTCCGCCAAGACCGAGCTGGGCCTGCCCGCCCTGCGTGAGCACCTGAAAGCCTGCATGGGCTTCCAGGGCAACACCGAGGGGGGCTTTATGGCACGCCGCCGCCATCTCGATGCGCTGGAACGCGCCGCCGAGCGGCTACTGATCGCCAAAGACCAGCTGGAAATCTATGTCGCCGGGGAACTGGTGGCCGAAGAGCTGCGCCTCGCGCAGGAGTCCCTCTCCGAGATCACCGGCGAATTCAGCTCTGACGATCTGCTCGGCCGCATCTTCTCCAGCTTCTGCATCGGCAAATAAGTCGGTACGGCAGACGGTCAAAACCCGGGTTCATCCCGGGTTTTTTGTATGTTCTTCATCCAAAAACCTGACGCGGCAGCAGTGCCAGATGAAGTAAGCATCTCCTCACCAGCCCAATCGGTATCTATCGCAGGAAAGATCTGCTGGCCGCGCCCCCGGTAAGCGCAGCCCTGTCCTTCGCAAACCAGACTCCTTTCACAGCCAATCAGGTCCTTACTCCCTTCAAACAGAGAGGATCCATGAGCGGCACAGACACCATAGCTGACCGATAAACGACCATATGAGCAGCAACAAGCGGGCGAAATGACTGCGCTCGATCACCGGCATGCTGCAAAAGGGAGCCATTCAATGGGAGGTCATCGGGAAAAAAGTCGCAGAGGCCGAAAAAAGATCGTCACCCAGGCGCCGGCGCGATGATCTAGGTGGATCCATTATCCCCAAGCTTTATCCATATTTATCCACACCCTTTGGCGGTAGAATCCGGCTTTGCGTTTCTTTGTCTGAAATCAGGATCCATTCCATGGCCAAACTCAATATCGTCGTCGGCTCCATGCTGGGCGCCGCCGAATATGTCGCAAACCACGTAGCCAACCTGCTGGAACAGGCTGGCCACCAGACCCGGATCCACAACCCGGCCAAGCTTGCCGAGGTACTGGATGATGCGGGATCCATCCTGCTGGTGGTCACCTCTACCCACGGTGCCGGCGATGTCCCCGACAATCTGCAACCCTTCGCCAAGGATCTTGCCGAGCAGCATCCGGATCTTAACTCACTGAAATATGGCGTGATCGCTCTGGGAGACAGCAGTTATGACACCTTTTGCCAGGGTGGCAAAACGCTGGATCAGCTACTGGCCGAGTGTGGTGCCAGCCGGATCGGCGAGCGGCTCGATATCGATGTGACCCAGCACGAGATCCCGGAAGATGCCGCCGAAGAGTGGATCAGCGACTGGATGGCGATGATCGCCTGATCAAGGGGTGGAAGATCCTGAAAAAACACTTGATCTTCCCACTTATCCCCAGATCAACTATCCACTGGGTTATTAACAGATTGATCCGAATGAGTTGTTCTACATGGTTACCCACAACGCCCAGGGTGATTGTGCATAACTACAGTGTAAACCTCTGCAAAACCTATAGTTATCCATGTATGAGATCCAACGGCCAACTGCCCTGTGTATAAAAGTGCTGGTTATCCCCCTGTTCACCGAGCCAGGATCCAAGCTTTTCCACAAGCTAGGATCACTCTTAAATTAATGATCTTTATGATCAAAAAGCGCTTATCAACAGAAAGGGTGGATCCTAATAGTAGATCCAATAAAAGATCGATCTAAAGATCCTTAAGATCTAATTACCGGATCCTCCCTTCTTACTGAACGTTAAGTAGACGTTCCCCTCAGGGCGCGAAACAGATAGAATGTTTCGCCCTTTAGCCCAGGCAAATAATGATCTTCAGGCGTGCAGATCAAGGTGATCCCAATGCAATACCATGAACAATTTGATGTGATCGTCGTCGGTGGCGGTCATGCAGGAACCGAAGCAGCAACAGCGGCAGCCCGAATGGGCATGAATACCCTGCTGCTGACCCACAATATCGATACGCTGGGGCATATGTCCTGTAATCCGGCGATCGGCGGGATCGGCAAGGGACACCTGGTCAGGGAAGTTGACGCACTCGGCGGGATCATGGCGCGTGCCACCGATCTTGCCGGGATCCAGTTCCGTACTCTCAACTCCTCCAAGGGGCCAGCAGTACGAGCTACCCGCGCTCAAGCGGATCGTCTGCTCTACAAGGCGGTTGTCCGGGATATGCTGGAGAACTATCCGAACCTGAAGATCTTCCAGCAAGCCTGCGATGATCTGATCATGGATGGGGATCGTGTGGCAGGCGTGGTGACCCAAAGCGGGATCCGCATCAGCGGTAAGACTGTCGTACTGACGGTAGGCACCTTCCTGAACGGTTTGATCCACATCGGGATGCAAAATTACAAGGGTGGTCGTGCCGGGGATCCTCCGTCGATCGCGCTGGCTCAACGCTTGCGTGAACTGCCGCTGCGTATCGATCGCCTTAAAACCGGTACACCACCGCGGATCGATGCCCGCAGCGTTGATTTCTCGCTGATGCAGGCCCAGCATGGCGATGATCCTCGTCCGGTCTTCTCGTTTATCGGTAATGCCAGCCAGCACCCACGTCAGGTGCCCTGCTACGTCACCCACACCAACGAGCGTACCCACGAGGTGATCCGCAACAACCTGGATCGCAGCCCGATGTACGCCGGGGTGATCGAGGGGATCGGCCCACGCTACTGCCCGTCGATCGAGGACAAGATCACCCGTTTTGCCGACAAGACGGCACACCAGATTTTCGTTGAGCCAGAAGGGCTGACCACTCACGAACTCTATCCGAACGGGGTCTCCACCAGCCTGCCGTTTGATGTGCAGGTGCAGATCATTCGCTCCGTTCGTGGTTTTGAAAATGCTCACATCACTCGTCCTGGCTACGCGATCGAATATGATTTCTTCGATCCGCGGGATCTCAAGGCCAACATGGAGAGCAAGTGCATTCCAAACCTGTTCTTCGCGGGCCAGATCAACGGTACCACCGGTTACGAAGAGGCTGCTGCGCAAGGTCTGATGGCTGGCTTGAATGCCGCATTGCGTGCCCAGGACAAGGATCCTTGGCATCCCCGCCGGGATCAGGCCTACATGGGGGTGATGATGGACGATCTCTCCACCCTGGGTACCCGCGAGCCTTACCGCATGTTCACCAGCCGCGCCGAATATCGCCTGCTGCTGCGGGAAGATAACGCGGATGTCCGTTTGACTACCATCGGTCGCGAACTGGGTCTGGTGGATGATGAGCGCTGGAGCAAATTCAACACCAAGATGGAACAGGTTGAGCTGGAACGTCAGCGTCTGCGATCGACCTGGATCCACCCGCAACACCCGTCACTGGCGGCGGTGAATGCGCTGGTTACTACCCCGCTAAGCCGTGAACAGAGTCTGGAAGAGCTGCTGCGTCGCCCCGAGGTGACCTATGATGCGCTGATGGCCATCGAAGGGGTTGGCCCCTCGGTGACCGATCATGCCGCCGCAGAACAAGTTGAAATCCAGATAAAATATGCAGGTTACATCGAGCGTCAGCATGATGAAGTAGCCAAGCAGCTACGTAACGAGAACACCCTGCTGCCGCAGGATATGGACTATCACCAGGTGAACGGCCTCTCCAACGAGGTGAAAGCCAAGCTCAGCGATACCAAGCCACAGACCATTGGTCAGGCCTCGCGGATCTCCGGCATTACCCCGGCGGCCATCTCCATTCTGCTGGTTCACCTGAAAAAACACGGCCTGCTGCGCAAAACCGCCTGAGGATTCTTACCGTTGGAAAACATGCTGGAAAGATTGAACGGCCTGCTCAAGCAGGCCGAAATTGTTATCACTGATACTCAAAAGAACCAACTGGTGCAGCTAGTCGAGTTGCTGCACAAGTGGAACAAGGCTTACAATCTCACCTCGGTGCGTGAACCGGACGCCATGCTGGTCAAGCACATCCTCGACAGCCTGGTGGTGAGTCCCCACTTGCACGGTGAGCGCTTCATCGACGTGGGGACCGGCCCTGGCTTGCCAGGCTTGCCGTTGGCGATCATCAATCCGGACAAGCAGTTCGTGTTGCTCGACAGCTTGGGCAAGCGGATCAACTTTATCCGTCAGGTGATCCAGGAGCTGGGTCTGACCAATATCACGCCAGTCAAATCCCGGGTTGAAGAGTATCAACCTGACATCGGGTTTGATGGGGTACTGAGTCGGGCCTTTGCCTCGCTGGAGGACATGTTGAGCTGGTGTCATCATCTGCCATCCGAGCAGGGTTGCTTCCTGGCGCTCAAGGGGCAATATCCCGAGCAGGAGCTTGCCCAGTTGCCTGCCAATATCCGTCTGGTTGCCTGCCATGAGTTGCGGGTGCCGGAGCTGGAAGGCGAACGTCATCTGCTGGAATTCAAACATATCCAGCCCGAATAGGGTCGCAGTTTTATTTAGGGGATCGTGTGGGAAAAGTCATCGCCATAGCCAACCAGAAGGGTGGTGTGGGTAAAACCACCACCTGTGTGAATCTGGCCGCCTCCATGGCTGCCACCCGGCGCAAGGTGCTGGTGATTGATCTGGATCCGCAGGGCAATGCCACCATGGGCAGTGGTGTCGATAAATACGATGTCGAGCGCACTGCCTATGAACTGCTGATCGAAGATGCCCCGGTTGCTGAGGTGATCATCCGTGAAACCTCGGGTGGTTATCACCTGATTGCCGCCAACGCCGACGTGACCGCGGCAGAAATTCGTTTGATGGAGTTCTTTGCTCGCGAGATCCGCCTGCGCAATGCGTTGGCCTCGGTGCGGGACAAATACGACTACATCTTCATCGACTGCCCCCCCTCTCTCAACATGCTGACCGTGAACGCCATGGCTGCCGCCGATTCTGTGCTGGTACCGATGCAGTGCGAATATTATGCGCTGGAAGGGCTCACCGCCCTGGTCGACACCATCAGCAAGCTGGCTGCGGTGGTCAATCCGCAGCTCAAGATCGAAGGGGTGCTGCGCACCATGTTCGATCATCGCAACCGGTTGGCCAATGATGTGTCCGATCAGCTTAAACAGCACTTCGGCGACAAGGTCTACCGCACCATCATTCCCCGCAACGTTAGACTGGCGGAGGCCCCGAGTTTTGGCGCCCCGGCCATGCACTACGACAAATCATCGGTGGGCGCCAAGGCCTATCTGGCGCTGGCTGGCGAGATCCTCCGTCGCCAGGAGCAAGAGTGTCAGCTGCCCATCGCAGACCGAGAGAGCATATGACGCCAAAGAAACGCGGACTGGGCAAAGGGCTGGATGCCCTGCTCAGTACCAGTACGGCTGCCCGCCAAAAACAGGTGATGAGTGATCAACGCACCGAGCAGGCCATGGCCCCCACCAATCAGGGCGAACTGCGCAAACTGCCGGTGGAGTGGTTGCAGTCAGGCAAGTACCAGCCCCGCAAGGACATGTCCCAGGACGCACTGGAAGAGCTTACCAACTCGATCCGTACTCAGGGGGTTATTCAGCCCATCGTCGTGCGCCCGCTCGGCGAACAGTCCTTCGAAATTATCGCTGGTGAACGGCGCTGGCGGGCATCCCAGCTGGCCCGTCTCGACGTAGTGCCGTGCATCGTCAAGGATGTCCCTGATGAGGCCGCGGTGGTCATTGCGTTGATTGAAAATATTCAGCGGGAAGATCTCAATGCCATCGAAGAGGCAGTCGCCTTACAAAGATTGCTGACCGAATTCGAACTCACCCACCAGCAGGTGGCCGAGGCGGTGGGCAAGTCGCGTACGACCGTGACTAACCTGCTGCGCCTCAACCAGCTCAACGATGACGTGAAGCGTTTCGTTGAGCACGGTGACCTCGATATGGGTCATGCCCGTGCTCTCCTGACGCTCAGTGGTCAGGCTCAGTCAGATCTGGCCAAGTTGGTTGCCCAGAAGGGACTGACTGTACGGGATACCGAAAAACTGGTGAAAAAGGCACTCGAACCGGCCAAAGCCAAGCTGGAACCGGTCACGGATCCCCAAATTGGTTATCTGGAACGCCAGTTGGCAGAAAAAATTGGCTATCAGGTACAGCTTCAGCCTGGCAAGCGGGATAGCGGTAAGTTAGTAATAAGTTACGAGAACTTGTCCGATTTGGACCGCATATTGGGCTATTTTGGCGTGTCGGAATCGTGATTTTTACGCTTTTTGTAGTAATAAAACATCCATTACTTTTGATATGAACGTAACCTTAATTCTCTGCGGAAGGCCGCAAAAAATAAGGATTTTTGTCATATTGCAATAGCTGCCCTCAAGGGTATAATTTGACCGGCTTTAAGAGCTGTTAACATGGGGTCTTCGGATCCCGATTTTTTACAGTTCTGTAATGTTCAGGGGTCGGTTGGTGAAGCAGAAATTAGCCTTGGAAGGTTTGACACTGGCCTTGGTTATGCTCGTTTGTCAGCTCATCCTGATCCTGGCGATGAGTGCCGTCTGGTTTTACCTGACTGGTGCCAGCGCCGGTTATTCCGCCCTCTACGGAGGGGGGATGTACTGGGTTCCTCAAGCCTTGTTTACTGTCTGGGTGTTGCGCCGCAAGGTGACAGCCGAGAGTGTAGGCCTGGTTTTGCGGGACTTTTATGGTGGGGCTGGGATTAAGCTCATTTCGACGGCAGGCCTGTTTGCTCTGCTGTTCGGTGCGGGAGTCGAGGTCGTTACCGTCTCGTTTTTTGCCACTTATATCCTCGCCCTCGTTGTACAGTGGATGGTCTCATTCACGCTTAACAACCACTATTAGGAAAACTCATGTCTGCAACCGGAGAAGTCCTGACTCCTCAGGGATATATCTCCCACCACCTGACCCACCTTCAAGTCGGGTCCGGGTTCTGGACGGTCAATATCGACTCAATGATATTTTCCGTCGTGCTAGGCGCCCTGTTTATCCTGTTGTTCCGCCGTGTAGCAGTCAATGCTACCAGTGGTGTACCAGGTAAGCTGCAGTGCTTTGTGGAGATGCTGGTCGAGTTTGTGAATGGTAACGTCAAAGACATCTTTCACGGTCGCAACAAGGTCATCGCACCTTTGGGACTGACAGTGTTTGTGTGGATCTTCCTGATGAACTTCATGGATCTGATCCCCGTTGACTTTATCCCTCACGCTGCACAATTGATGGGTGTCCCCTATCTGCGTGTGGTTCCCTCCGCTGACGTTAACATCACCATGTCCATGGCTTTGGGCGTGTTCTTCTTGATCCTGTACTACAGCATCAAGGTCAAGGGTATCAGTGGGTTTGTGAAGGAGCTGACGCTTCAGCCTTTCAACCACCCGGCTGCCATCCCGGTTAACTTCATCCTGGAAACTGTTACGCTGATTTCCAAACCTGTTTCTCTGGGTCTTCGACTGTTCGGCAACATGTATGCTGGCGAACTGATCTTTATCCTGATTGCGGGTTTGTTACCCTGGTGGTCACAGTGGATCCTGTCCGTGCCTTGGGCAATTTTCCACATCCTGATCATCACTTTGCAGGCATTCATTTTCATGGTTCTGACCATCGTCTATCTGTCGATGGCGCAGGAAGACCATAATTGATGCAACTCAAATAATCCTTTTTATACAATCAATTACATCTAAATAACTGGAGATCCTCATGGAAAACTTGAACATGGACCTGCTGTACATCGCTGCGGCAATGATGATGGGTCTGGCTGCTATCGGTGCTTCCATCGGTATCGGTATCCTGGGTGGTAAGTTCCTGGAAGGTGCTGCGCGTCAACCTGACCTGATACCGGTTCTGCGTACCCAGTTCTTCATCGTAATGGGTCTGGTGGATGCGATCCCGATGATCGCCGTTGGTCTGGGTCTGTACGTGATGTTTGCGGTTGCTGGCTAAGTCGTTGCGACTCATCCAGGCATAACCCATTAACTAACTTAAGAGGACATCGGCTGTGAATATCAACGCCACCCTCCTCGGCCAAGCAATTGCTTTTTTCTTCTTCGTTGTGTTTTGCATGAAGTACGTATGGCCGCCGTTGATTGCTGCCATCGAAACCCGTCAGAAAGCTATTGCTGACGGTCTCTCTTCTGCCGAACGTGCCAAGAAAGATCTGGATTTGGCCAAGGCCAACGCCACCGATCAGCTGAAAGAAGCCAAGCTGCAGGCTGCTGAAATCATTGAACAGGCTAACAAACGTAAAGCCCAGATCATTGATGAAGCTGCCGTAGGTGCTCAGACTGAGCGGGAAAAAATCCTGGCTCAGGGCCGTGCCGAGATCGAAGCTGAACGTCATCGTGCCAAAGAAGAACTGCGTAAGCAGGTTGCTGCTCTTGCCATTGCTGGTGCAGAGAAGATCCTGGCGCGTCAAATCGACCAGGCTGCCAACAGCGACATCGTCGACAAACTGGTAGCAGAACTGTAACGGGAACGGGGCTATGTCTGAACTGACTACAATCGCTCGCCCCTACGCCAAGGCTGCTTTCGAGTTTGCCGTTGAGCACAAGGCGGTTGACCAGTGGCTGGGTATGCTCGGTTTCGCTGCGCAAGTAGCGGAAAACGAAACCATGCACAACCTGGTAAACGGCTCTGTGGCTGCCGAAGAACTGGCAACGCTGTTTGTCGGTATCTGCGGTGAGCAACTCGACGAGCATGGCCAGAACCTGATCAGGGTGATGGCCGAGAATGGTCGCTTGGGTGTGCTGCCGGCGGTCGTTGCTGAATTTTTAGCGTTCAAGGCTGAACTGGATAAAGAAGTTCAGGCTGACGTGATTTCGGCGATCGAACTGACCGACCAGCAGAAAGCCAATATTCAGGCTTCTCTGGAACAACGTCTCGCGCGCAAAGTGAAGCTGAATTGCAGCATGGATGCGTCCTTGATGGCCGGGGTGCTCATCAAGGCCGGTGATCTGGTAATCGACGGCACAGTCCGCGGTAAGCTGGATCGCATGGCTGACGCGCTGCAATCTTGATTGGGGTATTAGAGCATGCAACTGAATTCCACTGAAATCGCCGAGCTGATCAAGCAGCGCATTGCGCAGTTTGATGTCAAAAGCGAAGCGCGTAACGAAGGTACTATCGTCTCTGTGAGCGACGGTATCATTCGTATTCACGGCCTGGCCGATGCCATGCAGGGTGAGATGATCGAGCTGCCGGGCAACCGCTTCGCTCTGGCATTGAACCTGGAGCGTGACTCCGTCGGTGCGGTGATCATGGGTTCCTATGACGGTCTGTCAGAAGGAATGAAAGTAAAAGGTACTGGCCGTATTCTGGAAGTGCCGGTAGGTCGTGGTCTGTTGGGCCGGGTGTTGAACACCCTGGGTCAGCCGATCGACGGTAAAGGTCCGATCGACAACGACGGCTTCTCGCCGATCGAAGTGATCGCACCGGGCGTTATCGAGCGTAAGTCTGTTGACCAGCCGGTCCAGACCGGCCTGAAAGCCATCGATGCCATGATCCCGATTGGTCGTGGCCAGCGTGAGCTGATCATCGGTGACCGTCAGGTTGGTAAGACCGCCATCGCGATCGACACCATCATCAACCAGAAAGATTCCGGCATTAAGTGTGTCTACGTTGCGATTGGCCAGAAGGCCTCCACCATCGCCAACGTGGTGCGCAAGCTGGAAGAGCACGGTGCCCTGGCTAACACCATAGTGGTGGTTGCCTCTGCCTCCGAAGCGGCTGCCCTGCAGTACCTGGCTCCGTATGCCGGTTGCTCCATGGGTGAGTACTTCCGTGACCGCGGTGAAGACGCGCTGATCATCTATGATGACCTGTCCAAACAGGCCGTAGCTTATCGCCAAATCTCCCTGCTGCTGCGCCGTCCGCCAGGACGTGAAGCTTACCCGGGCGACGTTTTCTATCTGCACTCCCGTCTGCTGGAGCGTGCTGCTCGCGTTAACGCCGAGTATGTAGAAAAGTTCACCAATGGTGCCGTGAAAGGCCAGACCGGTTCTCTGACCGCCCTGCCAATCATCGAAACCCAGGCTGGTGACGTATCTGCGTTCGTTCCGACCAACGTGATCTCCATCACCGATGGTCAGATCTTCCTGACTTCACAGCTGTTCAACTCCGGTATTCGTCCGGCGGTTGACCCGGGTATCTCCGTATCCCGTGTAGGTGGTGCTGCTCAGACCAAGATCGTCAAGAAGCTGTCCGGTGGTATCCGTACCGCATTGGCCCAGTATCGTGAACTGGCGGCATTCGCCCAGTTCTCTTCCGATCTGGACGAGGCGACTCGCAAGCAGCTGGATCACGGTGTGAAAGTGACCGAGCTGATGAAGCAGAAGCAGTACTCTCCGATGAGCGTTGCCCAGCAGTCGCTGGTGCTGTTCGCCGCCGAGAAAGGCTATCTCTCCGATGTCGAGCTGAACAAGATTGTCGACTTCGAAGCCGCTCTGCTCTCTTACGCCAATACCCAGCATGGTTCGCTGATGGCTGAAATCAATGCCAAGGCCGATTACAACGACGCGATCGTTGGCAAGCTGACTGCGTTGCTGGATGACTTCAAGGCAACCCAGACCTGGTAAGCGTGTGTGGCAGCGCGAGCTGCCACCTGATGGAGAGTAAGAGATGGCCGGCGCAAAAGAGATACGTAACAAGATCGGGAGTGTGAAAAACACTCAGAAGATCACCGGCGCTATGGAAATGGTGGCAGCAAGCAAAATGCGCCGTGCGCAGGAACGCATGTCTGCCAGCCGTCCGTACGCTGAAACCATGCGCAAGGTGATCGGCCATATCGCTCAGGGGAACTTGGAATACAAGCATCCCTACCTCATCGAACGTGAGGTCAAGCGAGTGGGTTACATCGTCGTCTCCACCGACCGTGGCCTGTGTGGTGGTCTGAACATTAACCTGTTCAAGGCTGCCCTCAATGATATGAAGCAATGGAGCGCGAAAGGTGCCAAGGTTGACCTGGCATTGATCGGTAACAAGGCCTCCAACTTCTTTGAACGGCACGGCGCCAAGGTGAAAGCTCATGTCGCAGGACTGGGCGATAACCCGAGCGTCAATGACCTGATTGGTTCAGTCAAGGTCATGCTGAAGGCTTACGACAACGGTGAGATTGACAAGCTGTATCTGGTGTACAACAAGTTCGTCAACACCATGGTGCAGCAACCACGAGTCGATCAACTGCTGCCTTTGCCCATAACTGAAGACAGCAAGCTCGCCAAGAAACACCACTGGGATTACCTCTATGAGCCGGATCCCAAGCAACTGCTGGATACCCTGCTGATTCGCTACGTCGAGTCCCAGGTGTACCAGGGGGTAGTGGAAAACTTGGCAAGTGAACAGGCAGCCCGAATGGTTGCCATGCAAGCCGCGACTGACAACGCCGGCAACCTGATTAACGATCTGCAACTGGTGTACAACAAGGCCCGTCAGGCCAGTATTACCCAGGAACTTACAGAGATCGTATCCGGTGCTGCTGCGGTGTAAGGCAAGGGTTATCAAAGGTTTAGAGGATTTGACATGAGTAACGGTTTCATCGTCCAAATCATCGGCGCTGTGGTGGACATCGAGTTCCCGCAGAATGCCGTGCCCCAGGTGTACGATGCAGTGACAGTCGTCAGCGAAGGTCAAGGTCAGGGTCTGGTGCTGGAAGTTCAGCAGCAGATCGGTGGCGGCGTCGTTCGTTGCATCACTATGGGCTCCTCCGACGGTCTGCGTCGTGGGTTGGAAGTAATGAATAGCGGTAAATCCATCCAGGTGCCGGTCGGTGTATCGACTCTGGGTCGGATCATGAACGTACTGGGCGAGCCAATCGACGAAAAAGGTCCGATCGGTGAAGAAGAGCGTTGGTCTATCCACCGCGCTGCTCCCAGCTACGAAGATCAGTCCAACAGCAACGATCTGCTGGAGACCGGCATCAAGGTTATCGACCTGGTATGCCCGTTCGCCAAGGGTGGTAAAGTGGGTCTGTTCGGTGGTGCCGGTGTAGGCAAAACCGTAAACATGATGGAGCTGATCCGTAACATCGCGATCGAACACAGTGGTTACTCTGTATTCGCCGGTGTCGGTGAGCGTACCCGTGAGGGTAACGACTTCTACCACGAGATGATGGAGTCCAACGTACTGGACAAAGTATCTCTGGTTTACGGTCAGATGAACGAGCCGCCCGGAAACCGTCTGCGCGTGGCGCTGACCGGCCTGACCATGGCCGAGAAGTTCCGTGACGAAGGTCGTGACGTGCTGTTCTTCGTGGACAACATCTACCGTTACACCCTGGCCGGTACTGAAGTATCCGCACTGCTGGGCCGTATGCCTTCCGCAGTAGGTTACCAGCCGACTTTGGCCGAGGAGATGGGTGTTCTGCAAGAACGTATCACCTCCACCAAGACCGGTTCCATCACCTCCGTTCAGGCCGTTTACGTTCCTGCGGATGACTTGACTGACCCGTCTCCGGCGACCACCTTCGCCCACCTGGATGCGACAGTTGTACTGTCCCGTCAGATCGCGGCACTGGGTATCTACCCGGCCGTTGACCCGCTGGACTCTACCTCTCGTCAGCTGGATCCGCTGGTAGTTGGCAAAGAGCACTACGAGACCGCTCGTGGCGTTCAAACCGTACTGCAGCGCTACAAAGAGCTGAAGGACATCATCGCCATCCTGGGTATGGATGAACTGTCAGAAGAAGACAAACTGACCGTAGCCCGTGCCCGTAAGATCGAGCGTTTCCTGTCCCAGCCGTTCTTCGTAGCAGAAGTGTTTACCGGTTCTCCGGGTAAATACGTGCCGCTGAAAGAGACCATCCGTGGTTTCCAGGGCATCCTGAAAGGCGAGTATGACGATCTGCCCGAGCAGGCGTTCTACATGGTTGGCGGTATCGACGAAGTCGTCGAGAAATCCAAGAAACTGTAAGCCTCGACAGGAGGGCCCATGGCAGAGATGATCTCCTTTCACCTGGATGTGGTGAGCGCCGAAGGAAAACTGTTTTCCGGTCGCGTGCAAACTGCTCAGGTATCAGGCTCCGAAGGTGAGTTGGGTCTCCGCCACGGTCATGCTCCGTTGCTGACTGCCATCAAGCCGGGCCTGGTCCGCTTGGTGAAGCAGAACGGAACTGAAGAGGTGCTGTACATCTCCGGCGGTATGCTGGAAGTACAACCTGAATCCGTGACCGTGCTGGCGGACACCGCGATTCGTGCTGACGACTTGGATGAGGCGAAAGCCCAGGAAGCCAAGCGCGCAGCCGAAGAGCGGATCCACAGCTCCCATGGTGATATCGACTACGCCCAGGCCGCCACCGAGCTGGCCAAGGCGATGGCCCAATTGCGGGTTATCGATATCGTCAAAAAGAATTACCGCTAATAACGGTGATGTAAAAAGCGACCTTCGGGTCGCTTTTTTTTTACCCGTTCGATAGACTCCGCCGAGTATTTCTCATGTTCCAAAGGCCAATTTATGTCCCTCAACGTCGTGATCCTGGCTGCGGGTAAAGGTACCCGTATGCGTTCCGTTCTGCCCAAGGTGCTGCACCCGGTAGCCAACAAACCCATGGTTTCCCATGTGATCGATACCGCCCGTCAGGTCGGTGCCGAGCAGCTGCATCTGGTTTATGGCCACGGTGCCGAGCTGCTGCAAGAGCGGATCGTAGCCGCCGACGTGAACTGGGTGCTGCAGGCGCAGCAGCTGGGTACCGGTCACGCCGTCGCCCAGGCCATCCCGTTCTGGAAGGATGAAGACGACGTGCTGGTGCTCTACGGCGATACCCCGCTGATCCAGCCAGAGACCCTGCAACGACTGCTGGCTGCCAAGGCAAGCGATGGCATGGCGCTGCTGACTGTGGTGCTGGACAACCCCACCGGCTATGGCCGCATCGTCCGTGAAAACGGTCAGGTGGTCGGTATCGTCGAACAGAAAGATGCCAACGCCGAGCAACTGACTATCCGCGAAGTGAACACCGGCGTGCTGGTGGCCAACGGCGGTCAGCTGCGCAGCTGGCTGTCGCGTCTGGACAACAAGAATGCTCAGGGCGAGTTCTATCTGACCGACGTGATCGCCATGGCGCACGGCGATGGCTGCCCGATTGCAGCGGTACATCCGGATCATGCTGCCGAGGTGGAAGGGGCCAACAACCGGGTGCAGCTGGCTGCCCTTGAGCGCAGCTACCAGCAGATGCAGGCTGAGAAGCTGATGATCGCCGGTGTCACCCTGATCGATCCGGCTCGCTTCGATCTGCGCGGTACTCTTGAGATCGGTGAAGAGGTGGTGATCGACGTCAACGTCATCATCGAAGGCAAGGTCGTCTTGGGCAATCATGTGCGTATCGGTGCCGGTGCCGTGCTGAAGGATTGCGTCATTGGCGATCACACCGAGGTGAAGCCCTACTCTGTCATCGAAGGTGCCCAGATTGCCGATCAGTGCTCGGTCGGCCCGTTTGCCCGTCTGCGTCCGGGCGCCGTGCTGGAGCAGGATGCCCACGTCGGTAACTTTGTCGAGATGAAGAAATCCCGGCTGGGGGTTGGTTCCAAGTGTGGTCACCTCACCTATCTGGGGGATGCCGAGGTGGGTGCCAAAGTGAATATTGGTGCCGGTACCATCACCTGCAACTACGACGGCGTGAACAAGTTCCAGACCATCATCGAGGATGATGTGTTCGTGGGTTCCGATACCCAGCTGGTGGCGCCGGTACGTATTGGCAAGGGCGCGACCCTGGGGGCGGGTTCCACTATCACCAAGGATGTAGCCGAGAACGAGCTGGTGATCACCCGGGTGCCTCAGCGTCACATCAAAAACTGGGCTCGCCCGGTCAAGAAGAAGTGATGCCCGATCAATAAAATAGAACCGGCGCCTGATGGCGCCGGTTTTTTTTTGGCTTTTGGCTTATAGCTGATGGCTGGTGTCACTGCTCGATGGTTGGGGGGCCGCCCATGTGGTGGTGGGGGCGCTGTAGTCCATCACCTGATACCAGTCGAGCTTGCGGGTCAGCATCATGATCAGCGCCAGGGTGGCGAACAGCAGCAGGGCGCCGAGCAGCAAGGCGATCTCTTCGGCCTGCAGCAGGCTGTAGAGGATGGCATAGACCAGCCCGAGCAGCGCCGCGAAGCCGATCCCCTGTTTCGGGCCGCCCAACACATGGCTCAGATAGAAGCCGTTGAGTAGCACGCTGGCCAGCGCGGCCACCAGATAGGCCCAGCCAAAGCCGAGGTGTTCGGTCAGCGCCAGCAGCACCAGATAGAAGATGGCCAGCCCCATGCCCACCAGCGCGTACTGGATCGGGTGGACCCGCAGCCCCTTGAGCAGCTCGAACATGAAGAAGCTGATAAAGGTGAGGCCGATAAACAGCAGGGCATATTTGGCCGCCCGCTCGTTGAGCTGATAGTGATCCACCGGCTGCACCAGACTGACGCTGAAGGTGGAGAGATTGCTATCGCCCCCGTTCATCATCCGGTTAAAGCGAGTCTCCATGTCGCTGGCGAACCAGCTGGTTTGCCAGTTGGCCTCAAACCCTTGCGAGCTCAGGGTACGACTGC
Organism: Aeromonas sp. EERV15; assembly: GCF_900079845.1. Taxonomy (NCBI): domain Bacteria; kingdom Pseudomonadati; phylum Pseudomonadota; class Gammaproteobacteria; order Aeromonadales; family Aeromonadaceae; genus Aeromonas; species Aeromonas sp. EERV15. Next base: position 12,873 of record NZ_FKKY02000022.1, on the reverse strand, counting down.
CCGGCAGAAAGTCGCCGATAAAGTTGGGATGGGGCCAGTTGCCCGCCAGCAGCAGGGTGCTCTCCTTACCCAGCGGTACTATGTCGAGGGCGTTCATCCCCTGCAGATTGAGCTCCAGATGAAAGGTGCCATCCTGTTGGGGCAGGCTGTCGAGCGGGGCATGGATACCCGCCAGTGCGTCACCAAGGCGGGCGCCGGGGGCAAACGGGATCCGCTGTGTGCCGAGCTGCAGCTCGGGGACGCTGTTGATACCGCGGGCATCGGAGAGCACCAGACTGAGGTAGGGTTTAGCCGCCACCAGCTCGGCCGCTTCATCAAGCGGTGAGGTCGCGTTATCCAGCAGACTCTGTCGGGTGGGCAGGCGGCCCGAGAGGGTGAGCCGGGTCTGGTAGACCTGCGCCTGATAGATGCCCAGCTTGCGCGGGGTCACCTCCATGTTGGCCTTGATATCCAGCTGCTCCGGCAGTAGGTAGCGGTAGATCTGCTCCTGACGGACGAAGCGCTTGCCCTCCTGCTCGACCGTCACCGAGCGGGTATAGGGCTGCACTATGATCGGCCCCATCAGCCGTTGCGGGCCGCTGCTGCTGGCCATGATGCTGTGAATGGCCTGACTGCGGTAAGCCTGACGCTCCCGGTTCAGCTCCATGATGGATTGCACTGGTACCATCAACAGCAGGCTGAGCAACAGCAGCAGAAAGATCTTGTGGGTGAATATCTGTTTGACCATGACACGTCTCCTTGTTGGATGGAGCGAGTTTGTCTGCGCGACGTGAAGGGGTGATGGGCTTGTGTGAAGTGGTGGTGAAGGGGGATAAAAAAACCGGCATTGCGCCGGTTTCTGGGGGAATTACAGGGTTTTCAATTTTCCGGGCAAGGCGGCCAGCACCTCTTCTTTCGCCTTGAGGGAGGCGAACTGCTTGCCGGGTTTCTGCACCACGGTATGGACGAAGATCAGCTGCTTGCCCGGTTTGCTGGCCCAGCCGACGAACCAGCCGATCTGCTGATCGCGGTTGAGGCTGCCATCCAGCTTCTTCGGGTAGCCCATGCCGGTCTTGCCGTGGATCTGCCAGCCGTCGATCTCGTTCACCTTGAGGATATTGGCGGTGTACTGCAGGGTTTGCGCCGAGACCGGCAGCTTGCCACTGAGCATCTTGCCGAGGAAGCGGGCCTGCTCCTCCGGGCTGATGGCGAGGCTGGAGCTGAGCCAGGCCTGGGTCAGGCCGTCATGCTTGCCCGGATTGCCGGAAAGATCCCGGTTGCCGTAGTCGAAACGGTCGACGTATTGCTGGAAGCGCTCCATCCCCAGCCATTCGGTGATCTGTTGGGAGAACCAGACCACCGAGTAGGTTTCCCAGCGGCGCGGGGTGGTGGTTTCACGCCAGGCGGGCAGCCAGCCGTCATAGCTCGGTTTGTAAGGCAGTGCCGGATGTTCTTCATCCACCAGAAAACCGCTGTCGTAACCCATCAGCGCCAACGGGATCTTGAAGGTGGACGCGGGCGGCAGCTGGCTGGAGCAATCCCCTTCGCTGGAGAGGGTCTGGCCGTTGCCGTCAGCATAGAGAAAGCAGCTGCGAGCGGCGGAGGCTGGCAGGGCTACGAGCAGACCGGTGGCCAGCAGGCTGGAGAGAAGCAGGCGGGACATAGCATTTCCTTGAGCAAATGGATGAGGCTAATCAATAAGATAAGGCGGCAGTTTAACGCCGCTTTGTGTGGGGAATGTGAAGTTGCGGGGAGGTGACTAGGTGAACGGCAGCCAGAGTTCCGCCAGCGCGCCCCCTTCCGGCCGGTTGCTCAGGGTCAGGCGGCCACCATGCTGGTGGGCCACTTCATGGGCAAAACTGAGCCCCAGACCGCTGCTCTTGCCCTTGTCCGGGCGCGGCAACGAGTAGAAGCGCTCGAAGATCCGTGGCAAGGCGTAGTCGGGAATACCGGGGCCGCTGTCGGTGACCCGAAAACAGTAACCCTCTTCTTGCAGGCTGCCGCTCAGGGTGACCTGCCCGTTGGCGGGAGAGAAGTCGATGGCGTTGTCCAGCAGGTTGCCGATGGCCTGCTCCACCAGCAGCGGATCCCACTTCTGTTTTGGCGCGCTGGCCAGTTCGGCCACCAACTCGACCTGGCGGCGCTGGGCGATGATCTGGCGAGCATCGAGGGTGCGCTTGCCCAGTTTTGCCGGTTCCACCGACTGGCGATCCAACCCCTGCCCCGACTCCAGTCGTGCCAGTTGCAGCATTCGCTCGATCAGCTGCTGCATGCGGGCGGTTTCCAGATTGATGTTGCCGATAAACCGTTTGGCGACCTCGGGGGGCGGCGTTTCGGCCAAAATCTCCCCTGCCCCGCGAATGGCGGCGAGCGGGCTCTTCAGCTCGTGGGTCAGGCTGTGGACGTAGTCCTCGATGTAGCTTTTGCCATCAAGCTGGTGGCGCATGGTCTCCAGCGAGCGGCCGAGCCGATCCAGCTCGACGGTGTGTAGCCGTGGCAGCGGTGCCGCCTCCCCCTTGCTGACCGAGTCGGCGTAGTGCACCAGCTTGCCGATAGATCGGTTTAGCCACCACACCAGCAGGCTGCCGATCAGCAGCGAGATGAGCAGCATCTGGCCACCGGCCCGCAGCAGCTCCTGCTCCCCCCGCTCGATGGCGGGCATCAGGGTGCGGTTGGGCTTGGCGACGGTGAGGGAGCCGATGATTTGGGCCCCTTCCCGCAGCGGCGCCGCCACATACATGGTCGAACTGGCGGCATCGTCGGGATCGGTGCGGGTGCTGCGGGCGCCATACTGGCCGCGCAGGGTGCGGTAGACATCGTTCCAGCGCGAGTAATCCTTGCCCAGATCCGTGCCGTCGGAGTCGTAAATCACCATGCCCTGCCGGTCAGTGACATAGATGCGGTACTCCGCTTGCTGCTTGAGATGGCCATCGATCATCGCATTGATGGGATTCTGGTTGAGGCGGGCGAAGGCGCTGGCCAACCGCCCGTTCATCATATTGCCCTCTTGCAGATCATCCAGCGCCAGCGGCGCCAGCAGCTGGGTCATGTCGACAAGAGTATCCTCGGTGGCGCTGCGCACCCCGGGTTTGATCTCCTCGACGAAGATCTCCAGCACGAACCAGGCGGCCAGCGCGAAGATCAGCAGCAGGCCGCACAGCAGTTGCAGCCCGAGTCTCATGCCAGCTCCAGGCTGTAGCCCAGTCCACGATGGGTGAGGATCAGATTGGCCTCGGGATCATGCTCGCGCAGCTTGGCGCGGATGGTCTTGATATGAGTATCGACGGTGCGATCCAGACTCTCCTCCGCATCCTGCCACACCAGATCCATCAGCTGCTGGCGGGAGTAGACCCGCCCCGGTGCCTGCATCAGGGTCTTGAGCAGCAGATATTCGTAACGGGTGAGGGCCAGTGGCTGGCCGCGAAAATGGATGCGGGCCCGCTCCTCATCCAGCACCAGCAGGGCGCTGGGTTGGGGGGCGACGGGTTGGCTGCGGCGCAGGATGACCCGCACCCGGGCACACACTTCCCGTGGCGAGAAGGGTTTGGCCACATAGTCATCGGCCCCTATCTCCAGCCCGATCAGCCGGTCTATCTCCTCGCTGCGGGCGGTGAGGAACATCAGGGGAATATCGGTCAGCGCCCTCACCTGCTTGCATAGTTCGAAGCCGCTGATGTCGGGCAGCCCCACATCGAGGATCAGGAAGTCGGGTCGCGTCTGTTCCAGTCGTGTCAGCAGTTGTTGGCCCAGCATGAACCACTCCACCTCAAACCCGTCGGTTTGCAGGGCGTAAATCAGGGTGTCGGCGATGCTGGCCTCATCCTCCACCAGCCAGATGACTCTCTTTTGCATGGCATCCTCGTCGCAAATTGGCCCCCCATTCTGGCATCGAACCAAATCGGATCCTATTTGCTGTTTTATTTTTCCGAAAAAGAGGCTAATATTTCGATGCTCTTTCGAATCGAAACTTAAAAATGACCAAACGTAATACTCAACAACGCCGCCACACCATAGTGACCCTGGTACAAGAGCAGGGTGAAGTGAGTGTCGACGCCCTCGCCAAACACTTTGCTACCTCTGAAGTGACCATCCGTAAAGATTTGGCGGTACTGGAGACCGGCGGCCTGCTGCTGCGCCGTTACGGTGGCGCGGTCCCTCTGCCGAGCGAGATGGTGGTCGAGGCCAATCCCGAACAAGTTTCGAACCGAAAGTTAGCCATTACCCGAGCTGCAGCCGAGCGGATCCGCGATCACAATCGCATCATCATCGACAGCGGCAGCACTACCAGCGCCATGATCCCCATGCTGGGCAACAAGCGCGGCCTCATCGTGATGACCAACTCCCTCAATGTGGCCGGTGCCCTGCGCGAGCTGGAAAATGAGCCTACCCTGTTAATGACCGGTGGCACTTGGGACCCTCACTCCGAATCCTTTCAGGGTCAGGTGGCGGAACAGGTGCTGCGATCTTACGACTTCGACCAGCTCTTTATCGGTGCCGATGGCATCGACCCGGAGCGTGGCACCACTACCTTTAACGAGCTGGTGGGCCTGTCGCGGGTGATGGCCGAGGTGTCGCGGGAGGTGATTGTGATGGTCGAGTCGGAAAAGATCGGCCGCAAGATCCCCAATCTCGAACTGCCCTGGTCCAGCATTCAGACCGTCATCACCGATGATGGTTTGGCCAGCGAAGCCAGAGAACATATTCAGGCTCAGGGCATCCAGCTTATCTGTGCCCCGCTTACCTGCTGATACAGAGCACGGAACATAACCGAATCAACGTTTTTGCATCTCAAGGAGAAGTGTATGTGTGGCATCGTCGGGGCTGTAGCCCAACGTGATGTGGCTGAAATTCTGGTAGAGGGCCTGCGCCGTCTGGAGTACCGCGGTTATGACTCCGCCGGTGTGGCGGTGTTCAGCGCCAACCAGCCGCTGCAGCGGGTTCGCCGTCTGGGCAAGGTGGCCGAGCTGGCCAAGGCGCTCGACGAGCAGTCCGTCCACGGTGGCACCGGTATTGCCCATACCCGCTGGGCGACCCATGGCGAACCCTCCGAGCGCAACGCCCACCCCCACGTCTCCGACCATATCGTGGTGGTGCACAACGGCATCATCGAGAACCACGAAGAGCTGCGGGCCGAGCTGCAAGGGTTGGGTTATGTGTTCAGCTCCGACACCGACACCGAGGTGATTGCCCACCTGGTGCATCACGAGCTGAAGAGCGCCCCCAGCCTGCTGGTGGCCATGCAGATTGCGGTGAAGCAGCTGCGCGGTGCCTACGGTACAGTCGTGATGGACAGCCGCGACGACAGCCGCGTTGTGGTTGCCCGCTCCGGTTCACCGCTGGTGATTGGCCGTGGCATCGGCGAGAACTTTATCGCCTCCGATCAGATGGCGCTGCTGCCGGTGACCCGCCGTTTCATCTTCCTGGAAGAGGGTGATGTGGCCGAGGTGACCCGTCGCGATGTACACATCTTCGATACCAACGGCAACGCCGTGGTGCGCGAAGAGCAGGAGTCCGAGCTCTCCCACGATGCTGGTGACAAGGGCGAATACCGCCACTACATGCTCAAAGAGATCTATGAGCAGCCCAAGGCGATCACCAATACCCTGGAAGGGCGTCTGGGCAGCGATCACGTGGTGGTCGAATCCTTCGGCAACGGTGCCCGCGCCATCTTCGACAAGGTCGAGCACGTGCAGATCGTCGCCTGTGGTACCTCTTACAACTCCGGCATGGTGGCCCGCTACTGGTTCGAAGAGATCGCTGGCGTCTCCTGCGATGTGGAGATCGCCTCCGAGTTCCGCTACCGCAAATCCGTGGTGCGTCCCAACAGCCTGCTGGTGACTCTTTCCCAGAGTGGCGAGACCGCCGATACTCTGGCGGCACTGCGTCTGGCCAAGGAGTCCGGTTACATGAGCTCGCTGGCCATCTGCAACGTGCCGGGCTCCTCGCTGGTGCGTGAATCGGATCTGGCCTTTATGACCCGTGCCGGTGCCGAAATCGGCGTAGCCTCCACCAAGGCGTTCACCACCCAGCTGGCTGGCCTGCTGATGCTGGTGGCCTCGGTCGGTCACTGCCGTGGTCACCTGAGTGCGGCTGCCGAAGCCGAGCTGGTCAAGGCACTGCAAGCCCTGCCATTGCGTATTAAAGAGAGCCTGGCGCTGGCCAAGGATATCGAAACCCTGGCCGAAGAGTTTGCCGACAAGCAGCACAGCCTGTTCCTCGGCCGTGGCAGCCAGTACCCCATCGCCATGGAGGGGGCGCTCAAGCTCAAAGAGATCTCCTATATCCACGCCGAAGCTTACGCGGCTGGCGAGCTGAAGCACGGCCCGCTGGCGCTGATCGATGCCGAGATGCCCATCATTGTGGTGGCGCCGAACAACGATCTGCTGGAGAAGCTCAAGTCCAACGTGGAAGAGGTGCGCGCCCGTGGCGGTATCCTCTACGTGTTCGCCGATGCCGATACCGGCTTCAAGAGCGACGAGACCATGCGGGTCATGAACCTCAACCATGTGGAAGAGGTGATCGCCCCCATCGTCTATACCGTGCCGCTGCAGCTGCTCTCCTACCACGTTGCCCTGATCAAGGGGACTGACGTCGACCAGCCGCGCAATCTGGCAAAATCGGTGACCGTTGAGTAAGTCACTATCTGATAAGTAACTTTCTGAAATGAAAAAGAGCCGCAATTGCGGCTCTTTTTGTTTCGGCTGAGGGTTACGACAGCCGCAGGTTGGTGATGGTTACCTCGTCGAGGGAGGGCACTATGATGCCGCTGGTGATCCCTTTGGCGATGGCCTGACTGCGGTTTTTCGAGTCGGTCTTGTTGGTCACCTGGGTCAGGTGAAAGTTGACCGTCCGCTCACTGATACCGAGGATGGTGGCGATCTCCCAGGAGGTCTTGCCCTCACTGGCCCAGAACAGGCACTCCTTCTCCCGATCCGACAGTTCGGTCAGGTATTTCATCATATCCGGTCTGCTTTTGATCAGTTGCAGCGCGGAGTTGAAGATGTAGCTGGCGCAAAACGACAGCAGCGGGACATTTTCAAACATCAGGTCGGAGTTGGATTTGTCCTTGGTGATGAATGACAGGATGCCGTGCTCCCCCTGCGGGGTGTGCAGCGGAAAGGAGACGCCATTGCGCACTCCGAAATCGGCCGCCAGATTCATCACGTCGCGGCTGGCGCTGGGTAGCCAGGGTGAGTCGCAGTCGAGCTTGTTCCAGAAGATCGGCTGGGTCTGTTTCAGCCCCAGATAGACCACTGGATCCTGAGTCAGATACTGATTCTCGCTGTAGGCGTCAAACCAAGCCACCGGGCAGTTATTGAACAGCGCTACATGGGATTTCTGCATGCTGATGGGAAAAATAATCAGCAGACGAAAGTAATCAAAGCCCATTTGATGACTGAAGCCTTCCAGCAGCTGTTGGATATCGCTGGTTTTAGTTGCCTTGGTGAACTTGTCTATATGTTCCCAGATCGCATCGTTGAGCATTACTTTCTCCTTTTTCGATCTCTATCACACTGATCGAAAAGATTTTTCTCGTTATTTATATTTGTGTGGTGGCTATTGGCGCCACTTATTCCGTGCCTGCTTAAAAATTATCCTGTTTTTGTGCATAAAGGCCAAGGAAATCCTCTCGTTGCCAGTCTGCGCTGCATTTGAGATAATGATAATAGTTATCATTAATAAGATGCGTTTCAATGAACAATTTATGGGGTGTGGCTCTGCTGCCACTGTTAGTCCACTTTGCTGCCATCGGGGATGAGCTGGTTGCTCCCGCTCTTAACAACAGCATAGCTGCCGGGAAAGCCTCCCAGCAGCGGGTGGAAAAAGCCGCCGATGCCGCCGTTGCCGCACGACTGGAGCTGCAAAATGCCCAGCTGCAACTGCGCGACCTCGACGCCTACAACCGCTACATGCAATCTCTGGTGGCCGATCAGCAAAATGAGCTGGGCAAATTGAGTCAGCAGTTGGAAGCGGTGCAAGAGACCCGTCAGGGCTTGATCCCGCTGATGCTGCAAATGCAGGCAGAATTGGAACAGCTGGTGCAAAACGACATCCCGCTGCGCCGGGAAGATCGCTTGGCGCGGGTTGAACAGTTGAACGCGACGCTGGCCCGCGCGGACGTGAGCGAGGCTGAGAAATTCCGTCAGTTGCTGCAGGCCTATCAGATCGAGGCCGAATATGGCAGCCGGATGGACAGCTATTCCGCCGAGCTGGAGCTGGATGGTGCCCCGCGTCGGGTCGATGTGCTGGCGCTGGGTCGTGTCTCCCTGTTGGCGATGACCGCCGATCGCAGTCAGGCATGGCGCTGGTCTACCGAGGCGAAGCAGTGGCAAGCCCTCGACAGCCAGTGGCTCTCCCCCATCGCCGAGGCGATGGATGTGGCCGCCGACAAGAAAGTTCCCCAGTTGCTCAATGTCCCCCTCTCTGTCAGCCGCAGTCAGGAGGCCCAATCATGAGAGTCACCATGAAGTGGTTCCCCCTCCTTATTGCCCTCTCCTGCGGTGTCAACGCCGCTGTCGCCGATGAGTGGCAGCAGCAGGAACAGGCTCGCGAACAGCAGGCTCAGCAAGATTTGGCGACCGTTGCCAAGGAGCTCGGCACTGCCCGCGCCAGACTGGCCGAGGCCCAGCGCCTGAGCAAGGAGCTGGCCGGCAAGTTCGCCAGCAACGAGAAGCAGCTGGTCGAGCTCAACGCCCGGTGGGAGCAAGCCTCCGGCGACATGAACGAGATCTTCGCGGTCACCCGTCAGGGTGCCAGCGATGCAGTCAAGCTGCTGAGCGAATCCGCCGTCGAGGGCCAGTACCCGGAGCGTCTCGCCCCGCTGAAAGCCATGGCACAGGATAAACAGGTGCCGGATCGCGCCGCCCTCGCCCTGCTGCCCGCCACCCTGCTGCAAGAGATCCGTGAATCTGGCCGGATTGCCCAGTTCAACGGCAAGGTGCTCGATGCCCAGGGGGCTGCCAGCGAGCAGGCGCTGACCCGGGTTGGCAGTTTTGCCCTGCTGGGGAGCGACGGCTTCCTGCAGCCGACCGCCGAAGGTTTGAGCCCGGTACTAGGTCTGTCCGGCGGCGTGCTCTCTGCAGTCGCGGCGTATCAGGGTCAGGAAGGGGAAGCGCTGCCGCTGGATCCTGCTCATGGCACTCTGCTGGCGATGCTGGCACAGGCGCCCACCTTCTGGCAGCAGGTACAACAAGGTGGTCAGGTTGGCGCCATTATCGTGCTGCTGGCTGCCATCGGTTTAGGCATTGCTGCGGTACGACTGTGGAGCCTCTCCCGTGAACTGTCGCGAGTGCGTCGCCAGCTCAAGAGCGGCGAATATCATGCCGACAACGCCCTCGGTCGGGTGCTGACGGTGGCGGACAAGCACCCCGAGCTGAGCATGGAGACCCTCGAGCTGCGTCTTGATGAGGCGATCCTGCAGGAGACCCCTCGCATGGAGCGTGGCATCGGCATGGTCAAGGTGATCGCTGCCATCGCCCCCATGCTGGGTCTGCTCGGTACAGTGACCGGGATGATCGGCACCTTCCAGGCCATCACCCAGTTTGGTACCGGCGATCCCAAGATCATGGCGGGCGGCATCTCCATGGCGCTGGTCACCACTGTACAGGGTCTGGTAGCGGCCATTCCGCTGATCCTGGCCCACAGCCTACTGCAGTCCCGCTTCACCGAGCTCTCCAATGTGCTGGAGCAGCAGGTGGCCGGCATTCTGGCCGAGCGTGCCGAGCGCAATAACGGCGGGATGGAGCGAGCAGCATGATGCTCGACATCTGGCAGCAGCTGCAGAGCTTCATGGGCCGTGGCGGCCCGGTGCTCTGGGTCATTCTGGCTCTGCTGGTGCTGATGTGGATTTTGATGATCGAGCGGCTGCTCTACCTCAATCTGGGTTTCGGCCCCTTGCAGCAACAGCTGCTCGGCCGCTGGCAGGCTCGCGGCGAGCGCCATAGCTGGCACGCCCGGGCGATCCGCAGTCGCTGGCTGGCGCAGGCGGAGCTGGAACTGAACCGTCATCTGATCTTCATCCGCACCCTGGTGGTGCTCTGTCCCATGCTGGGGTTGCTGGGCACTGTGACCGGCATGATCGGCGTATTCGATGCGTTGGCCGCGGCCAACCGCTTTAACCCGGAGAGCATGGCGGGCGGGATCTCCCGCGCCACTATCCCCACCATGGCAGGCATGGTGGTGGCGCTCTCCGGCGTGTTGTTACTCAGTCGGCTCGAGAGTCAGGCCAAGCGTGCGCTGGCCAAGACCCGGGACGGCCTGCGAGAAGAGAAGGTAATGCAATGAGACGGCAATCCAAACGCCAGCGTGACGAAGTGCAGATCGACATGACCCCCATGCTGGATATCGTGTTCATCATGCTGATCTTCTTTATTGTCACCACCTCCTTCGTGCGCGAAGCCGGGCTTGAGGTACACAGACCTCAGGCCAGTCAGGCCAAGGCGCAGAAATCTTCCAGCATCATGCTGGCGATCGGGGCTCAGGGTCAGATCTTCCTCGACCGCAAGCAGATCGATGTGGAGCGGGTGCAGGCCACCATTGCCCGTCTGCTGGCGGAGCAACCCGATGCCAGTCTGGTGATCCAGGCCGACGAGCGGGTGCCCCACGGCAAGGTGGTGCGGGTGATGGATGAGGCCAAGGCGGCGGGTATCGCCAATATCGCCGTGGCGGTGGCGCCGAAATGAAATACAAGCTGATGAGCCTGGGGCTGGGGATTGCCCTCAGTCTGGGCATCCTGCTGTTTATGGCCACGCTGGTTGAACCGCCCCGGGGCGAGAAGGTGGCGAGCGAACAGAAGCCCATCGTCATCAATATGCAGAACGAGGTGACCGAGGTGCAGGTGCGCGAGCGTCCGGTGCCGCAGGAGCCTGAACCTCTGCCAGAGCCTCCCGCGGCATTGGCCTCGACACCGCTGCCGATGCCTGCCGCGGCTCCCTTGGCGGCCGTTGAGCCGAGTCTGGATCTGGTTTCCAGCCTCAGCGCGGTGCAGGTCTATGCCCCCGGTGTGGCGACCAGTACCGCACCGGTATTGAGTGGCAACTACCACGGTCAGCAGCAGGGAACTGGCATTGGCGTTGGTGACATGCTGATGCCGTTGCAACGGATCGAGCCGGTTTACCCCTATCGTGCCCAGCAGGCGGGGATCGAAGGCGCCGTGACCCTGCGCTTCAGCGTAGATGCGGAAGGACGAGTACAGGATGTAGAGGTCGTTGAGGCCAAGCCCAAGCGTCAGTTCGAGCGGGCAGCCATTCAGGCGATCAACAAGTGGCGCTATCAGCCAAGGCCGGGCGCCAGCGACAAGCTGGTGCAGGTCATCACGCTCAAATTCAAACTGGAGTCATAACAATGTTGCGGATCTGGATCTGTCTGCTGGCCCTGGTCAGCCAAGCCTGTCTGGCGATGGAGGTTAGCCCTCACTTCTCTCGCCAGCTTGAACCCGTGATGAAGCTCTATCAGTCCGGCCAGTGGCAACAGGCCCAGAGCAAGGCGTCCGGTCTCAAGCCAAATAGCGATGCCGAGCGTGCCTGGCTGGCCCAGCTGCAAGCCTCGCTGGCGGCCAATCTGCAACAGACTGCTCAGGCGAGCCGTTACGTCGAACAAGCCCTTGCCTATAAAGAGTGGCCCGAGCAGCAACAGCTTCAGCTGCTGCGACTGCGCGGCGATATTCAGGCCCAGCAATCCAACTGGTCCGGTGCCATCGCCAGTTACAAGGCGGCGCTGGCGCTCAAGCAAGACGATGCGTTGCGCCTGCGTCTGGCCGGCCTCTATTACCACAACAAGCAGTACGGTGATGCCTCCAGCCAGAGCGAACAGTTGTTGAAGAAGGGTTGGCAGAAGCAGGCCGCCATTATTCGTCTCTCCGCCCTCACCGCTCAGCAACGTTATGGCGTGGCAGCGGATCAGGCGGCCGAGCTGATCCGTCACGAGCCGACAGAGAGCAAATGGTGGCAACAGGCGGTATCGCTCAACCTCTCCGCCAAGCGCGGCGATCAGGCGCTGGCATTGCTGCAGACCGCCATCGACAGAAAAGTGATGGATGATGGGTCAGCTCGCAATCAACTGATCCGCCTCTATGCCTGGCAAGGGCTGCCTTATCGTGGTGCCCGTTTGCTGGAAGCGGCCATGACCAAGGGACAGATGAAGCAAAGTGCTGAAAACCGCCAACTGCTGGCCCAATTGTGGGAAGGTGCCCGGGAGTGGTCACAAGCGGTCGATAGCTGGCAATTACTGGCAAACCAGCACGGTCAGCCCAAAGCCGCCATGCGCGCCGCTGAACTGCTGCTGCAACAGGGCAAGACAGATGCCGCCATGACCCAGCTTGCTGCCATCAAGTCGGTAAAAGGCGAGCAAGGCAATCGCGCCAAAGCATTGCTGGTGCAGGCACACCTTAATAAGGAGCAGTATGCCCAGGCGCTGGAGCTGGCCCGTGAGCTGCAGCAACAGGATAACTGGCAACAGAAGGCAACCAGCTGGGTCAACTATATCCGGGCACAAAGCGAAGAGTTGAGCAAAAAAGCGGCGTAAAAGAGGTGCCAAGAGGCTATTTTGGGGTGTTCAGTTCGCTTTTTCAGCAAACGAATGCATTTCTGCAAAAAGCCCTTGTCATCCCGGCGTGGCTCCCTATAATGCGCCCCTACCAGCACGGCGGAACACGCCGGACTGATGAGCTAGCTTCTTAATGAAGTGGGCGCCGAAAGAAAAGCGAAAACAATCGCTTGACTCTCGAAGTGAGAAGCGTATTATACGCCTCCTCAGCGCGACAAGCGCAACGCTCTTTAACAATTTGAATCAAGCAATCTGTGTGGGCACTCACAGCATCGAGCATCAAAATTAATTTTTGATTTTCAATGTCTGGTGAAGTGACCAAGACGATTTCTTAGCAATAAGAAGTCGAAC
>NZ_FKKY02000094.1:0-488 GCF_900079845.1 Aeromonas sp. EERV15 | reverse complement strand
TGTCCTTGCATCCCATCAGGCACGCACCAGACAGCAGGGCTGCCGCCAGCACGCGAAGTACGTCGCTCGTCATCCCATCACCTCGTCGCTCCGCCACCGAACCTCGCGCGCGGTGGCGAGGGGCGTCCAGCAAGAGGGATGCCTCACGCAGCAAGCGCAGCTCCCCGCAGAAGCGCCCCTGGCTCGTGACACACTGGATCTTCGATTGTGCCAATTTGAGCCGTGGCGGAGAGGGGAGCGGCTGCGCTCACGGGGCGCCACTCCCGGCAGGGCAGCTCTTCCGGGCGCCATCTCGACGCACGGAGCAGCGGCTGGCCCGGCTCATCCCACGATGCGCCGGCGCGCCGCCGTCACTCGACCTCCGGGTGCCAGCACGCCACGCGGTGGCCGCTGCCGGGGACGAGCTCCTCGAGCGGCGGGATGTCCACGTCGCACCTGCCCTCCTCGGCCCTGCGGCAGCGCGGGTGGAACACGCAGCCCTCGGGCGG
>NZ_FKKY02000121.1:0-462 GCF_900079845.1 Aeromonas sp. EERV15 | reverse complement strand
ACGTCTACGACCACGTCACCTTCGACGATGAGCTGCAGGTCTTTCCCTTCGCCGGGAGCGCCCAGCGGACGTTGCGCTGGGCACCGGGGCTGGCGAGCCAGCCTAGACCGGAGCAGATCGAGCTCTCGTTCGTCGACGTGACGCGGACGCTCGTATCGACGAACGACGGCGCGACGTACTTCACGCTGCCGACCGAGCGCCGGGTGAAGCGAGCGCAAGGGGTCTATCCGCCCCCGGGCGGCGCGGCGCCGTCCATCGAGGCGTACGTGCGGGAGATCGAGCGCGGCAGCGACGGCGCGACGGTGCTGCGCGACTCGGTGTCGAAGGTGACGGACTTCGACGAGTTCGGCAACGTGCGCGCCGAGGAGGTCTCGACGGGCGGCGTCGATCTCACCTTCAACGTCACGCGGACGTTCAAGAACGACACCGAGCGCTGGGTCCTCGGCCAGCTCGAGACGCAGG